>CAZBRH010000006.1:6012-12248 GCA_964494245.1 uncultured Planctomycetota bacterium | reverse complement strand
GACACGCTGCTCGTGCTTGCAAACGGCGCCGCTGGGAACCGGCGGATCGAGCGGCCGGGGCAGGCGTATCGCCAGTTCGCAGCCGCGCTCGAATTCGTCTGCATCCACTTGGCGAAGAAGATTGTCCGCGACGGCGAAGGCGCGACGAAGTTCGTCGAAATCCGCGTCCGGCGTGCGGCGTCCGCCACCGACGCCGCGTCGGTCGCCCGCGCCGTCGCCAGCTCCCCGCTCGTCAAGTGCGCCATCCACGGCGGCGATCCGAACTGGGGACGCATCGTCTGCAAGGCCGCTGGCTGCGGCGCACGGTTCGACCCCGTGAAAGCCCGCCTGCGGATCGGCGGCCTGCTCGCCTACGCGAAAGGCGTCCCTGCGAAGACCCCGCTCGCCGACCTCGAAGCCGCGATGAAGGGACCGGACATCACCATCGACCTCGACCTCGGCCTCGGCAAGGGCGAAGCCGTGATGTGGACGTGCGACTTGAGCCGCGACTACGTCGCCATCAACGCAGATTATCATACGTAAGGACCGCATGCCGCCTCTCGATTCCACAAACGTATCGGCGTTCTGCTCCCGAATCGACTTGGCGGCGGATCGGCCAACGGTTGACTTGTCAGATGTTACGTTCGTCACCCCGTTCGCGGTCGTCTATCTCGGCATGTTCCTCAGGTTCCACAACAGCTTGGGGAAGTCGTTTGACTGGCGATTGCCCCGAAAGGAGGCCGTCGAGGGCTACTTGGAAAGCATCCGGTTCTATGAACGATTCCGGTTCGCAAAGGGCTTTGTCGAAGTCGTGAGTGCGCGCCGTAAGGATTTGGCCACCTCGCTGAACGACATCATCGACGTGGAGAGAAAACCCGACATCGGCGACGTGATCGCAACCCGCGCAGCGGATGCGCTGCGAAGGGTGCCGGTCAGGATAGAGGCGGTCGCCAGCATTGTTTCTGAACTGGTCGACAATTTCTCACAGCATTCGGGAACGGAGTTGCCAGCCGTATTTACCATGCAGTGGTTCCCGCAGGCGAAACGTCTCGCACTGGCGCTGGGCGATTGCGGACTCGGCATCAGGCAAACGCTCCGGATGAACCCGCAATACGCTCACGTTGCTGACTGGCCGGACGAGGACGCGATTGCACTGGCGCTCAAACAGCGCGTCTCCTGCCAGCCCGGACACGGAATGGGGCTGACCGAGGTGGTCGAGAGCGTCACAGCGAGCGACGGCCGGATGACTATTGCATCCGGCAGCGGTCGTGTTATCATTGAACCGGAGGGCAAGTTGTTCCGCTTGAAGACGGAATTCTCGCTTGCCGGAGTGCAGCTGGCCGTCCACCTCCCAACGGGCTAGGAGCGCACGATATGCGACTCGGGATCGCGGAGCTGACCCAATCCGGCCTGACTCGAAAAAACGGACGTGACGCCGCGCAAACGCTGCTTGCCCGCGACGACGGCTCCGAAATCATCATCGACCTCGACGGCACAGAATTCCTTTCGCTCTCATTCCTTGACGAGTTTGTGGAATTGGCGACCGAAGCTGGTATTCTGGGCCGGATTAGCTTCGCGACCGAGCAGCAGGGGCGCCTAGATATCTTGGGCCGGGTCTCGGATGCCAGGGATGTTGTTCTCTACCACTTGGCTGGCGGCAAACGCGCACCGGTCAAGCGAAAACCAGCCCCGAAGCTGATTGAGGTCAGTTCCCCCGGCGGGCCCCCTGGGGACCCGTGGTGACGGAAGACCTCGTCGCGATCAATGGGTTATTGCTCGTAGCGGCTACGGGGAGGCATTGCGCGGATTGAGGTTCGTCCGTGCCAAGGGGGTTCCTTGCGGTCCGCGTGAAGCTGGGTGTTCATCCGGGGAGTTCATCGAGCACAACCTCGGCGCCGCCGCGCTCGTCGCTGACATAGGCGGCGAACATGAGCTTGACCGAGTCGACAGCTAACTCGATGTCTTCTTCGGGCGCCAAGTAAGGCGCCTCTGCCGCCACAGCGCTTCCGGCACACCGCGCGGCGATCCGCTCCGCAAAAACCTGCATCTCCTCCAGATAGCCCATCGTGAAGTTTTCGTCCATCGCCGGGAAACTCCAGCCGCCGGAGGTTTCGAGCTTCTCGACGATGTATTCTGGCTCGAACACGTCGGCGCTGGGCGCGTAGGCGCGGACGGCGTCGTTCGGGCTGACGTTGCCCTGAATGCGGAACTTGTTCGATAGCACCTCGAAGGTGTTCGCGACGCCGCCGAGCGTGAACTCGTTCGCCTCGATTTCCGCGAACGTGCCATCGGCGAAGCGGACAACCATCAGGCCCCAGTCCTCGCCGTCCACGTAATTGCTGCGAATCTTCTTCGGGTTCTCGTAGTCGGGATCGCGGTAGCCCGGGGCGCTCGTGAGGTAGCCGCAGCGGCCGGATACGGCCACGGGCGCGATGGGCTTGCCATCGCGGACGATGCCCTCGAGTCGTTTGACGTAGAGCGCGAAGCCGAGGGGGTGGCACGCCTTGCCCATAATGGCGCCGCCGCCGGCGTAGCGAAGGTCGCCGTAGACGGGCGAGCCGGAGCCGCTGTGCGCCTCGCAGCCGCGAATGAGCATCACGCGGGCGCCGAAGTCGGGTCCGGCGGGCACCCAGCGCCCGTCGGCGCCGCGGGTCTTCTTCTGCATCGACCGCATCATCAGGCGGCAGGTCTTGAGGCCGCTCGGCAGAAAATGCCAGTTCTCGGCGAAGCAGAGAAGGACGCCGGCGCGGCGGACGGCTTCGGCCATGCGGTTCGCGCTGCCGACGGCCTCGGCATAGCGCTGCTCGTTGAACGAAAGCGGCTTCGCGGCCTGCGCTTCGTATCGTTCGCGGTTGAGAAACGACCCGGTGAAGGGCTTTTCGACGATGACGTGGCGCCCGGCTGCGGCCGCCTTGATTGTGATCTCCTCGTGAGCATAAGGCGGCGTGCACACATCGACCACGTCGCACGCGTCGATGAGCGCTTCGACCGAGTCGAATGCGCGGATGCCGCGCTCGGCGGCGAAGCGCTCGCGGCTCTCGCGAGTCTTCGTTGCAACGCCGACGACCCTGATGGGAACGCCGCGCACGCGCTGGATGCTTTCGTAGTGAAACCGGCCGGCAAATCCAGCGCCGACAATGCCGACTCTGATGGGACGGTCCAATGTCATTCTCACTTCTGCTCCTTCAATACCGGTCTGGCCACCACGTGTAGGCCCAGCCGACAGGGAAGAGCGCGTCGATCACGTTGACCTGATCGGCGCTCAATCGGCATCCGTGCGCACAAAGCAGTTCGGCGGCGCGCCGGTAGCCGAACACAAGCTGCGTCAGCGCTTGCTGCGGGATGCAGAGCCGGATGTCCGGCCGGCTGCGCATTCGCGGTGGAACAGAGCGAACGCAACCGCGCCTGACGGCCAGCCGGTCGCAACCGAGGTCGGTGTCGATTTCCACCACGCCCGTCCATCCCGCACACTCGGAGCAGGCGAGCCGACGGGCGAAGTCGGGCGCCAGCTTGCGGAGCAGCGAGCGCTGGTGGATGATGCGCCCCATCGGACCGCCGCCCTTGTGGAAGCCGACGGTGAATTCGCAGCCCTCGGCGCGGCAAACGTCAGCCATCGCCGAGTCCGGCGGGAGGTGGAGTCGGAGCCGCTCCTGTCCGCGGCGTTCAGCAACGCGCAGGCAGTGCGCGAGCAGCGCGCGGCAGGCATCGGCGTCCCGGCCTGCCGCTTCGGCGGCGACGAGGCCCTCGTCGTGGCAGCTGTGCACAAGGTATCCGACCACGCGGCCGCGTGCATCGACCGCGACGACGGCGGTGGGCTCCGCCTTGTGACCGGCACCCTGGGGGAAGCCCTTCCAGTCCTTCGCCCGGCGAATCGCCGAGCCGGTCCGCCTCGCGTTCTCAGCGGCATATAGCCGCAGCACGGCGGGCAGGTCGGCCCTCCGCAGCGGCCGCACCTTCAGCGGACGGTTGGGACGAACGGGCGACTTGACTCCAAGCAGAAACGACGGCCCCGCGGGCATGCACGCAACATAGCCGAACCGCTGGTAGTAGTTCCAGATGCCGAAGAGGGCGGACAAATCGTAATCGGTCTCGTCTGTCATCCATTCGATGCAGCGGCGCAGCACGCGACTGTTGTAGCCCTTCATCCGGTGCGCCTCGGCGGTAAAAACCCCGCCGATTCCACCGAGGCGAACTTCGACCGAACCGATGCGGGTGGGCACGTCAACGACGGACGCGCGGCTCACCTGCTCACCGTCGAGAAGCAGCTCGACGAGGTGCCGTCGCGGACTGTCTGTTTCGTGCAGGACAGGTTCGGGCTGCGTGGGCATCGCTGGCTCCTTTCGGCAGGGAATCATAGCGCGGCGCTCCGAGACAGGCAATCCCCGCGCGGGCAGGTTGAATTCGACGCCCCCAAATGGTAGAAATCGGTTGGTCGGCCGGCACCCGAGCGGAGAAGAACCGATGATGTCCCCGCAGGACGCAGAGCGAATCCACGAGACGTCGCTCCGACTGCTTGCCGACCCTGGCGTCCGCGTCGAGCACGACGCGATACGCGGGCTGCTCGTCCGGGCTGGGGCGGTAGGGGGACACGGCGCGAACGTCGTCCGCTTCCCGCGCGAGATGGTGGCCGAGCGCCTCGCTCTCGCGCCGAAGACCGTTCGTCTGGCTTCGCTCGACGGCTCCCTCGCCGAGGTCCGGGCGGGCGCGCCAAGTCGGTTCTGGACGGGCGCCGCCCTCTGCTACCTCGACCTCGACGGCTCGATCCGCGAGATCACATCGGCCGACCTGGCAGCGTTCGCTCGGCTCGTGGATGCCTTCGGCGACGTGCACGCCGTCGTCGGCACGGCGCTGGCCGACGTGCCGCCGCACGCGCGGGACTTTGCTGGGTTCCGTGTCCTCGCTGAAAACTGCCGGAAGCACCTCCGCGCGCTTTCATTTACTCCCGCGGGCGCAGAAGCGATGAAGGAAATGGCGCGGGCACTCTGCGGCGGAAGCATTCGCAACAGCCCTGTCTTCAGCGTGGGCTTCACGGCGCACGGGCCGCTGCGCTGGACGCATCTCGCGCTCGACACGTTCCTACGCAGCGCGGGCGACGGCATCCCGGTGATGGTCAACGGCGAGCCGACGGGCGGCGCGTCCGGGCCGGTGACGCTCGCCGGCAATCTCGCTGTCGGCCATGCCGAGGTGTTGGCGGGCATCGTCATCAACCAGGTCATTGAGCCGGGCCGGCCCGTGATTCACAACCTCGGCTTCTCGCACGTGATGGATATGAGGACGGCGACGGTCGTGACGGGTGGAGCGGAAGTGTGCCTGCTGGCGGAGGCGGGCGCGGCGATCGCTGGACTGCTCGGCCTGCCTTCGGCCTCGTGGATGTGCACGGACGCCCTCGTGCCGGACGAGCAGGCAGCGCTGGAGACAACGCTCGCCGCGGTCATCCACGCGCGGGCTGGCGTCGGCATCATCTGGGGCGTCGGTTCGCTCGAATCCGAAAAGACCCTGTCGCCCGTCAAAGCAGTGTTGGACCGCGAGATCATCGGGATCGTCCGCCGCTACCTTCGCGGGATCGAGGTCACGGAAGACGCTCTCGCCGAGGAGGTCATTCGCGACGCGGGGATCGCCGGCGATTTTCTGGCAACGGAACACACGCTCCACCACTTCCGCAGGGAACTCTATGAGCCAAAGATACTGAACCGGGCGCGGCGCGAACGCTGGATCGCAGATGGAGCGAAACGTTTGACGGAGCGCGCCCGCGACGAGGCGGCGGCTCTGCTGGCCGCTGAACGTCCACCCCTGCTCGACGATGCCGTCGCGCGAGAACTCCACCGGATTGAGACGCACTACCGGAACAAGGAGGAAGCGGCATGAGAAGGATGGTTTTCCCCGCGGTGGCCGCGCTCGCCCTTGCAATGACGGGATGTAAGCAGGCCGACCCCGTCGCACTGGGAACGAAGCTGCTCCACCCCGACACATCCGAAGCCGCTGCCGCCGGGCTTGCGAAGATGGGTTCACCGGCGATTCCGCTGCTTCTGCAGGGAACGCTGAGCGGGTCGCCCATCGTCCGCAAGCATTCGCTCTTGCAGATTACGGTCGCGCGAACGTTCACAGAGCACCATCCGGTCGTTGCCGAACGAATCATCGCGATGCTTGGCGACCGGGATCCCGGCGTCCGGGCCGCCGCCGTCGAGGCCGTTGCGCTTTATTGCCGGCGGCGGTGGGACGCGAGCATGACCACGAGCATGCACCGGCGGAACGTCGAT
>CAZBRH010000006.1:0-5971 GCA_964494245.1 uncultured Planctomycetota bacterium | reverse complement strand
ACCTGCTCAAGGACCCGAACCCCGACGTCCGCGGAACGGCCGCCGCAAAACTGGCGGAAATTTGCGGCCATATCGCGAGCCGAGACGACGTTCCCTCGCTCGTGGCGGGCCTGCTGAGCGAGGATGCTCGCGTGCGGCGCGGCTGCGCCGCCGCGCTCGGGGCCATCGGGGACTCCCTGGCGGTTGATCCTCTGTTCCTTTGCATGAGCGCTGCCGCGGACACGGACCCGGAGACGGCTCTGGCGGCGGCGGACGCCATCTACCGCTGCGATTCCGTTCCGCCAAAAATCCTCATAGATTCGCTTGTATCGAAGCACGACTCGCGCCGCGCGGCGGCCGCTCTCGCGCTCGGCCTACTCGGCGACGTCCGCCAGATCAGCTACCCCTACGGCCGGCTGCGCTACACCGCTCTCGACGCGCTCCGGCACCGCCGCGAGTCCGAGCGGTCCGAGGCGGTCCTGCGCGAGATCAACAACGCGATCCGGAAAATCGAGTCGGCGATGCGCGCCGATGGCATCGTCCCGCCGAGGCCGGGAGACACCGACTGAGCGAGAGAAGGAGAAATGCGGTGAGGAAGGTCGTCATAGGAATTGCAGCGTTGGTGTGCATGTGGAGCGTGCCGGCGCGCGGGGAACTGTGCCCGAAGTGCAGGGGGAGGATGCACACGACGGACATCGGCCGGTGCGTGAACTGCGGCGGGCACACGTCCAGCGGAGCGTTCAAGCTTTGCCGCGAATGCAGCGCGAAGCTCGGCGAATGCGAATGCTGCCGCGCGCCCCTCGGCGGCGCCAAGCCCGCTCTGCCGGCCGCCGAGGCCGCGAACGCTCTTGACCTGAGCAAGCCCGGCGCCTACGAGCGCCCGCCGTGGAAGTGCAAGTTCGACATCCGCGCGGCTGGCACCCGGAGCGAGAGCCGCTTCGGCGAACTCACCTACAGCGGGAAGCCCATTGCCGGCGCGGAACGGCTTGACCGCATTCGGACGCCTTGGGGAATGATGCAGTATTTCGGACCGGATCGCCCGCAGTTCGGTCCGGGCGGTTGGTTGCTCAAGGGCTGCTATGACAAACCGATTGATAGCGACCAGGGCCGGCTGCTTCTGCCGCCCTACGACCCGAAGACCGCCGCGCGGGTGAAGGCGCTGACCGCCGACGTGCACGCCTTCACGCTCGAACTCCACTACGTCGGCCCGGCGGACAAGCCGTTCCCCGGCCTCTCGCTGCGGGTGCCTCTCCGAGCGGACCCGTCCGCACCGGCGGCGATCCAGATTACGAAGGACGAGGCGGCCGCCCTCATCGCACATCTGGCGGACGACGGCTTCATCGCGCGGGCGATCAACGTCGCCCAGACGGACATCCAGCCGCCGCGCGGGCCGACCTACACGCTCACCGTCGGCGGCCCCGAAGAACTCGTCCTGTTCGAAAGCTTCGGCTGGAACCTCGCGATGCTGCGGCGGCTCGACGCGCTCCGCCGCGCCCTCGACGGCCACGCCGGAAAGGCGATGGACGCCGTGCTCGCGCGGTTGAGCGGGCTCCGGAAGCAGTGGGAAGGATCGCAATGAAGGCGATGGTTCTCGATAACATTGCACCGATTACGACAAAGCCGCTGCGCCTGCGTGACTTGCCCGACCCCCAGCCGGGGCCACGCGAGGTCCGCGTCTGTGTCCGCTGCTGTGCGATCTGTCGGACGGACCTGCACGTGATCGAGGGCGACCTGCCGAGGGCAAAGCTGCCCATCGTCCCCGGCCACCAGATCGTCGGCATCGTAGAGGAGCTCGGCCCCGGTTGCATGCGGCTGCGGGCCGGGCAGCGTGTCGGCATTGCCTGGCTCCGGCGCACGTGCGGCGCGTGTGCGTTCTGCGCAAGCGGGCGCGAGAACCTCTGCGGGGAGCAGCGGTTCACCGGCTACCACGCCGACGGCGGCTACGCCGAGCTGGCGATCATCCATGAAGATTTTGCTTACGAGATTCCCGCCGCGTTCAGCGACACGGATGCGGCGCCGCTTCTGTGCGCCGGGATCATCGGCTACCGTGCACTCAAGCGGAGCGGGCTCCGGCCAGGCGGGCGGCTCGGCATCTACGGCTTCGGATCGAGCGCCCATGTCGTCATCCAGATTGCGTTGCATCGCGGCTGCGAGGTCTTTGTTGTCACGCGGGGCGAACGGCACCGCGCGCTGGCGCGGGAGATGGGCGCTGTCTGGGTCGGCGAACGCGCCGAGGACATGCCGACGAAGGTCGAAAGCGCCATCATTTTTGCTCCCGCTGGCGAACTCGTGCCGCCGGCGTTGGAGCGGATTGAGAAGGGCGGCACGCTCGCACTCGCGGGCATCCACATGACGCCTGTTCCCGTGCTGGACTACGAGCGGCACCTTTTCTACGAGCGCAATATTCACTCGGTCACGGCAAACACGCGCGAGGACGGCCGCGAGTTTCTAGCGGAGGCCGCCGCAATTCCCATCCGCCCGCATGTCACGACGTATCCGCTCGAACGGGCGAATGAGGCGCTGAACGACCTCGCGGCAGACCGCATCAACGGAACCGGAGTGCTCTGCGTCAGCTTTCCGGGGGAACGTCCTTGATGGCCTCGAGGAGCTTCTGGAGGGCGCCAGAGGACAAGCTCTCGATTTTCTGTATGCGGCGGATGTGGTCGCCGAACGCGCGGCTCTGCGCCTCGAGGTCGGACTTGAATCGGGCGAGCGCCTTGCGGCGCTGCTCTTCGGCCTCTTTTCCGAGCTCGGCCCCGGTCTCAAGGTTCAGTCTGATGCGCTGGTTGAGCGCTTCGAGCCGTGGCAGAGCCGCTTCGAGTGACGCCTCATCCTGGACGGTGCCGAGGACGCCGTTGAGTTCGGTGCGGAGCTCCAAGTAGCCCTTCGTGTTGGCTTCGTGCGGGTTCCGCTCGGAGCAACCGGCGGCCGCGCCGGCCAGCACAAGCGCGGTCAGGAAGATGATCCGCCTCACCGGTTCCCTCCTTGTGGGGACATCACAGGAAGCAGGGGGCCGCCGAATTGTCCGCGGCCCCTCGGGCGAACAACCATAAGAACGGACAAGGTCGGCCGTTCACATCGATGGCATCTTCTCGAAAACCTTCTGGAGTTCTTCGGCGCCCTTGATGCTCATCAGCCGCATCATGTGGCCCATGAGGTCCTTCATCACGCCCTGAATTTCGGTCTCGTATCTCTTCTGGAGTTGCTCTTCGCGCTCCTTGGAGGGCTTCTCCATGGCCTTGACCCGCTCGCCGAGGTCCTTCATCCTCTGGCCGAGCTTCTCGAGCTTGGGCTTGGCGGCGGCGACCGATGCTTCGTCCTTGACGCCCGCCAAAATGCCGTTCATTTCCTTCAGGCAGCCCAGCATCTCGTCCATGGCCGCCTCGTATTTGTCCTTGCAGCCGCTCACAAGAACGACCACCGCCAACGCCGCCATCGCCAACGCGACGCGTCTCACATCCCGCCCTCCTAAGAAAAGGAATCGAACAACACCTTACAGCCGATGGCAATCAGGACCAGGCCGCCCACAAGCTCGACCTTGCTCTCGAACCAATGCCCGAAGCGGTCGCCGATGAAAACGCCCGCGAGCGATACAAGGAACGTAATCAAGCCGATGAGGATTATAGGGGCGAGAATCGCCACCTTCAAGAACGAAATCGTAATCCCGACGGCGAAGGCGTCCAAGCTCGTCGCAAACGACAGAATGAGCAGCGTGGGTATCCGCGTGACGCTCGCGGACTTCCGCTCGTGCGGCTCCAGCATCAGGGCCTCGTAGATCATCTTGCCGCCGACGAACACGAGCAGCCCGAACGCGACCCAGTGGTCTACCCCCTCGATGAACCCCTGCAAACTCCGTCCGAGTAACCAGCCAAGGAACGGCATGATCGCCTGAGACCCACCGAAAAACAAGGCGACGCGGAATGCGTGGCGGATCTTCTGCTCCTGGATGATCGCGCCGCTTGCCACGGAAATCGCGAACGCATCCATCGAAAGCGCCAGCGCCGTCCCGATGATTGCGATAAGGTCCACGGGAGCAGTATAGCGGAGCGGCGCCGTGCACCGTCAAGCAAAAAGCGCAGCGGCTTGACAGGGCGCGGCGGCTCTGGCATCATACCCCACGATGAGGGCGACCCGGTCAAGCAGATGGGCGTTGCGGCGCGGACAGCGGCTTGCGCGATCCGGGAAGCTGGACGATGCGCTCGCGGCGTTCGACGCCGCCCGCGATTCCGGCGACCCGCGGCTCGTTATCCAACACGCCCTGACGCTCGCCCGTGCCGGCCGAGGCGACGCGGCACTCGAAGTTGTTTCCCGCGCCACGGCCGCGGCGCCCGGCGACGCCGTCGCCGCGATGTTTCACGCATATCTCCTCTTGCGGCTCGGCCGGACGATGGATGCAGGGTCGGAGCTGGAACGCGCCGCCAAGCATTCGCCCACAAACCCCACAATCCGTTCGCTTGCCGCGGCACGGGACATCCTCTCCGGATGCGTCGCCGAAGGGTGCCGGAAGCTTCTCACCGGCCCGCGCACCGAGAACCTGGACATTCTGGCGTGGATTCTCGCTCTAGTTGAACAAAAGCTTTTTGAGGTCCGCGGCACGGACACCGGGGCGCTCCCGCCGGAGCCCGCTGACGCCGCCAAACCAGAAGCCGTATCTGAGCCCGCGCCTGGGCTTTCCGCCGATGCCTGTGCGAAGCGCGGGCGGAAGCTGCTCGAGGCGAACAAGCCCAAGGCCGCCGCAAAATACCTGGCCCGAGCCGCCGAACTGCGGCCCGACGACGCCGACGTGCGGGCGATGCTCGGCGCGGCGCTCTTCGAGGCGGGGGAGTTCAGCCGGGCGGCGGCAGAGCTCGCCGCCGCACCGCAGAAAGGCCCGCTCGCCGGGGTCGCTCAATTCTACCGGGCCGCCGCGGCCTACCGACTCGAAAGGTTCGACGAGACCCTCGCTCTCCTCGACACGATTTCGCTGACGGGCGATGGTTTCTTCTACAAGGAATGGTGCTCCTATGTCCGAGGAATGACGCTTGCCGCCCTCGGCCGAGTTGACGAAGCTGCCGAGCACCTCGCTGCATTCATCGACGTCGAGCCGGACGTGGTCGAGCGACGCCTGACGAAGGCGGTTCAACTATTGGCGGAGGTCGGGACATGCTCCATGCCGTCCTGATGGTCGGTGGGCGCGGCACGCGCTTTTGGCCGCTGAGCCGTGAAAAGACGCCGAAGTATCTGCTTGCGTTCGGAGGAACCAAGAGCATGCTCGTGCAGACCGCCGAGCGGGTCGCGCCGATGGTTTCGCCGGAGCGTGTTTTCTGCGTGACGTCGCGCGCCCAGGCCGCTGCGGTCCGCCGGGCGCTGCCCCGCGTGCCCGCGGAGAACGTCATCGGCGAGCCAATGGGGCGGGACTCGGCGGCGTGCATCGCTCTCGCCGCCGTGTTTGTCCACCGACTCGATCCCGACGCCGTAATGCTCTGCATGCCGGGCGACAGTCTTGTGCCGCAGGCGGGCAAGTTCCGCAAGGCGGTGCGTGCTGCGGTGCGTGCTGCTCAGCGCGGCTACCTTGTGACGTTTGGCGTCAAGCCGGCGGCGCCAGAGACGCGGTTCGGCTACATCCATCGCGGCGGTTGCCTCTCCGGCGCTGCACGCCCCAGGGTCTTCGAGGTTCGGCGCTTTACCGAAAAGCCCGACCTCGAAACGGCCAAGCAGATGGTGCGGTCGGGCCGGTGCTACTGGAACAGCGGGAACTTTGTCTGGCGTGCGGACGTGATTCTGGAGCAGTTGAAGGTTCACGCGCCAGGGCTGCACGCTGCGGTGGAGCGCATTCGCCCGGAGATCGGCACGTGCCGAACAGCGGCTGTCATCCGCCGCGAATACGCGAAGCTCCCGAAAATCTCCATCGACTACGCAGTGATGGACCCCACCACCCACGCCATCCTCTGGCGCGCCCCCGTGCCCGGGCGGTGGTCGCAGACGGTGTGGGCGGCGGGCGGCTCGGTGTGGG
>CAZBRH010000005.1:30930-47635 GCA_964494245.1 uncultured Planctomycetota bacterium | reverse complement strand
CTTCTCCAAGAGCAGGATGCGCACTTCGGGCACGCCTTCGCGCGTGGGCCAGTAATCCATCTGGGACGAGCACGAACTCACGAGCGCCGAGAGGCAGCCGATTGCGGCGAGGCGACCCAGCGATGCGGCCGGGCGTCCCCTAGACCTTACCCGTCCTACGGTGGACTTCCGTGTTTGTGTCCTTGTATCTCTCATACTCGCTGAAGATGCAGCCACAGTATTGCTGCCGGTAGATGCTCATCTTTTTCGCAATGGCTTCCCCCGCGCCCGCGAGGTGCCGGAGGTCGCGGTAGAGAAACGGCACACCGAACTCGTTGGCGGCCTCCTCGCCTGCGCGGCGGATGGCCTCGTGGTCTTGGTGCGTGCTCGAGAGAAGCGTCGTCGAAAACGCATTCGCTCTTACACCCGTCGCGTATCGCGCCGTGCGGCGAAGCCGCTCTCGATAGCAGACCAAGCACCGCCCGGCGCCGTCCGGCCTGACCTGCCGCAGAAAATCGCAAAGCCCATACTCGCGGTCGGCGTCAAAAGCAATCTTGCTCCGGTCGGCAAACACCTCGAACGCTTTGAGTCGCTTCCGAAATTCAAGCAGCGGGTGGATGTTCGGATTGCAAAAGTAAGCCATCACGCTGCCGAGGGCGGCGAACACATCGAGGGTTCCGGCAAGGCAAGGAGCACAGCACACGTGAACGATGAGTTTCATTTTGGCGCGAGGGTCCCGTGTCGCCGCCTCTCGCGGCATCGCATGATGCCGGGCCGTGCCCCTATGCTTTCTTCGCCGGTCCGGTAACGTCGTCGCGCAGCGCGAGTCCGTGTTCGGCGAGCTTCTCACGAATCTCCTGAAGCGAGGTGCGTCCGAAGTTGCGAACGGCAAGGAGATCGTCCTTGGTTTTCGTGATCAGTTCACCGATAGTCTTGATCCCCAATGTATCGAGGCAGTGCTGGCACCGAACCGAAAGCTCCAGTTCCTCAACGCTGTGTTTCAGGATGTCCCGTCCGGCTTCCTCTTGAGCTTGGCGCGTGGCGGCCAGCACGCGGCGCGTCACCTCGTCCATATTCTCCTCTTGGAACATCCCAAGCCGCAGGTTCTTGCTGTTGAGCACGTCCTTGATTTCGGCCAGGGAAGTTTCGCCGAAGTTCTTGTAGCTCAGGAGTTCCTGCTCCGTCTTCTGCACGAGGTCGCCGAGCGTTCGGATTTCCATCTTTGCCAGGCAATTGCGGCTGCGCACCGAAAGCTCAAAGTCAGAAATCGGCGTTCGGAGAATCTCGACGCGCCGCTGCACTTCTTTCTGGAGGTCGTCATCGACAATCGTGTGGAGCGATGCGACCGCTTCCTTTCTGTAGAGCCGCACGCGTCGGTCGTTCGGGCGGACTTTCAGCACCAGGTCGTAGCACCGCACGGCGTCGTTGTAGCGGCCCTTGTCCTCATACAGGATGCCGAGGTTCACAAGCGCCCCGGCATAGCTTGCGTCCTTCTGGAGGATTTCCTCATAAAGCTGGATTGCCCCTGCCTCGTCTCCTGCCCTGTTCGCATTGCACGCAAGCCGGAACTTCGCGTTCAACGCCCCGGGGTCTATCTCCAGTGCCTTGTTGTATGCTTCCTCCGCGCGAGCATGCTCTCCGGCCAAGTCGTATGCAAGTCCGGTAAGGTATGCAACCTGCGCGGCGTGTTCCTCGTCAGAGTGCAGTGTTTTCAGAAGTTTAAGCCCTTCCTCAATGCTTCCGGTCTTTATGGTTGCCTCGGCGACGAGGAGGGCAGCCGGCACATCCGAAGGGTCAGCAGCGGCGGCCTGTTCGGCGTGTCGCAACGCAAGAACGTCGCGTCCGAGTTCCAAGTATGCGAGCGCGAGGAAGAAATCTCGGTCCGCAGTTGCCGGTGCGGCGCTCAGAGCCGCGGCGGCCTTTTCCGCGTCTCCCAGAATCCAGAGGGCGATGCCGCGCCGAAGCGCGACCATGGCCGCAGATGTCGCCCGCGACACTTCGGAGGTCTCGTCTCCCAGTTCGGCGGCCAACGAGGACACCGATCGCTTCAGTTCCCTGTCCACGCACACTTGTTTCCGAAGCCCGACAAGGGCCGAACGGTCCAGCAAATCGGACATGAGCAGCGTCCGAGCATCCAAAGCAACATGCGTGCCATCAGACATGCCATCTTCTCCTGACCGCATACAGGTTTTGAAGCCGCGCGATAGCGGGCGCCCGCAGGGCGTCGCGGCAATGCAAGGTGCCATATTATAGGCCGTTGCAGAGCAGGTGCAAGTCTTTTACGCGTTTCGCCGTAGGCGACGCGCATCCCCTAGTCACGAGCGACTGGGTTATGGCGCTGGCCGTGTCGCGGGCATCTTGCCCGCGTGTCTCGGAGCCACGTTGGCCGCAAATCCTCCTGTGCCGGGGTCGGGGCGCTCACTGGACGCAGAAGCAAGACAAGCGGCTTCGACACCGGCAGGCGCCGAGCGTAACGCGTCCCGAAACCTCGGCTTTGAATACAGAACTCGGAAAACACCGCCTCCGCCTAATAATACGCTATACCACACAATCTCGTGGTGTCAAGTGCTTTTGAAGGAATTTTCGAGAAAAGTTTGTAACCTATTGTTTGACAACAGGTTCCGCGATGACGAATTTGAGCAGATTTTTTCACAGCGTGCACAAACGAAGGAAAGCGGGCACAGATGACCTCTTTCGACGACGGCGGAGAGTGGCTGGTCCCGTTCCACGGTGTCATGATTCGGGCCTCCCGTTTCTCGTGCAGACCGGTTACCTCGGTTTGGTTTCATCAGGTCTTGGCTTGCCGCGTTCGGCGGCACGTGCGGCCAGGTCGCTCACGGTCTGTTCGGTTTCCGCTTTCGAGCGCAGCCATGTATCTACGCGCTTCATGCCGGAGATCGTGAGAAACGCGAGCAGGGTTCCTGCGGCTCCGAGAAAGTAGTAGCCGAGGCCGACGGCAAGCCCGACGGCGGTGAGGACCCACAGCCCGGCGGCCGTGGTCAGCCCGGTGACAGAGCCGCCCCGCATGAAGATGACGCCGCCGGCCATGAAGCCAATGGCCAGGACAAGCCCCTGAACGAGCCGCATGATATCTACGCCCCGGAAATCCTCGTTCATTCGCAGGGCGACCAGCGAAAAAAGGCACGACCCCAGGCAAACCAGAACGTGCGTCCTGAGTCCGGCGGCCTTTTCACGGGCTTCGCGTTCCCAGCCGACGAGCGCGCCAAAAAGACCCGCGACAACCAGACGAGTGCCGAATATGAGATATGAAGCGACTTCTTCTCCCATCGAGGAACCTCCGCACTATGAGGTGGCCGAAGTTCGTTTTACGCGGGGCGCGGCAAATGGCAAATGACCAGTGGCGTTTGCATAGCGAACAGGCACCGCCGACCGTCGATAGAGATACAATCCTCACCGCGGCTCTTTGTCGCAGCGAGCAAGAACGTCGTCAATCAGGCGGGAGATGGCGATCCGGAGTTTCCCCTCGGTCTCGTAGGTGCCGTTTTGGATTTCCTTACGTATTTGGGCGATGCGGGCCTTGCGCGCGCCGGCCCCCTTGGTGAGGGCGGCGGCTGGCCGGCGCTTGGCCTTGACGCAGGCCGTTCCGCCCTGCGACTTGCTTCGGGTTCGCGTGTCCTTTCCGACCGCCATAGCCGGCCTCCGATGGGGCTTCATCCGGCCAAGACGCCTCTTGCGCCCGCCCCTTATTGTATCGTCAAAATTGGCGGCAGACTTGAGCGGAATCATCCCGGAATCGCCAAAAAGGTTGCCGAACGTATAAGTGGTTCAGGCCGAGGGAGTTGCGGAGCAGACTAGTTCGAGTTCTCCCACGCAATCCAGGCAAACCGTCGGAATTTCCGCCCATCGCCACGACGCATCGTCCGGTCCGTCCTCCCTCTCGAACATCTGCCGCCAGCGGCGTTTGAAGAGCATCCCATTTCGCACAATCTGGTATGGGCTGTTGATTGTCGCAGAGCCGGAAGTAGTGACATTTTCGAAGTGATACATTTCCGCCCGGGGCTCGTAGACGACCTTCCAGCCCATCGAACGGGCACGGTAGCAATAGTCGATGTCACCGGCACGAACTCGTCGGCATTGTAGGGCAGCTTGTCGAACTGCACCGGGTTGTAGGCCTCGTCGAGCGGGCCGGCTTCCTCGTAAACCTCGCGTCGCATCAGCCAACAGGCGCTGATGAGGCACTGGACTTCGCCTGGCCGGTTGAACTCGGCGGCCTTTCGCGGCTCGCCCCGGCCGCGGAAGAAGACCCGTCCCGTCCGGGATACCGCTCCCCCAGCACATTGGATGAGGTATGGTGACACGGGGTAGACGAGCTTCGGCCCCGCAATCCCCGCCCGTTCGTCTTGAGCGCACGCACGAGCCAATCCACCCAGTCAACGGTCCGGACGACCACATCGTTGTCCATGAACGCGATGAACGCGCCGGAAGCGATGCCGAGGCCCTGGTTGCGGCCGGTCGCGGCGCCGGCGTTCTTCTCGTTTCGGAGCCGCCGAACCGTGATTTCCGAACTGGCCGCCTTCGCCTCGAATGCATCGACGACCCGCGGCGTGTCGTCCGTGGAACCATTGTCCACGAAGACGACCTCGAGCGGCCGCCAGCGCGTCGCCGGCAGCGCGCCCAAGCACCGGGCCGTATGTCCGGCCTTGTTGTATGCGAGAATGATGACCGAGACGACCGGCTTCATCGCTCCTCCGCTGTGCGCCCGTATTCTAGCGCTGCCACAACCGCCTCACAAGGTCGAGCGCCCCCCGCTCCGGCGCCGCGCTTGACACGCTGCCCGCGACATGGGTAAACTCTACTCAGGCACCGGCCTTCAGGGGTCCGACCGCTGGAGGAACCTCGCTCATGCGTTTCGTTTACTTCGATATCGATACGCTTCGCGCCGACCACCTCGGCTGCTATGGCTACCACCGCAACACCTCCCAGAACATCGACCAAGTCGCGTCCGAAGGCGTTCGGTTCGAGAACTGCTTCAACTCGGACGCACCGTGTCTCCCCTCGAGAGCCGGTATGTTCATGGGCCGGCACGGCATTCACACGGGCGTTATCAACCACGGGGGCACGGACGCCGACCCGATGCCTGAAGGGCCGCAGCGCGGATTCAAGAACTCGCCGCGTTTCCATCACTGGCCGATGGTGATGAAACTCGCTGGGAAATACACCGTCTCTGTCAGCCCCTATCCCGAACGCCACAGCGCGTGGTGGTTCAACGCCGGCTTCCGCGAAACCTACAACCCCGGCAAGTCGGGCGGCGAACGCGCCGACGAGGTCTTTCCCTATGCTCTCGACTGGCTCGAACGAAACGGCTCCAAGGATAACTGGTTCCTGCACATCAATTGCTGGGACCCGCACACGCCCTATCGCACGCCGATGGAATATGGCAATCCCTTCGAGAATGACCCTCCGCCCGACTGGATGACGGACGAGATCATCGCCCGGGACCTGGCGAGCTACGGTCCGAACAGCCCGAACGAGGTTGCCTGCTGGCGCGGCCTCGATGAGATCGGCGAGTTCCCCCGTTTGCCGAAGCAGATGAAGAACGTGGCCGACTTCCGCCGCTGGATCGACGGCTACGACACGGGCATCCACTATGCGGACTTCTACGTCGGCAAGGTGCTGGACCTTCTCAAGAAGCTTGGCATCTACGACGAAACCGCGATCCTCATCAGTTCCGACCACGGCGAGAACCAGGGCGAACTCGGCATCTACGGCGACCACCACACCGCCGACAGCATCACGTCACGTGTTCCCTGCATCCTCAAGTGGCCCGGCGTTGCCCCGGGCGTCCGCCAGGGTCTTCACTATCAGTCGGACGTTGCCGCGATGACGCTCGAGCTTTGGGACATGAAAGTCCCCGGCGCGTGGGACGGCCGCAGCTTCGCCGAAGCGTTCCGCCAAGGCCGGGACGCCGGCCGCGAATACCTCGTCGTCAGCCAGAACTGCTGGTCGTGCCAGCGTTCCGCGCGTTGGGACAACTGGCTCCTGATGCGGACATACCACACCTGCTATCATCCGTTCCCGGGCGTCATGCTCTTCGACGTTGCCGCCGATTCGCACCTCCAGCACAACCTGGCGGAGAAGCGGCCCGATGTTGTCGATCACGGCCTCGCTGTCATTGAGCGGTGGCACTCGGAGATGATGCAGACCTCGCAGTATGAGATCGATCCGATGTGGCGGGTCATCCGCGAGGGCGGCCCGTATCACGGGCGGAACGTGCTGCCCGCCTACCTGGCGCGGCTTCGCGCGACCGGCCGCGCGCATCACGCCGAGTTCCTCGAAAAGCAGGGCGGCCGGCCCATTGATGAGTGATTCCCCGAAAAGAGGAATTGCCGCGCGGAGGATGGAAGCATGCTCAAACTCGGAAGGTGGTCTGCCGCCGTATTGCTGTCCGTGACGTCGTGCGGCGCGAATGTGCTCCGGGCGGGAGAAGCGCCGTTGCCGCTCTATCCGCAGCCGCAAAACGCAACGCGAACCGACGGGGTGTTTGATGTCGCCGGCCGCGGAATCGTCATACCGGCCGACGCAGGCGAAAAGGCGCAGGCGGTGGCGGACGCGCTGGCCGGGCAGTTGGCGCATTATCTCAAGTTGCCCGCGCGGCTGCCGGTGAAGCGGGAGGGGGCGGGCATCAAGGGACGCTTCGTTCTCTCCGTTGGGCACGGGACGGAGCGATGGATCGCCGCCGCGAAGGAATGCTCGTTCGACAAGGCCCACGAGACGCTTCGGGACCAGGCGTATTACCTCGACATCCGTTCGGACGGGGCGGTGATTGTCGCGCCGGGTTCGTGGGGCCTCGCCTACGGCGCGATTACGCTGATGCAGTTGGCCCGCTGCGCAGCCGATGGGACGAAGATTCCGTGCGCCAGAATCCTCGACTGGCCGGACTTGGAGTTGCGTGCCGTGTTGGGCAGCCACGCGGGCGTCCCCATCGACGTCCGCCGCGCCGCGGCGGCGCTCTGCCTCGACGGAAAGCTCAACATGCTGAGCCAGAACTATCCGCTCTCCTCGGAATCACACCCGGAACTCTCCATCAAGGTTCCGAAGGACCCCCTCCAAGCCGAATTCCGCAAGCTCATCCGAGATATCCGCAACGCAGGGGTGGAGCTCATCGCGGGCTGCTCGATGGATCGCGCGCATTTCTGGGAGCACAAAAACAACCCGTATGTGTTCATGCGCGACGCCGAAATCTGCACCTGGGTGATGCACGACAGGATTGACGAGCAATTGGAGGTCTTCCGATCCAGGTTCCTCCACCTTGGCATGGATGAGGAGGAATACTCCATGCGGTTCGGCGAGTATCCGAACCGCACGCTGGAGGAGTTCCGCGATGTGGCGACCCGGTTCACTAGATACCTGCGGCGCAAGGGAGTGATGGGCATGATCTGGACGGACGTCCTCGCCCAAGCCGCCCAGAGGTCCCACTATTTCCCCTGGGCATACAAGGAAAAACTGCCCGAGGGGTTCAACGGATTCGTGAATACCTTTCCCGACGACCTGATTCTGATGCCCTGGTACTACTGGGTCAAGAACACCGACGAGGTGTTCCACGGCCGCGGCGACATGCTGCGGCAGGCAAAGACCGGACACCCCGTCATCTTCACCGCCGACGGGGGCAATATCGACCATCACATCGCCGCGGCGCGGATGATCAAGCAGGAATGCCCGAACGTCCTCGGCGTGATGAGCTGCGCTTGGGGGCCGAGGCCGTTCATCCGCGAGACGCAAGACCCGCGCCATCCACGCTACGTCGCGTGGGCTGTTGGCCGGTTGTGGAACCTTGATGCTGGACAGAAGCCCCCTGCGGGCTTCGTTGAGGAGCGGAATCTTGGCATCTCGAACTGGGAGTGCCTTCTGGACGCCGACCCGCCGGATTCCGTGGACGCTGCCATCGAACGGTTGAAGTCCCCGGCGTGGCGGACTTGGCTTGCGGCGCGAGAGGAACTTGTCGCCGCCGGGCTGTCCGCTGCTCCCGCGCTGCTGAAGGCGATGTCCGAAGCCGACGAGGCCATCGGCGAGCGCATCGAGGGGTGCATCAGCCGCAACGCCCGGGATGCTCGCAACGGGTGCCGACGCGGGACGCTCGACCTTTCGAAGGTTCTCCCTTTCCTGCAGGACAAGAAGGAGGTCGTGCGCGACATGGCCGCCGAACTGCTCGTCTCGTGCTCCGAAAGGGGAGTGGCGGAGGCGCGCAAGTGGCTCCGGGACCCAGTAGCCGGTGCGTCTTGCATTCGTGCTCTTGGGATCGTTCGGGACAAGGTCTCTGCCGATGAATTGGCCGCTGTTATCGCCGACAGGACCGCTCCGGTCCGTGCGAGAGTGGAAGCGGCGCGAACGCTCGGGCTCATCAAGCACAAGGACGGTGGTCCTGTGCTGCACCGGGTTTTTCACGAGGCCCCCGAAAAGGATCTCCGGCTCGCCTGCCTCTGGGCGCTCGTGTTGATCCAGCATCCCGAAGCGGACAAGGTGTGTGCCGCGCTGCTTGATGCAGAAGATACGGATTTCCGCTATCGCGGGGCGATGGGGCTGCTCGCTCTCCGAAGCCCCCTGCTCGAACGGCTCATCCCCTGGCTTTCGAAGAACCGCGACTCGATGGAGATCGCCGCGCTGTCTCTATACCTGGGCTGGGATCGCAAGAAGATGGCCGCCGCGCTGGAAGAGGCGAAGAAGACGCAAAAAGACGAAGTGATCCGAAGACGGCTTCAGGCGTGGGCGGATCATCTGGCAGGAAAATAGTTCACCGGACCGGCTGATTTCTCGAAGGAGGTTTATTTGTGCACGAGAATATTCGCCTAGTGAAATATGCCACGACGTTGGGCATCCTTGCGGCTACGGCGCTGTTCGCCGGACCAACCCACGCGGCTGGGGCCGACGGCGTTATTAGTGTTTTGGACACGCACTACCGCTGGGCGACGCACATCACGATGCTGACGCCTGTGATGCGGAACGAGGACGGCACGCTCGCCCCGCTCCCCCCGGACGCATTCGGCCGCTACGAGAAGGTGGTGGATTTGCGCTCGGATCCGCCACCTGCCGAATGGACGCAGCCCGATTTCGATGATGGGGCCTGGCCGCGTGCGCCGGGACCCTACCCGCTACTTGGCGGCTACGCGTTCGGCAGCATCGGGCATGCTCATCACTTCGCGCTCTTCTGCATGCGTGGGAAATTCCTCGTCGAAGACCCCGTCAAGGCCGCCGGGATGAAGCTTTCGCTGACGTATCGCGGCGGCGCCGTCGTGTATCTGAACGGAAAAGAAATCGCTCGCGGCCACATGCCGGAGGGCAAGATCGCGTTCGACACGCCAGCGCTCGATTACCCGAACGAAACATACGTCGATTCACAGGGCGGCCTCGTGCCAACGGACTTCGACTGCAAGAAAAACAAGGAGCACACCGAGAGGGCGGCACTCCGCACGCGGCGTATCGACGACCTTGCCGTCCCTGTCAGCGCCCTCCGCAAGGGCGTGAACGTTCTGGCGCTGGAGCTGCACCGCGCCCCGCTTTCGCCCGCCTACGCCCCGAGGGCGCGGGGCAGGGCGGGACTGTGGGTGCAGATCGGGTTCTTCGGGCTTTCGCTGACGGCGCCGCAAGGCGCGCCCGTGTCGCCCGGCGGAAGCGCACCGAAGGATCTCCGCGTGTTCAACGCCCTCGCCCCGGTCAGCTTGCACAATCTAGACCGCTTCGACCCTTGGGAGCCGCTTCAGCAGATGACGCTGATGGCGTGCCGGAATGCGGGGGCATCGGGGCAGGTCGTCGTGTATGGGCCGAAACCGATCAAGGGGGCGGCGGCGAGCGTTTCGCACTTTGAGTCCACAAACAGCGGCAACAAGGCACGGATTCCGGCCTCCGCCGTTGAAATCCGCTACGCGCTGCCCGATCTCGCGCCCGATGGCCAAGAGGCGGAGCGCTTTCCAACGGAGAGGGGGACGCTCCGAGAGCTCCGGCGCCACTTGCGGCGGTTCGACGCGCTCGAAGAGGAAGCCCCTGAGGAGGTGCCGCTCTCGCCGACTGGCGACGTTGCCGTGCTGCCCGTTTGGCTCACGGTGAACGTGCCGCGCGACGCCGCACCGGGCAAATATACGGCCGTGCTCCAAGTCAAGGCGGAGGGCATGAAAGCGACAAGCGTCCCCGTCGAACTGGACGTGCACAACGTCGTTGTGCCAGACCGCGAGCGGGGGGCGAGCTACGCGGGAATCGTGCAATCGCCCGACACACTTGTGCTCAAGTATGGGGTCCAGCGCTGGTCGGAAGAGCACTGGCGATTGATTGCCCGCTCGTTCCGCCCGATCGGCCGGCTTGGCGGCGATTTCGTGGTGGTTCCGCTCGTCCGTGGGACGTTCTATGGGAACGAAGAAAGCATGGTTCGTTGGGTGCGCGGGAAGGATGGAGCGTTCCGACATGACTTGAGGATATTCGAGCGCTACCTCGACTGCGCCATCGCAGAATCCGGCCCGCCGAGGATCGTTTGCCTTGTGATATGGGAACCGATCAATGCCTACAACGATCCTGGGCCGGAAGGACGCGGGATGAAGATGGAGGTGACGGTGCTCCACGGGGACGGGTCGATTGGGAGCGCGCCGGTTCCCGATTGGGGCACAGCCGAATGCCGGGCATTCTGGAAGCCGGTCTTCGATGACATCCGCAAGGTTCTGGTCGCCCGCAAGTTGGAAGCAGCCATGTGCGCAGGGAACGCCGCGCAGGCGCCGCCCGGCAAAGTCGTGCTCGACGATCTCGAAGAGATATCGCCGGGTCTCCGATGGTTCGCGTTGCGCCACGAATGGTGGGACAAGATCGGCCCGCGGGAGACGGCGGTCTCGGTGGGCGTTTACGGGACGCCTGGACGGTCAGGGCCGGGGAAAAAGTATGCTTACGCTTGGCAGGACCCGCGGCTCTGGGCGGTCTGGCCGCGCACGAGCACGTGCAGCGTCCGCGAAAACAGCACACCTCTTTTCTACCGGGTGTTTATGGACAGGGTGATGATCGCCGGCACAAGCGGCATCGGGAACATCGGCGGCGACTTTTGGGAGGTGGTCAAGTCCGCAGATGGCCGGCCCCGCACAATAGTTCGTGGGAACTGGGTGCAATTGACGATGGGCGGGTGGGGGACTCCGGCCCGAATCATCGCTGCGGGAGCGAAGGGTCCCATCGGCACCGCGCGCCTCGAAATGCTGCGTGAGGGCATCCAAGATGCAGAGGTTCGCATCCTCATCGAAAAAGCTCTGGTGGACCCGGCAAAGCTGGCCAAGCTGGGTCCTGCGTGGGAGCAGCGGGCGCGCGAAGCGCTTGACCGCTACGCCAAGGCGATCATCCTCGCTCATCCGGGCGGCGGCAAGGGCTTCGGCGGCACGTTCCACGACTCCTTCACCTGGTTCGCCCACGTCCTCCCGGCGGAAAGGAAGCTCCTGTACGGCGTGGCCGCTGTGATTGAGGAAGCGAAGTAAGACCACAATTTCTGGGGTGCGCGGGGAGGCAAACGGAGCCGGGGATGGTATAATACAAGTATGAAGCTTGCGTGCCCTGCCGTATTTGTTTTTCTTTGCGTCCTCACAGTGCCCGTGCGCGCGGATATAATCCACCTCCGCGACGGCAAGATCGAGGGAACCATCATCGAGCGACAAGAGGGCCGTGTTCGCATCCGCACAACCACCGGCATTGTCACCACCATCGACGAGAAAGACATCCAAGCCATTGAGGAACGCAAGACCCCGCAAGAAATCTACCGTAGCATGGCCGCGCAACTCCAGCCGGACGATGCCGAAGGGCACTACTCGCTTGCGATGTGGTGCCGCAACCACAACCTGAAGGACGAGATGAACGCCGAGCTCGTCGCCGCGATAAAGGCGGACCCCGACCACGAAGCCGCCCGCAGGGAACTCGGCCACGTCAAGACCGAGGGCGGTTGGCTCCCCCGCGACGAGGCGATGCGCGCTCAAGGAATGGTCTTGGTGGATGGGCGCTGGATCTCGAAAGAGGAAGCCGAGAAGCGGGCACTGACCGAGGAGCAGCGGCAGCTTGCACGCGCAATCGATGTGGCGGCCGACAAAATCCGCACGAGCCGCAAGGCCATCGCCGACGAATGGGAACAGAAACTTGGCAGCATCGACAAGCCCATCGTCGCCTCAAAGATGATAGGGCTTCTCAGGGACCGCCATCCGGCTGTCCGGCGCGCCGCTGCGACAGCCCTGGCAAAGATGAAGCACCACGCCGCCATTCCTGAGCTTGTCCGTGTTTACCTAACGGAGGAGCCGGACTCCGTCCGCGACGCGGCGCTGGGCGCTCTCCTGAAGCTCGACCTCGAGCGCGTCGCCGACACGCTCTACCAAACGATCGCCGGACTGAGACTGGCTGCGATCCGCAACACTGCCGACCAGAGAGCCGCGAAACGTTCCTATCACCGCATTGCCGTCGCACTCGACGCCATCGGCGATGTTCGCTCCGTTCCGTTCCTCATCGCCATCCTCTACCCGCGCATTGAAATTGTCGGCACAGAGCCCGAGGCCATTGCGCCCATCACAATCTACCGTCCCGGCGGCGACCTCGACACGGGCACGGGCGTGACGCAGGGCGTCATCACCGGCGGCATTGGCGAAGCGCAGCCGGTGCCCAACCCGGATAAGTATTACTTCAACCAGGCAGCCGAAAACGCGCTCAAGAAGCTCACGGGACAGAACCTCGGCGTCTTGCCGAAGGACTGGCAGAAATGGTGGACGGAGCGCGGCGCACAGCTCGTGCGGGAACAAGAAGCCAAGAAACGGGCCGACGCCGGCAAAGCGGATCAACTTCTTGATGAAATCGAACAGAAGCGGAATTGATGCCGATGACCGCGAGCAATTGCTCGCCGAAGTGACCGCACATATCGAACTAGCGCAGTGGTTCGGTGCGGACGTCTACCGCTCAGCCCCAGAAACAGGCGAGTCCGCGGCGTCGGTCCGGCCAGTTGCGCCACCGCCTTCGGCGACACAACCGGGCGAGGACTCGGAGAAACGGCGCCGCTTGGACGAGCTTTGCCGCGCCATCGAAAATTGCCACCAGTGCCCGCTGGGCGAGACACGCACCCGGTTCGTGTTTGGGACAGGCCGGGCCGACGCACGGCTTGTGTTCGTTGGCGAAGCCCCCGGCGAAGAAGAAGACCTCACTGGCGAGCCGTTTGTTGGCCGCGCCGGGCAACTCCTCACAAGGATGATTGCCGCAATGGGCCTGCGGCGCGAAGATGTGTATATCGGAAATATCCTGAAATGTCGGCCGCCACAAAACCGGACACCAACGCTCGCCGAGATGGCCATTTGCCTGCCCTACATTCTTCAGCAGATCGACATCATCCAGCCGGAGATTGTGTGCGCACTCGGCGCAACCGCTCTGAAGGGACTGCTACGGGACCCGCAGGCCTCCATCGGCCGCATGCGCGGCAAATTCGTCTCCTGGCGCGGCATCAAGTTGATGCCTACCTACCATCCGTCCTATCTTCTGCGCTCGCCGGGAGAGAAGCGCAAGGCCTGGGAGGATTTGCAGAAGATCATGGCCGAGTTTGGCCTGAGCAAGGGGGACAAGTTGCCCCGCGCTTCGTAGCGGTTGCCCCGTTCGCTGTTATTCCGACACAACCTGCGGCCCTGCAAAGAGTTGGAACGTATTCGAACTCGCACGCACACCGTAGTTACGCAATCTTCCGAGCACCACTCATCTGCGGCACATCATGATCGCAGTCTTGGCAGCAGGCCATTTGGCCTACCACGTCCGTCGTAACCATTGGCTTGCCAATGGGTTGTGAATGCCGACAGGGAACGTGCCCTTGCGAAGTTGTGCGACATGCTCTTCTGGCACGGGCGTTGCGTATCAAACATGCCGCGTTGTGTGCGCTAACAACTTGTGGTGGGAGACAGTCAATGAGTGCGTTTCTGCGCGACAAGCGACTTGGCATTGCCGCTCCTGACATCATCGTCACCATATGTGCGGTCCTGCTTGTGCTCGGAACGGCCATCCCTGCCGTCAACGAGCACATGGCTGCGTCCGCAAGGGCCCGTGCGCTGGGCGACTTGCGGCAGCTCGCGGCGGACGTCTCCAACTACTACCGTGACACGGGTAGTTGGCCTGTGGACAGGAGCTTTGCCTACACCGACGGGTTGCCAGCCGAAGGCGAAGAAGACCGCATCGGCAGTCCGTCGGCTTCTGGGCACCTCGCGCGGTTTCTCGTGACGAACGAGCCGCCCGTCCGCAACTGGAAGGGGCCTTATATGAGCATCTCTCGCCCTGATCCTTGGGGGCATCGCTATGTGGTGACATTTGAAGGCCTTCGGCGGTCGCCATTGGAAGCCCGCCACGGTTGGGTGCTCTGCGCCGGGCCGGACGGTGTCTTCCAGACGGGGGCTGATGACAGCGAACTTCGCGGGGACGACTTGGGGCTGGCCCTCCGATAGGCCGGTGCGCCAAAAAATTCTGAAATTCTCAAAAAATCTGCTAAAGGTTTTCGCTCGGCATGTCGATACACCATAAACGTATCGGTGCCGTGTAAAGCCCGAGTTACCGCTAGCCCGACCGTAAGGAGGAAGATCGATGAAGCTGAGGATGGGACGGATTGTATGGTCGTTGTGTGGCATCGCCCTCGTGTCTGCCACGGGTTGCAGCGCTCTCCGCGACATGGGATTTGAATCCCGCGGGGCCCGTCTTGCCCGCAAGTATCGCGAGGCAAACGTAGAACTCGCTGCCAAGATGGCGGAACTGGAGACGCGGCTAGCGTCCAGCCAAAGCGAGCGCGACAATATGCAGGGCAAGTTGTCTCAGCTTGAAAAAGACCGTGCAGAGATGCTGGCTCGAGCTGCTGCCTCGCCGGATGGGGCGGCAGGGGAGCGACTGAGCAAGCTGGCCTCCGATCTGGGAGCGCTCGGGCGGCCCATCGTCGGCCCCCAAGGGAACAGGGGCGTGCGGCTCGCCAGCGATCTTCTCTTTGAGCCCGGCAAGACCGAAATAAAAAAATCGGCGATCCCCGTGCTCACCAAGGTTGCCGCGCTCATCAAGCAGCTTGACTCTAGTGTCACCGTCTTCATCGATGGCCATACGGACTCCGACCCCCTCAATGTGACGAAGAAGCTCTATCACAACAACTATGGCCTGGGTGCGGCACGGGCCAACGCGGTCGCGAAGAAGCTCGTGGAGCTTGGCGCTCCCCGCGAACGTTTGAGCACACGCAGCTTTGGGCAGGATAGCCCCATTGCCAGCAACGCGACCCCCGTCGGCAAGGCGCAGAACCGCAGGGTCGAGATTACCTTTGTTCCCACTAGAGACACTGCTACCGGCGTGACAAAAGCGACGAGCTTCTAGGAATACTGCCTCGCTCTACTCCGGTGACGGGACCCCCCATCCCGTCCACCCCACCAACGCGCACGGAACCTCCGGGAAGGTTCCGTGCGCGTTCCCCTTTATGTTGCTCAAAAAGCGGGTGGCTACGGCGCGTGCTGCTCCGCTGCCTCTTGGGCGTTGATCAGCTCCTCCAGATTCGCCGGCGGCAGCGAGACGGCCGAGAACCGTTCGACAGCAAATCGGCGAAGCTCGTCATTGCCGCTCTTGTGAATTGCCTCGAGCAGTCCGATCATTTCGGGTGGAGCCGGCTTCCCTACTTCCATCATCGCCCCGATTGCCTCGATACAGGCCAGGCGTTCCTCTTGTGCCCGATCCTCCGCCTCGCAGATGTCAATTAGCCGCGGGATGAGCGACTCGACTTTCGCCTTGCCGAGCGCGCGGATCGCACAGATGCGCACCTCGGGGTTATTACTATCGAGGGCGCCGACAAGAGCGTCCTTGATCTTCGGCAAATGAGGCGAGAAAGGGGACCCCGTCGCCGGTATGGACACCAGCGCCCTTGCCGCCTTGCTCGCGTACTCGGCAGCCAGTTCTCGCCCCTCTCCAGCTGTTCGCTTCCCCAAAATGGCCTTCGTCATTGTTGCTTTGATGGAATCGCCTGTATCCGAAAGCGAGACCACCGGCAGCCCCGGATATGTTTGCTGGGCGATGGCGACGTCCTTTTCTTTCGTAAACACGACAACCGGAATCCCGGCGAGCGCCGGGTCCTTCTGGAGCGATTGATAGGTCTCCTCCATGTCGTACTGCAAGAGAATCACGTCCTTCGGGGGCAGGGCGCGCGCCGCAGCCAGTGCGACCTCCGTAGACCCCGCAGAATATGGGACATGATCGGCCTCCCTGGCTAGAACGCGGAGGCGGTTGGCGATCTCGCCATCCTTCGTCACAATTAGAACCGTTGAAAGGCCTTTTTCTGTAATCGCCTGACCGAGGATTTCGACGACCGCCTGCGCCCCGCGAAAATCCTTCAGCGGATTGATTCGAGCCAGCGCCCTCGCTGCCCCATATCGCACCGCCTTGTCGGTGCTATTGAGCGAGCGAACGAGCGAGTTCACCGGTGGTTCCTTCGCTTCGGCCTTCGCTTGGGCTTCGGCCTCGGCTTCCTTTCTTCGCAGTTCTTCTCTTTCGGCGGCAAGACGCGATTGCCGCTGCTCCGCCCGGGCGCGAGCCGCCGCCAACAATTGCTCAAGCGTCTCCGGCACTGACGCAGGCGCCGATTCGATGATTGGCTCTTTGACCTTTGGCGGCTCCGGCTCGGTCGCCTTCTTCTCCGTTTCCACAGCCACCCCGAAGAGAGCCAACGGGTCCGGTCGAACACGTTGCGCTGCTACCGTGCTCCGAGCCGGCCTCTCCGGCTCTTTCTCTG
>CAZBRH010000005.1:15678-30903 GCA_964494245.1 uncultured Planctomycetota bacterium | reverse complement strand
CGGGACTGCTTCGGGGAGAGCCGGAGCCGCAGAAATAGGAGCGCCAGAGGCCGCAACCGGGTTCGCCTCTACCACGACGGGCCGAAGCGGCTCGCTCAACTCAGGCAAATCGGGATAGACCGCAAGTTCCGGGCTAGCCACAACGCCCAGGTCCTCGACGATCGCCGCCGCCAGCTGCGGCTCGTCCTCCGCAAGCTGCATGCTCAACGCCCGATAGAAATGCTTCTCCCCGGCCGAGAGCAGGGTGAGAAGGACCTTCTCCGCCCGCGCACGGCGTGCAACAAGCTGGCTGCCTTCCAGCTCCGACAAGGCCATGTTCGGGTCGGTCTTGCTCATTTCTAGGCGGCGGTCAATCAGCACAATCTCCTTGTGGTAGGCGCTGATGAGCAACGGCAACACCGGCTCATACCCTGGCTCCAGCCGGAGCGCCTCGGCGGCCACACGACGGGCCATGCTGACCTCGTAAAGAAAACCGGGGACTTCCTGCATCGCGAGCGCCTGCTTTTCCGGAGACCAATTCCAGACAGTGTGCCCATACTTGCTCGGGCGACGGACAGATGGGTGGTCAGCGTAGTAGAGCCGCGCATACTGGAACAACGCCACGTGCGGCGGCACATCGGGGATGCTGGTGTATGCGCCGATGCGAGCGAGGGCCTTTGCGGCGACCTCGCGGACGCCTTCATCGGCGTCGGCCTTCGCCGCCCGAATCAGATACGGCACTGCCCGAGGGTCGCCAATCTGCCCGAGGATGAACGAAATATCCTGCCGCAGGTGTGCGGCGCTCGCCCGCAGAGCGGTGCAGAGCGGCAGCACGACCTCTTCGCCGATGCGGATGAGGGCAACGGAAGCCCGGACGCGATAGTCGGCATAGTTCTCCGCTTTCGTGTCGGCCAGTTTCTCAAGGAGTTGCGGCACGGCGTATCTTCCGGCGCTCGTCAAGCCGATGTAGGCCCTTGTCCGCACCTCAAAACTGCCCAAGAGGTCGTTCACCATTCCGGCGATGCGATCCCTGTCGGTGATGCGCTCCTTCTCGGCCTGGGCGGCCCGTTCGAGCAGCCGCAGTGCGTTCTCTCTCATCGCGGGCGACCCCTTTGTCGTCGCCTTGATAAAGAACCGCACATCGACGAGTTCCCGGAGTTCGAGCGCATCGCTCGACGCCGGGTCGAGTTTCAGGACCTCTTCGAACTCCCTTGCGGCCTCCTCGAAGTTCTCGGCCTCCAGCGCCTTGGCCGCGGCAAGCAGATGCTCCTTCATCAGCGTCTGCTTATCGTCGCGACCCATCGCTTCCGTAGCGAACACGAGCCCCATCGCCACCGCACCGGCAACAGAGACACAGCGGACAAATCTGGTCACCCGTCTTCCCTCCTGTCAGAAGGCCTCGTTTGCAGTTATCGACTCATACGATTCCCGCTCGCGGATGACGCGCGGCGAGCCGTTCCAGACCATCACCTCGCACGCTCTCGGGCGCGAGTTGTAGTTCGAACTCATGCTTGCCCCGTATGCTCCGGCCGCAAACACCGCCAGCAGGTCACCTTCCGAGACTGGCGGCAGCAGCCGATCTCTTGCGAAGTAATCGCCCGTCTCGCATACCGGCCCGACTACGTCCACACGGACGCGACCTGCGGACGGTGCTTCGAGCGCCGCCGCACCGTAGGGCGCCGGCTCCGTGCAGTTCACCGGCCAGATGCGGTGATAGGAATCGTAGAGCGACGGACGAATCAGGTCGTTCATGCCGGCATCGCAAATCACAAATGTCTTGCTGCCGGTCTTCTTCACGTATTGGACGCGGGTAACGAGTATCGCTGCCTCGCCCACGCAGTAGCGGCCCGGCTCCAGAATGGCGCGGCAGCCGCTGTTCTTGATGTAGGGAACAATTGCCGCCGCATAGTCTTCCGGCATTGCCGTTTCGCCGCCCTTGTATTCGATTCCGTAGCCGCCGCCGACATCCAGCCACTTGACATCAACGCCGCCACGCCGAGAGGATTCCACAAAGCCGAGCACTCGTTCCAGCGCCCGGCGGTATGGCTCCGGCGAGTTGATGGGCGAGCCGAGGTGGAAATGGAACCCGACAAGGCGAACACCGGACATGCCCCGTGTGCGGCGGCAGAGCTCTGCCGCCGTATCAAAGTCCAAGCCGAACTTTGTTCCCCGCGTGCCGGTCCTCGTGTGCCTGTGCGTATGGGCATCTACGTCGGGATTGAGCCGCAGGGCGACGCGGGCCTCGACGCCGAGCGCGGCGGCCGCGGCCGCAATTCGATCCAGCTCCGGTCCCGACTCTACGTTGAAAAGCAGTATTCCGCTCCGCAGAGCATAGTCGATTTCCGCGCGGGTTTTCCCGACACCCGCATAGACGACCTTCTCCGGGTCCGCCCCGACCTTCAAGACGCGGAAGAGTTCGCCGCCCGACACAATGTCGAAGCCGCAGCCCTCCTCGTGAAGCACCCGGCACACCGCAAGGTTGTAGTTCGCCTTGACCGCGTAGCAGATGAGCGGCTTCACCTCGGCAAAGGCGTCTCGGAGCCGCCGTGCGTTTTCGCGGATCGCCGCCTCGCTATACACGTAAAGCGGCGTCCCGAACTTCTGAGCGAGCGCGGTCACGGGGACACCATCGCACCAGAGCTGCCCGTCCTTGTAGGAAAAGTGTTCCAAGCGGTCCCGCTACCTCCATTCCAGGCGGAACGCCTCGCCCGCGCCGAGCATAATCTCGTGCGCCGCATTCCGCACGTCAGTGAGCACTAGCCGGTCGATGCGTTTCCCATCGACAAAGGTCCCGTTTGAGCTCAAATCCTCGAGCTCAATCCGATCCGGACCATGAAACGTGATCTTCAAGTGCCGCCGGGAAACCGTCCGCGAACCCTCTCCGAATTCGGCTCCTGCCGCTTCCGTCTCTTCCCAGCGCTTGCACTTCCGCATCGAAATATCGCAGTCCCGGCTCCGTCCGATGACAATCGACTTCCCTTCTTCGAGTGGAAAGATCTCTCCCTCTACGACGCCGCGTATGCCGATTAGGACAGGACCTTGAGCACCCATCGCCCTCTCCTTTCTGCCGCGTGGCTGTGCTGTTCGCGGCGCAACGACCCCCTTGTGCAGGGGCTGCCTGCAATGCCTGAATGTTAGCCAAAGCCCCCCAGCAATTCAAGCAAATTGTGGTCCGCAGCCCCCGACCTTTCGAGCTCGGATACGAAACCGAAATGACCCGTCTGCTCCGGCTTTCCATGTTTCCCTCCGGCAGCCGGACGCGATAGAATAGCACCACCACTGAACTCAGATGCTTTAGGGGGTCGCTGTGAAGGCCGAACTCGCCCTCTCGCAAGTCTCCAAGACATACGGAGCTGGTGCTGACGTTTTGCGTGGCGTCTCGATGTCCGTCGCGCCGGGCGAGACCGTCTCCATCGTCGGTCCGTCTGGATCAGGCAAAAGCACGCTCCTGAACATCATCGGCTCGCTTGACAAACCAACGTCTGGATCGGTGCGGCTGGGCGACGTCGATGTCGCGGCGCTAGAGGGCGCCTCGCTGGCAGCGTTCCGCGCCTGTCAGGTCGGGTTCATCTTCCAGGATCACCATCTGCTCCCCCAGCTGACGGCAATCGAGAACGTGCTTCTGCCGTCGCTCGCAGCACACCGCGGCGATGCCCTTCCGAGGGCGCGCGAACTCCTCGACCGCGTCGGCCTGCTGCGCCACGCTGACTCTCTTCCCGCGCGGATGTCCGGAGGCGAGCGGCAGCGCGTCGCCGTCGCCCGCGCGATGATCAATGACCCCGCCTTGCTGCTTTGCGACGAGCCGACGGGGAACCTCGACCGGGATACAGGCGAGGCCGTCGTCAACCTCTTCCTCGAACTTGCACGCGCAAACGGCACGACGGTTGTGATGGTCACGCACAACCTCGACTTCGCTCGCCGGTTCGAACGCTGCCTCGAGCTGCGAAACGGCCGCCTTGCCGACGCGCGCCCCTCGTGGGGGGAGGCCGCCGATTGAAGCTAGGCCGACTCGTTACCCGGAGCTTGCGGCTTTACTGGAAGACCGGCGCGGTTGTGGCGTTCGGCGTCGCCGTTGCCACCTCCGTCATTGTCGGCTCGCTCGTCGTCGGCGACTCCGTTCGGGGGAGCGTCCGCGACACCGCTCTTGACCGGCTGGGCGGGATCGACTGCGCCCTTGTGTCGCCACGTCCTTTCCGCCGTTCGCTTGCGAGCGACATCGCCAGACACCCCGCGCTCTCGGGCGATACGCATAGTGTCGCAGCCGTGGTGCTGCGACAAGGGGTGTTGACCGCCGACGCGACCGGCGCCGTCGTGCCCCGCGTGAACGTCATTGGCACATCGGCTGCGTTCTGGGGCTTCTGGTCGGCCAGCGAAGAGCCCGGCCTGAACGGGCGCCGGGCGGCTGTCAACGCTTCGCTTGCGCGCGACCTCCAGGTCGCGCGAGGCGACTTCGTCCTGCTCACGATCGGCCGCCGTGGTGCGGCGCCGATCGATACCCTGTTCGGACGGCGCGGCCGGGAGCACACGGTCCGCCAACTGCGGCTCGAAGTTGCGGCGGTTCTTCCCGATTCGGGCGCCGGATGTTTCGCTCTGGTGCCCGGGACCGCGACGCCACGGAATGTATTTGTCGCGCTCGACTGGCTGACGGAGCAGGCGGGTGAGCCAGACGCGGCGAACGCCGTGCTCGTCCAATCTGCATCCGGCGCGCCCGATGGAATCGACGTCGCTCTCCAACAGGCATTACGCGATATATGCACACTTTTCGATTATGGATTTCGAGTGACCCCCAATATTGAGCACGGGCACCTCGTTGTCGAGAGCACGGGATTGCTTCTCTCGGAGCCGCAGGTCGAGGCGGCCATCACCGCCGCCAGCCGCTGCCACAGTCGAGCCGACAGAACGAGTGTCTATCTCGCAGACGCAATCAGCAAGACAGAAAACAAGGAGAACACCATCTCCTACGCCGTTGTTTGCGGGTTCGAGCCGCTTGGTTCGCTTCCGTTAGAGCAGGGAAGGGTGCAGGGGAGCGGACCTGCTTTTGCTCTCATCAACTCGTGGGCCGCGGCAGACCTCGGAGCTGCGCCGGGCGACCGACTTGACCTCTCATTCCTTGTGTCGAAGTCGGATGGCTCTTACGAGAAGAGAATGGCCTCTCTGGACCTCGAGGGTATTGTGGCTTTCGCCGGCCCAGCCGCCGACCGCCGGCTTACACCCGACTTCGAGGGTATCACAGACGCGAAGACAATAAACGATTGGGATCCGCCATTCCCGTTCGACCGAGAGCGTGTCACGAAGCGCGACGAGGCATACTGGGAATCCCACCGCGCAACGCCGAAGGTGTTCGTCCCGTTAGAGACGGTCCGCTCGATGTGGCTTGCCAACAGAGGCGGGGCAGGGGACTGGATTACGTCAATCCGCATCACGCCGCCCAGCGGCGAGGACCTTGAGGCATTCAGCCGCCGATACGAGGCGGCGCTGCTGGCCGTGCTCACGCCGGAAGCCAGCGGCCTCGTGTTCCGGCCAGTGCGGCAGGAAGCCATCGCTGCATCGAGGGGTGCAACGGACTTCGGCGTGCTGTTCCTCTTGATGAGCATGCTGCTGGTGTGTTCGGGCTGCGGGTTGGCAGGGATGCTGATGCGGCTGAGCGTTGAGCGGCGGGCGTCGCAGACCGGCATCCTCCTTGCTACGGGGTTCCGCGCCGCGACGGCGGGACGGTTGGTGCTGGCCGAAGGAGCGATTCTTGTCGGAATCGGCGCTGCCCTTGGCCTTCCGCTCGGCGTGCTCTACGCAGCGGGGGTCGTCTCGGCGCTGCGGACGTGGTGGATCGGTGCTGTGGGGACGTCGGCGCTATGGCTGCACGTGGATGCGCGCTCCGTGGTTATCGGTCTGGTGTCGGGACCCGTCGTGGGGTTGCTGTCCGTCTGGTGGGGTATGCGGCGACTGCGGAAGCGGGCGGTGCTCGACCTTCTGCTGGGGCGGCAGGCGCTCGCGGCGCTGCCGCCGGGGAAGCGAGCGAGCATGGCTTCTCTGGCGCTGGGCGTGTCGGCGCTGGGCATCGCCGGCTCGCTCGTGGTGTGGTCGGCTCTCGCGCCGGAGCAGGTGTCAGCGGCGGCTGCATTTTTCGGGGCGGGCGCCGCGTTGCTGGTGGCGGCTCTCGCCTTCTGCTACCTAGCGCTCGCCACGGTGCGGCGACGCGGCGGCAGGGCGGTTTCCATCGGCCGTCTGGCCATGCGGAGCGCCGCCGTGCATCGCGGGCGCAGCATGCTTGTGGTCGGCCTGCTCGCATGCGCGGCCTTTGTGCTCGTGACGGTCGCGGCGAACGAGCGGAATCTGGGCCGCGGGGACGTCTTTCGGCGGACGTCGGGCTCCGGTGGGTTCTTGCTTTGTGCCGAGTCCTCGCTGCCGCTGCACTATGACCTGGGCACTGCGGAGGGCCGGTCACGGCTTGGCTTTCGCATCGAGGACGAGTTGTTCTGGAAGGACGCAGAGGTTGTCTCGTTCCTGCTGCGGAGCGGCGGGGACATCAGTTGCCTGAACATCGCTGCGCCGCCATCGCCGCGCGTGCTTGGCGTCGGCCGCCGGATGATCGAGCGCGGCGGCTTCTCGGTCAAGACATTCCGCAGGAGCGTTACGGAAAATCCGTGGAACCTTCTGCTCGAAGATTCTGCGGACGGAATACAGGCCTTCGCGGACAGCGAGACAGCGATGTGGCAGCTCCACAAAGCTCTTGGCGACGAAATAACCGTTCCGGACGAGTCAGGTGCACCGGCGAAATTGCGGCTCGCAGGCCTGATCTCGTCCAGCATCTTCGCGAGCGAGTTGCTCGTGTCCGAAGAACATTTCCGTCGAATGTTCCCGTCAGAATCCGGGCCGAGGTATTTCCTTGTCGCGGCGCCGCCAGTAGCGGCGGATGCGCTGGCAGCGTCGCTGCGACGGACGCTTGGCGAGATGGGAATGGAGGTGCGCACAACCCGTTCCATCTTGGACGCTCTCGCCGGTGTGCGGAACACATACCTGATGACGTTCCTTACGCTTGGCGGACTGGGTGTGTTGCTTGGAACGGTCGGACTCGTGGTAGTCTTGCTGCGGAACGCGCTGGAGCGGCGGAGCGAGTTCGCGCTGATGCTCGCCACCGGACTCCGGCGGCGGACACTTGCGGTGCTTCTTGTGGCCGAAAACGCCGGGCTGCTGGCAGCGGGGATCCTATCGGGAACGGTGGCGGCGTTGGCGGCCGTTGCGCCGCAGCTTGCGTCCGTCGAATCCACGGTAAACTGGACCGCGCTCGTTCTGCTGCTGGTTGGTATAATCATTGTTGGTTTGTCCTCGTGCGTCGTCGCAGCCGCCGGTATCGTGCGGGGCGACATAATCGAAGCTCTGCGTGCGGAGTGAAGGCAATGTGGCGTTTTCATGTCCTGCTTGGTGCCCTTGTGCTTGCAGCCACTGCGCCGGATGCCTATGCGCAGGCGCAGGCAGACTGGCCGTCGTTTCGCGGCGGCCCTGAGATGCGCGGCGTCGCCCCCACGGCACTGCCGGAAAAACTCGAATTACTCTGGACGCACGAGGCCGGCTCGGCGGTCACCTCGACGGCGGCGATTGTCGGCGAGGATGTCTTTGTCGGCACCGAGAAAGGCGACGTGCTTTGCTTGAACCTGAAGGACGGCAGACGCAGATGGAAATTCGCGGCCGGGGATGTCGTCTCGGCTTCGCCGTGCGTCACGGACGGCCTCGTGTATGTCGGCAACGAGGCCGGGGTGTTCTATGCTTTGAAAGCCGCCGATGGCGCGGAGATTTGGCGGTTCAAGGCGAAGGACAAGATTCTCTCGTCCGCGACGGCCGCGCCGGGCGTCGTGCTCTTCGGCTCGTATGATTTCAATCTCTATTGCCTCGACGCGAAAACCGGCGAAAAGAAATGGACGGCGGAAACCGACAACTACGTCCATTGTTCCCCTTGCATCGCCGAAGGACAGGTGATTATCGCGGGATGCGATGGCAAGGTCCGGATGCTTGCTCTCGATTCAGGCAGGGAGATTGTCGCGGCAGAGACCGAAGGCAACTTCGCCGCCTGCGCCGCGTATAAGGACGGTTATGTCTTTGTCGGGGACATGGGCGGACGCTACCGGCGGGTTCGATGCAAAGACGCTGCTGTGGTCTGGGAGCACGAGGACAAGGACGAAGGTGCGTGCTATGCGGGCGCGGCCGTCTCGGCGGAATCCGAACACGTCGTTTTCGGCTCGCGCGGAAGGCAGGTCCTTTGCCTTCACCAGAAGACGGGGGAACGGCTCTGGGCAGCCAAGACGAAGGGCAAGGTCGATTCGTCCCCAGTCATCGCAGGCAACTCCGTGTTCGTCGGCTCCAACGATGGCAACCTCTACCGACTGAACCTGAAGGACGGCTCCATCCTGTGGACCTTCCGGGCGGGCGCTGCGATCTCGGCATCTCCTGCTATCGCGCGCAACCGACTCGTCATCGGCACCGAGGACGGAGCGATCTATTGCTTCGGAACACGGAATGGAGATGCCCCCAAACAGGAACAATAGATGAGCGAACCAGAACAAGGCGACGCACTCGAACAGGTCGGCGTGCCGCGGCTGCGCAAGCTTGCGAGCAAGAAGCGCTTCCACGAGCTTGAACTCGAATGGACTCGCGCCGTCGAGGACCGCTCGCTTGACCCGTTCGATCTCGTTTCCGTTCTGGGGACGGTCGCTCGCGGCGGTGACTTGGACCGTGTGGACTCGCTGCTTTGGTTCTTGCTGACCGCGCAGGCCGAGCGCGAGGGAGCAGTGCATGCCCTCGCCCTCGCAAAGGCCGCCGCCGCGGTCATCCCCGAAAGCCGCACACTTCGCGAGGAACTTTCTGAACTTTACCGCACCGCCCATTCTGGGATCCCGGAAATTGAGGCGCTGACCGTCTGCACGCTCTCGCGCGAAGAAATGCCTTTGCTAGCCGCCATAGAACGCCTCGAAAAGCTCATCGCCTTGCGGCCGGGCCGATATGTGCTTGACCGGAGTTCCGCAGAGGTCGGCCGTGTTATCGGTTTCGACCGCGAGACAGGGACGTTGACCGCTGCCTTCCGGGCTGCAACGAAATCGTGGAACGCCGATTCGCTCGACCGCATCGAGCTGCTTGAGGACGACGATTGGCGCGCTCTGGCGCTCTTCGACCGAGCGAAACTCGAAGCCCTTGCGGCAGAGGACCCGCCGCGCCTTGTCGCGCTGCTTCTCAAGGCCTCCGGCTCGCGGCTCCCGTTCCGAACCCTGAAAACCCGCCTGGCCGACATCGTTCCATCCGACTCCTGGGCCAAGTGGTGGGCAAAGGCAAGGCCGCTCCTCCGGCGCGACCCGCTCATCGAGATGTCTGAGGGAACGCAACCGACGTTTGCGCTCCGCCAAACCCCCATCACCTACGAGGACCGCGTCAAAGCTCAGTTCAGCACTGCCGAATCGCCGGAAGATAAGCTCCTTGCTGTCCTTGACTACCTCGACGAGACAAACGGCGGAGCGACCGCGGACGCCACCGTGCTGCGGTTCCTCGCTACGCAGCTCGGCCCGCTGGCCGATGCGTGGATCGGCACTGCGCCCGGCGCCGCGTTGGGGGCGCTCGCACTTTGCGCCACATTGCGCCGTCTCTGCTCGGATGCCCCCGCTCCGCCGGATGCTGCCCCACGGCTTGCCCAAGTCGGCAACCCGGCGGAAGTGCTCAGGACAATCCGCGATGACCGGCTGGCGCGAAGCATCCTCGCACTTGTCCGTGACGCCATGCCAGAGCGCTGGGCCGAGTGGTTCGCCGAATCCTTTCCCGGTGCCTCTCCCGCCGTCTGCGAGTTCATCGCCGTCCAGTTGGAACAAGGAGGCCGCGCGAACGACCTTCTGGCGGCGGTTGCGGCGGCTCTCTCTCGTTCCGAGTCCTCTCCCGGTGCGCTTATTTGGCTCTGGAAAGGGGCCTCGGGCGCCAACCCTCCGAAGACCTTGACTGAAATCGACCGCATCTCCGTTGCGGCAGGTTTGCTTTCGGCTGCCAACAAGCTTGCACAATCCGCACGCCGTTCAGGAACCCGAAGCGACCGCACGTCGCCGTCGCAGATTCAGGCCGCGCTGCTGGCGGACGATCTTGCGGCGTTTCGCGACGCCGTCGACCACGCCGACATCGAGCGAGCAAATGTCCTCAAGAGCTTGGCCGAACGCAACGCCGGACTGACCGAAAAGGCGCGGGGCCATCTTATCGAGGCCCTTCGCCGCCGGCATCCCGGCCTTTTTGTCCAGGTGACCGCCCATCCGTGGGAGGATGACTGCATCTACACCACGCAGGAAGGGTTCGCCCGACACCGGGAGCAGCTATCCGAGTTGGTGAACGTCAAAATGCCAGAGATCGCAAAGGCAATCGGCGCGGCCGCCGCGATGGGCGACCTCAGCGAGAACGCCGAGTTCACCTCTGCTCTCGAAGAGCGGGACCGGCTCGCAACCCGTGCAGCGCGGATGCAGCAAGAACTCAACAAGGCGCGCTTGATCCCGCCCGACATGCCGCAAACGGAGTGGGTGACGGTGGGCAGCGCCGTCAGAGTGCGCGACCTCGCCACGGGCCGAGAGGACACTTACAGGTTCCTTGGGCCGTGGGACGCGAACGTCGAAAAGGGCATCTACTCGTATCACGCCCCGCTCGGATTGGCGTTCATGGGGAAGAAGGTCGGCGACAAGGTCACCCTGCGCACGGCCGGACATGAGCGGTCGTGGGAAATCCTCGAGATCCGATCGGGGCTCTGAAGAACATCACCGCAGATCGAGACAAACGAGCGCCTGCTTGTTTCGCAGAAGCAGTCGCCCATCGGCCACGATGGGGGCTGTCCAGCTCTGACCACCCAGCGGGGTGATCTGCCCCAGCGGCCTGAAGCCGTTTGGAGACAGTTCCATCATGGTGACGACACCGCGGGAGCCGTCCACGCTAATCAGTGTGCCGTCCACGGCGATGACGCCTCCTTTCCCGCCGCCGGGTTCCTCCCACTTTATCTTGCCCGTCGCTGCTTCGAGACAGACGGTGCGATTCCTGTCGCTCGTGCCGTAGATGTGTCCCGCCGAGAGGACGGGTGTGCTGAAATGCGACTGCATCGCCTTGTTCTCCCAGACGGCTTCCGCGCGGCCGCCGGCAACCTTGACAAGGGCGCAGCCACGACCGTACCCGCTCGTGACAAAAATCGTGTCATCAGAGACCACAATTGGCGTGGCCGCATTTACATCGTAGCTTGTCTTCCACGGGAACCTCCAGAGGAGCTTGCCGTCGGCTGGGTCAACGCCCAGAAGCCCTCCGGCGCTAAACACGATGTATTGTTTCCTTCCGCCGAGGGTTGCGACCACGGGCGTCGCATAGCTCGCAGCGTCGTCGCCGCCGCCCTTCCAGATTGTCTGACCCGTCTTCTTATCGAGCGCGGCGACGCACGCGCCGTGCCCGCCGGGCAGAACAATGATCCGGTCGCCGTCAATGACGGGCGAGGCCGCTACCTGCCATTCGGGAACCTTTCCGCCCAACTCCCGGACGATGTCGCGGACCCAGACCTTCTTCCCGTCAGCGGCCGTCAAGCAGTGCAGCTTGCCCAGACCGCTCATCGTGTAAACGTGCCCGCCGTCCACCGTTGGCGTCGCATGGCTGAAGCCGTAATTGTGTCGAGACATGTCCGGGTAGCTGAACGTCCAGACGTCCTGCCCCGTTTGGAGGTCGATTGCGCGGACGATGTCGTCGGAGCCCTTGTGGTCGATGATGAAGACCTTGCCGCCAGCAACCGACGGGCCGGCGTAGCCGTTGTCGCCCATCGGTGTCTTCCAAAGAATCTTCGGTTCCTTCGCCTTCCAGTTCTTGTTGATCCCTGTTTCGGGCGAAATGCCGTCCCGGTTCGGGCCCAGAAAGTTCGGCCAATCCGACCTAACGGCCGACAACGAGAACACGCACAAGGCCATTACACCAACGAGGGCGCGCATCTATATCCTCCTTTTTCGCGGTGCTCCCCTCACAGCCAAATCATACCAAAGAGGTGGCGATTCCGTTCATGTTTTTTACGGGGACCACGGCGGCTGGCAAGAGGCATCCGCAGGGCAACAAATATCTACCCGGCCGAAGCGCACTGGCCTAGCATTGAGCATTACGGACGGCGCAACACGCTGAACTGGTGAGAGACGTCCTTCTGCTCACCGGGTGCGACGTCCACGTCCGCAATGTGGACTTGGTTGGCGAGGCCCGCCGCATCGAAGAATCGGGCGAGCCGTTCGCGGTTTGTTCGCGCGTTTGTCGGGTCATCGGGCACATTGCCGGATATAATGAGGTTGTAGCCGCCCGACTTGATCCCCTCGAAGGTCAGCCGCCCGTCGCGCCCAGCGAACCCAACATGCGCTCCCTTTTCGCTTGCCGCCTGCTGGTTCTCCCGCAGTTTGTTCCGGTCTCGCAGCGTCGCCAGTGCGGGCAGCTTGCCCGGCTCGCCTTTCGGAATCAGAATTGCCAAAGCGCCCGCGTCAGGCCAGGGCATGCCGAATCGACCCGCTCGGACCGACACGCTCACGCGCACTCTGCCGGTGGGAACCTGTGTCGTTCCCAGTTGCGCCTTCAGTGCGTCCCGCTCCGCCTTGAGCGTATCCCGCTCGGCCTTTAGCGCGTCTCGTTCGGTTCTGGTCTGCTCAAGCTCCGCTCGCTCTCTTGGCACCCACTCGCCGGCAAGAAGAACGAAGCCCTTCGCCGTCATTACTTCAATGCGAAGCCGCTCTCTCTCCTCTTTCGCCTTGTTCGCCAGATCGCGGATTGCAGGAGCCCCTTGCGCGTTTGCGGCGGCGAGGCGGAGCACCTCTTCGTATTTCCAAAGTGCCGGTTCCTTCAGCCCATTCGCCTCCAGCTTCTCGGCCTCCTTGTACAGCTCCACAAGCACCTTCGAAGTCCCCGGCAAGCGCTTCAGGAAACCGGGCTGAAAATGGAGCATGAGCGCTGCACCGGCCGCCAATCCGAGAAGAAAAGCCGCGGCAGCCGCGAAGAGCACCCGACCTCTGCGGCGTTGCGGAACACCCATCACGGCCACCGGAGCCGTATCCGCCGCGCCCGATACCTGGGTCGAAGGGGATGCCACGGGTTCGGGCTTCTCCTCTGACTTTGCGGAGAGCGTCTGGGGCGGTTCTGCCGCCGGAGACGGTGCGGCGCCGCCCGCCACCTCATCGGGTGCAGACGACTCCGGCTCAGCAGCAACCGGCGCAACCGACCGCGGCTCGGTCGGCCCCACGGCGGACGTCTCCGCCGTTTCCGCCAGAAGTGATGGCGCACCAATAGGTCTCGTCGGGGGGGCCGGCGCGGGCGCAGGTCCGGGCTGCGGCGATATTTGCACCGGCGCTACGCCGAGCAGCGGCGTCGGGTCGCTGTCGCCAACGACCGGCTCCTCAGCAACCGAAGGGGCCGCCGTCGGGGCCGATGGTCTGATGACGCTCGGGTCGTCGGGCGGAGGCACGACTAGGAACGTCTTGCATCGGGGACAGCGGAACCGTTTATGAACGGCTTCGTCCGGGCAAGAGACCTTCTGGCCACAATTGCGGCATCGGAACTTCGGCACGAGTCATCTCCACCTCGCTGCGCCAAGTCTATCACAACCCAACCATCTGCTCAACAAACAGGCGCAGTGCGGCGAAGTCTGCTGTTTGGCCTATCTTCAAAGAGTGTTCGTGCTATTCGTGGGGCTCAGCTAAATCGCAGCCATCACCTCCGTGGCCAGGCGAGCCGCGCGAGGCAGTCGCCCTTCTCGACATACGGGTGCTGCTGCGCCAGCGAAACGTCGCAGTTCGGCCGCCGCACGCCCTGTCCGCGCAGGTAGGCCGCCACGGGGCTGCGGATTTCCACACACGACAGGTCGCGGTCCGAAAGCAGGCGCCCCAGCACAGCGCCCTTCCTGACACGGCTGCATAGAGGGATCGGGCGCACGACGTAAAGGCCGCTGCGGGGCGCGCGGACGCTCATTGTCTCGGTCTTATCCGAGAAGAGCACTGGGCTTTGGCCCGGTTCCGGCGGGCCGTCAAGGAGCTTGATGAGCTTGGCGAAGTTGGTGATCACTCGCAAGCCCTCACGAACTTGGTCTTCTTCTACCGTGTATTGGCCGGTGTATTCGTAGGTCATACCGAGCCGTCCAGTCAAGCAGAAGTAGTCGGAAAGCGTGTTGCGGTTGGCCGAGCCGACGTATACGAAGCGGCAGCCCATGCGGCGCGCGATGGCGCGAGAGGCCGGGGCGTCGTGGATGAGCAATCCCGGAGCGTTGTGCGGCTCCCAGCAATGCAGGTCGAGCGAATGCGTTGCGCGGTCTCCGAACGCGCGGTAGATCGCATGCGAGACACGAGCAGTGTCGTTGCCGTCCTTTTTGCCCGGCCATGTGCGGTTCATGTTGTGGCCGCGGTCGTCGTCATAGGGCTGTTCAGGCCCGAGGCCGAGATGGGGGCGGCGCCAGCGCACCGCAGGCAGGTTGGCCAGTGGGACGGCGAAGACGCTGCCCCGCATTCGCTGGCGCGACACGAACTCGACGAATCTCCGGATGCTCTCGGCTCCCTGCACCTCGTTGCCGTGCTGCGCGGCAACGAGCAGGAGGCGCGGGCCGTACGTCCCCGAATCGACGACCCATGCGGGGATGTGCACCTGTTTCCCAGAGCATAGCGTCGCGGTAATCCGCCGCACAGACGCGTCGTTGCACTCGCGCATAGTCTTCTCCTTGTGAGCGATTCTTGAAACCTTTTGTAGGGATAGCGTAGCGGATTTGCTAGAATACCGCCAGTGCAAAGGCAAGGCGTCTAGTCGTGGGGTAAAGGTTCGCGTTCGCCGCAGGGTAAGCGGGAATGCTTCTCCTTGCGGTGCTTCATTCAGCGGCTGTGGGCTAAGCAAGAGCAAGAACATGACAAACAAGGAAAAGCGAACGATGCTCCGGAAGCTGGTGTCGCGTGAGGCGGCAGAGGCGAAGCGGCTCGCGAGCCGCATCTGGGAACTGGCCGAGCCGCCCTTCCGGGAGACGGAATCGTCGAAACTTCTTGCCGACTACCTTGCGAGTCGCGGGTTCCGCGTGACGTTCCCGTTCAAGGCGATTCCGACGGCGTTCGAGGCAGCATGGGGCAGGGGCCGCCCTGTCGTCGGATTTCTCGGCGAATACGATGCTTTGCCCGACTGCGGCGCGGAGCCGGGAACATACGGCCACGCCTGCGGGCACAACCTGCTCGGTGTCGGCGCGGCGGTCGGCGCCGTCGCGGCTGCGCGGTT
>CAZBRH010000005.1:15245-15619 GCA_964494245.1 uncultured Planctomycetota bacterium | reverse complement strand
GGGCAAAGTCGACATGGCCCGCGACGGCGCGTTCCGGGGGCTCGATGCATGCCTCGCCTGGCACCCCGGCACCGAGAACCGCGTCCACGCTGCGGGCGGTTCGACGCTTGATTCGCTCGTCTTTGAGTTCTTCGGCCGCACGGCTCACGGGGCCTACGCCCACGGCGGCCGCAGTGCGCTCGACGCCGCCATTCTGACCGACGTCGCCGTCAACTACCTTCGCGAACACATCGCTGAGCACATGCGGATTCACTGCGTCATCCGCGACGGCGGTAAGGCCCCGAACGTCGTCCCCGAATACGCGAAAATTTGGTATTTCGCCCGCGCCGCAAACCGTAAGGAAGCGGACGAACTCGTCCGGCGGATCAAGCTCT
>CAZBRH010000005.1:9275-15234 GCA_964494245.1 uncultured Planctomycetota bacterium | reverse complement strand
GAAAGCGGCTGCCGCCGCGACCGAAACGCAGGCGAAGACGACGCTGCTCACCGCGCTCTACAGTCGGCTTCAGAACAACGCCTTTGCCGAACTTGTCCGCGATAACCTCGTCCTGATGGGCGCTCCCCGCGCGACCGAGGCCGACCGCAAACTCGTCCGCAAGCTCGGCAAGAAGCCGGATTTCGCGACGGCCATCAAGGCAGAGATCGGCAAGGAGCAGGGCCGCGGGTCGAGCGATGAAGACACGGTGTCGTGGCTTGCCCCGCTTGGGTGCTTTACCGTTGCGTGTGTGCCCAGAGGCGTTCGCGGGCACCACCGCGAGTACACGGCCCAGTCGAACCTGCCCTTTGCGCATCGCGGGATGCTCCGGGGGGCAGAGGTGCTTGCGGCGATCGCGTGGGACCTGTTCACCGACGCGAAGCGGCTCGGCGCCATCCGAGCCGAGTTCGAGACGGCCAGAAAGGGCTTCCGCTTCGATCCGTTGATTCCGAAGCGACGGAAGCCGCCTGTCGATGGAGTGTGAAGAGGCGATCTCGGCCTCTCGTGGCTGAGTCTTGTCTGGTGTCGGACGACCGAATCCGCGAGAAGCTTGGCTTCTGATCACTCACCGAGCCACGAGAGGTCGCGCCCAACCAGCAGTTCCATCTTCCGCGCGTGATGAGTGTTCTTCATCGGCACTCGTCTCATATCGAGTCCGTATTTCCGTGCGAGGCCTCGGATCTCAGCCGCGTCGTCGTATGTCATAAGGAAATCCCCGGAGACGTCGGCGACGAGGCGAAACAGCTCCTGGTGGTCTATCTCGGAATGTGTGTAGAGTCGTCTCCCAGCAACGGTATAAGGCGGGTCGACGAAGAACGCCACATCCGGCTCGTTCTTTTTCCGCTTGATAACTTCGAAAGCGTCGCCTTGCTCAAAACGAATGCGGTTCCTCAACTCCGCAATTGCCAGTATGCGCTTTCGCAGTGTGTTGGGATACCATCGCGACCGGATGCCGCGCCCGTTTTCACCGTTCTTTACGACACCAGCTCCGGGCGCCAGAATACCACCACGATTGATCCGGTTGCGGATGATGGTTGCCAATGCTCTCTGTCGGCAAGAGAGGTGAGCACGGCCCAACGCCAGCCGGACGTTGTCAGCCGTCAGGTCGAACGCCGCAATTTCCTCGGCAAGCCACCGGCCGTTTCCGTTCAAAATCGTCTCCCACACTGCGGCCACATCCTCGTCCAGATCGACAAGCGTGGCCGTCTCGACCAAGTTCTCGAAAACCGCTGTGAGGCCCACGATGCCGCCGCCAGCGAAAGGTTCTATCAATTCTGCAAACGGTTCGGTGCGACTGCGGAGCCATCGCCGCACAAGGGGTACCAGCCACGTCTTGCCGCCGGGGTAGCGAAACGGACTGCGCAAGGGAACTGTTGCTACGTTCACGATAGATGCCGAAGGTACCACGCGGGCCGGCGGCTCCTCGTGAAAGGCCAGTCCGGCCTGATATTGCGCCACGGACTCCCGCACTACCAACCAGTCGCGTCCGAGCTTTGCTGCTTGGATTTTTCCCTGTCGGATAAGCAGGCGCGTATGCTGCACCGTGTAGCCGAGCAGGGCGGCGGCGTCCTGTGTGCAGAGATAGCCCGCAGCCAACTCGCTGTCTTGGTTTCGCGCCATATTCTCTAGGGAATATATCCCAGCAAGGGCCGCCGGTCAACAAGAATCGGGATTCAAACGGAATCGGCCACCAGGGATTCGTGGATGCCGAACACCGGTTGCCGGCGCGCCGTCACCACCTTATTGTTGCCGAGGCCCACGTGAGGCCAGCGCCGAAAACGGCAAGGACGATGAGGTTGCCGTCTTTGATCGAGCCATCGCGGACGGCTTCGTCGAGGGCGAGGGGGACAGAGGCCGCGGACGAATTGCCGTACTTGTGGAGGTTGATGTAAAACCGCTCAATGGGCAGGCCGAGGCGCTCGGCGGCGGCTTCGAGTATCCGCAGGTTGGCCTGGTGCGGGATGACCCAGTCGATGCCCGTCACGGGGACGCCCTGCCGCTCGGCGGCGTCGCGGATTACCTCATACATCTTGTTGACGGCGAACTTGTAAACCTCACGGCCGCGGATGACCTGGAGATGCTCTTTGCGGTCGAGAGCCGCTTGGCAGAAGGGGCTTTGCGAGCCACCGCAGCGGAGCACCATCGACATTGCGGCTTCGTCATAGCCATCGGACCGCGTGAAGACGTCGAGGATTTCCCGGGGGCCGTCAGTCGGCCGCAGGACGGCCGCGCCAGCGGCATCGCCAAATAGGACGCAGCTCGCGCGGTCCTCGTAGTTCGTGATCTTCGTCATGCATTCGGCGCCGACAACAAGGACGGTGTCGGCGTCGCCCGACGCGATGAGTGCTCGGCCGGTGCGGAGTGCAAACAGGAAGCCCGAACAGGCAGCAGAGATGTCCCAGCATGCGGTATCGAGCGCTTTCAACTTTTTCTGAAGGAAACAGGCGGTCGAGGGAAAGTTCATGTCGGGGCTGATGGTAGCGACGATGATGGCGTCAAGGTCGCGGGCTGTAATGCCCGCCGCGTCCATTGCCCGGATGGCTGCCTCGTAGCCGAGGTCGGAGCTTGCCTGATTGGGCGCCGCCTTGCGGCGTTCCTTGATGCCCGTGCGGGTGGTGATCCATTCGTCGCTCGTATCGACCATCCGGGCGAGGTCATCGTTGGTGATCTTTTCTTCGGGGACGTAGGAGCCGGTTCCGGCGATCCCGACTTTGCGGAGGGGCATGGCGCCCGGGTTTCTCCTACACAGCGGCGGGTCTGGCATCGGGCCTCTTCTTGATGCGTCGGACCGCCTCGACGATGCGATCGTTCACGTGCTTGCTCGAAAGTTCCACGGCGACCCGGATGGCGTTGAAGATTGCGATAGAGCCGGAGTTGCCGTGCGAGATGATGCAAATCCCGTTGACCCCGAGGAGCTGCGCGCCTCCGTATGCAGAGCTGTTCAGTTCCCGGCGCACCCGCCGCAGCGCTGGCCGGCAGAGCGCGGCGCCCACCCGGTAGATCAGCTTTTCGAGCAGTGCCTTACGGATGGACCCCATCACCGCATCCGCAACGCCCTCGGCGACCTTGAGCAGGACGTTCCCGACAAAGCCGTCGCACACCACAGCATCGACGTGCCCGCGGAAGATATCTCTCCCCTCCACGTTGCCCGCGAAGTTCAGCGGCGAAGCGAGGAAAAGTGAGCGCGTCTCCTTGACCAGCTCGTTTCCCTTCGCATCCTCTGAGCCGACATTCATCAGGCCGATACGCGGATTGGGTTTTCCGACGATGGCGGTTACGTATTCGGCGGCCATGATGCCATAATCGAGCAAGTGCTCTGGCTTTGGTTTGATGTTCGCGCCGACGTCGATGACGACGCATTCACCGCCGGAAAGCGTCGGAAACGGCGCCGCGATGCCCGGCTTGCGGATGCCCTCCAGCGTCCCCATCGCAAGCGCAGCCGCTGCGACGGCGGCCCCGGTGTTGCCTGCCGACACGATGGCGTCGGCTTCGCCGGCCCGGGCGAGCTCGGCGCAACGGCCGATGGATGTGTTGCCCTTCTTTCGCAGCGCCTCGACGGGCGAATCGCCCATCGCAACCACCGCGTCCGCGTGCTCGATTCGCACCCGCCCCGTTGTATCTGGAAACTCCTGCATCAGCTCGCGGATTTGACGCTCGTGCCCCACGAGGATCATTTCGGCGTCGGGGAAGGCGCGGGCTGCCTGCACCGTGCCTTTGACGACTACGCGGGGGGCGCGGTCACCACCCATCGCATCGACAGCGATCCGCATTCGCTTACGTCTCCGATTTGGGAACAACCACAACGCGGCCCGCATAGCTGCCGCATTTTGTGCACACGGTGTGCGCGAGGTTCATCTGGTGGCATTGGCGACACTGGACAAGTTGCGGCGGCTCCAGAACCTGATGCGTTCGCCGCCTCCGCCCTCGCCCCCTTGAATGCCGACGTTTCGGGAGAGCCATGTGCTTCCGTCCTCTATTACTGCCCAAACAACGCCAGTCCCGCGAACACAAAGCGCCCCTTTCCGTGGGAGTGCCGCAGGATTGCGAGCAGTATTCTAGGGCTGCCCTGCGGGGCTGTCAAGCGAATTCACGCAGCCGCTATCCAGGGGAACCCGCCGAAAAAAGTGGACAAGCCCTCTGCTGGCCAGTACGCTTGATAGTATAGAGGTTTGGCGGCAAAGAAGCGATGGCAAAGCATATAAAGCCCCTTCGCTTCGTTCATGGCGACAAAGCCCCCGCTGGCACGTGGACTTGTGCCATTCGCAGCCCGCGGGGAGGTTCATTGTCAACGCAAGGGTCAATTGTGTTGACTGCACCGTCGGGGCCCACAGGGGATGGGCAATGAGCTTCCGCAACCGCCTGATGCTCTACCTGAATGGTCTCTTGCTCATCACGGTCGGCCTTGTGGCCGGGCTGACGCTCTTCACAACGGTGCAGAGTCTCCGCGAGCGCGCGCGACACGACGCTCTCAGAACAGCTTCCATGCTGGCGCACATTCTGGAACTCTTCGCCGGGGCTTCGGGAGAAGCCGATGCCTCCGCCGGAGCACCCGGCACCGCGCTGATGAAATCCGCTGCAGAGCGGCTGGCCCGAAGTGTTGCGGGAACCGGCAACCTGGAAGCTGTCATCGTCGTCAACCCAGACGGCCAGATTGAATCGCCCGCAGATTACGAACAGAAAAAGGATTACTACACAAGTGGCCTCGACCTGATGGCCGCGGAAACAAGCAGGACGCTCAAGCCCGACTCTCGGTTTCGCGGCGACTGGCTCGAAGCGAGCGTCCCCCTGACAGGATTCGGCAACCGGGCCGGAGCGCTGATATGCCGTGTGGGCACAAAGCGGCTCGACGAGGCCGTTGCAGCGTCCCTGCGGGATGTTGTGGTGCTCAGCATCGCCGGGCTGTGTGCTGGTCTGCTGGTCTCGAGCGTGCTCGCGAAGCGCGTTTCCGAACCGGTTCGAGCTCTTGCCAATGCTGCCCGGGTTGTCGGACGCGGCGGCTTCACCCACCGTGTCCGCGTGGACTCCGGGGACGAAGTCGGAATGCTTGCCGAGTCGTTCAACCAGATGGCCGAGTCGCTTGAGGCATACACAAGGGAACTGGCGCAGACAACCGCCGAACGGGAAGCGCTTCGGCGCGAGATGGACATTGCCGCCGAAATCCAACGCTCGCTGCTGCCGGAGTCCTTCCCGACAATCGACGGCTTCGACGTGGCGGGGAAGACGCTTCCGGCCCGCGACATAGGCGGGGATTTCTACGACTTCATCCCGCTGCCGGGCGGAAAATGGGGGATCGTCATAGCCGACGTCTCGGGCAAAGGCGTCCCTGCGGCGCTGCTCATGGCGCTCTCACGAAGCTTGATCCGCGCATACTCTCGAAACCACCCATCCATCGTGCAGGCACGTGAGTTGGCGAACGATTTCATGCTAAGGGACACGCGCTCCGGGATGTTCGTCACCTGCTTCTACGCCGTTGTCGACCCGGGACGGCGGAGTCTGACTTACGTCAATGCCGGACATAATCCCCCCGTGGTTACACGGCCGGAGGGGCCGATGGTGCTGCTGCGCGCGAGCGGCACTCCACTCGGCGTCATCGACCAGCCGGGCATCGTCGAGGAAAAATACGACCTTTCTCAGGGGGACTTGGTCCTGATGTACACGGACGGGATAACGGAGGCCGTGGCTCCTCACGGCGAACGCTTCGGCGTTCATCGGCTGGAGAAGGTCGTCCGCAACTCGCGGCATCTGGTCGCCGAGCAGGTCTGCGAGCGGGTGGTTGCTGGTGCCGAAGCATTCGCAGAGGGCCAACCGCAGTTCGACGACATGACGGTTGTTGTGCTCAGGGCCTTGTAACGCGCGATTCGAGACCAGCACACGTCCGCCACGCCGGGAATCGTCGAACAGCCGTGCGGCGCAAGAAAGT
>CAZBRH010000005.1:8092-9250 GCA_964494245.1 uncultured Planctomycetota bacterium | reverse complement strand
GGCCCAACAAGGCGTGCATGATTTTGCTGCTCTCCGCGTATACTATGATAGAGGCGAACGTATGCGTCCACAGACCGGCGGTTTTGAGCACGGGGTGCACCATGCGCGAACCAGGGCTGCTGATGCACCTCCTGCCGCTCATTTAGAGGGCAAGGCAATGAATATCCGTATAACTCTTCTAATGGTGGCGGTCGTCGTCTTCGCGGCGTGGCCCGCTTGGGCGGAACAAGCCGTTCCCATCGAGGGCACGGTCCGCGCGAGCGGCGAGGGAACCGTCTGGGCGCTCGGCAAGGGCGCGATCGAATACGATTTGAGCGGCACGGGGACGCTTATGGTCTTCGACTCTTCGGTGAATAAAATCAGTCTCATCGGAAGCGGCGAGCATTCGGCAGATGGCAAAGTCGTCACGTTCACCGGGTTCAAGGGCACAGTCCGCGTCGAAGGGCTGAACGTCGCCAGCCGGTTTTCTGGAAGCAAGGTCGAAGTTCGCGGGAGCGGCTCGTTGAGTCTCCTGCTGACAGGCGAAGGCCAATACTGGCTGAATGACGGCCCGGCGCACAACTGGAATAGGGACGGAACGCTCGTCGGCGTCGGCGCGCCCGCTCCACCGGCAGCCGCCAACCCGACGACGGCCGCTGCGGCTCCGCCGGCGCAAGCGGCGGTCACCGGTATTGATGTTTCGCCTGTTGTTGTCCGGACGGTGCCGGTTTACGTGAGGCAACCGGAGACGATCTTCTTGAGCACGTCGCTCTATCTCTATGATTACCCGTTCGTCAGCTACTGGTGGAGCACGTGGCCGCGGTATTGCAGCATTCGGCTTCGCACGTGGCCGTGGTGCTACAGCCGAGTAAGCCGACCCGTGTGTGTCAGTTCGCCGTTCGTTTCCCACCACGTGAGGACGCGCGACATCTGTCCGCCACCCGTTGTGCGCAGCGTGGCAGACCATCGCGCCGTGCCGCCGCGCGACGGTTTTGGGTCGCTGCCATCTGTGAGCACACGGGGTTTCACTCCGCCACCGCCTGTTGTGCACAACATGACGGAACGACATAGCGTCCCGCAGTCGGGCACCGGGCTGCGGTTCGTGCCGGGCAGTCTGCCGCAGGGCACCGCAACCGGGACCTTCGGTTCGCCGCGGTCTGGCGGCTCAGGCGCTCCTTC
>CAZBRH010000005.1:0-8082 GCA_964494245.1 uncultured Planctomycetota bacterium | reverse complement strand
GGCGTCGGTAGGCCAAAGCAGCACGCGTGGAGAAGTCCGCGAAGAGGGCGGGGCTGCTGCCCTGGGAGTGCTCACTGATTCTGCGGGTCGAACGCGTCCCGTAGTCCGTCGCCAATAAAGTTCAATGCAAACAGCACGGCGGTGAACATTCCTCCGGGGAGAAGGAGCAGGCGCGGGTAGCTTTGCATCGCGGCGGCGCCATCGCGGATGAGCGATCCCCAACTCGGGAGCGGACGCTGCACGCCGAGGCCGAGAAAGCTCAGGAACGCCTCCTGCAGCATAATTGCAGGCACGGACAGCGTGGCGTAAACGATGACGACGCCCGCGAGGTTTGGGACGATGTGGCGGAAGACGATGCGCGCCGGACCGGCGCCAGCCGCTCGGGCGGCCTCGACGAACTCCCGCTCGCGGAGAGCGACAACTTCCCCGCGCACGATGCGGGCCATCATCAGCCACTGCACCGCGCCCAGGGCAACAAACATCGCGATAATCCGCTCCGCCGGCGTGATGTCTTGGCCGAGGAACGCCATGATGAGCACTACAAAGAGAAGATACGGCAGGCCGTAGAGCACGTCCACGAACCGCATCATCAGGTCGTCGGTCCGGCCGCCGGCATAGCCCGCGACGGCGCCATAGGCGACGCCGATGACCACGCTGACGAACGTTCCGACGATCCCGACGGCGAGTGAAATCCGCCCGCCCACGAGGCAGCGCACCAGCAGGTCCCGCCCGAGCGAGTCGGTCCCGAACCAGTTCGAGGCGGACGGCGCCGCATACCGCCGCTCCAGCGCCTGCGCGGCATAGTCGGCGCCGAGGAGCCACGGCCCGAGGATACAGGCCCCCGTGAAGAAGACAACGAGCGCGAGGCAGACGAGGGCGAGCCGGTTGCGCGCGAACCGCCGTAGCGCGATCGCGAGCGGCGAGCGGGGCTTTTCGACAGAGTCGTTCATTCGAGCCGCACCCTCGGGTTGAGCGCCGCTTGCGCAACGTCCACGAGCACGTTGAACACAACCAGGAGCGAGCTATAGACGAGCACGGTGCCGAGCACGAGCGGGTAATCGCGTTCGCTCGGGGCCTTGACGAAGTGCCGCCCAAGGCCGCCGATATCGAAGACCTCCTCGATAATCACGCTGCCGGTCAGGATGCCCGCGGCGGCGGGGCCGAGGTAGGACACTATGGGAGCGATTGCCTTGCGAACAGCGTGGCGGAAGACAACAGCCCGCTCGCTGAGGCCCTTCGCGCGGGCGGTGCGGATGAAATCCTCGCGGATGACTTCGAGCATGCTCGCCCGCATGATGCGTGCGATGCGGCCGGCAAACGCCGCCCCAAGTGCCGCCGCTGGCAAAATGGCGTGCCGCCATGTTCCCCAACCCGAAGTCGGCAACCACCGCAGCCAAAGGCCGAAGGCCAGGGAGAGAAACGGCGCAAGCACCATGTTCGGCACGGAAAAGCCGAGCATCGAGGCGGACATGAGGGCGTAGTCGGCGGGACGGTTCTGCCGAGCAGCGGCGATGATTCCGGCAACGAGCCCGGCAACGAGGGCGAACACCAGCGCCAAGCCGCCAACAACAAAGGATTTTGGCGCCGAGCGGAGGATGATTTCGCGGACAGTTTGGTCTTCCTTCGCCATCGAATTGCCGAGGTCGAGCCGCGTAAGGTCACTGATGTAAAAGAGGTACTGAGTGAAGAGCGGCTCATCGAGCCGCCATTTTCGTTCGATGTTTCGGCGGATTTCGGGGCTGAGCACGCGCTCGCGGTCGAATGGCCCGCCGGGCATGAGGCGGATGAGGAAGAAGGTCAGCGTGACAATGCAGAACAGCGCGATGGCTCCGCCTATCAAGCGGCGGAAGAGAAACGCCAGCATGTTTCGCCCTTATGGGAACACGAAGCTGACGTGGGACTGCGTGCCTCCGCGACATCCGATGACAAGAGGTTGGACGGCGCGCGATCCAATATACACTGAATGCGGACACCAGTGTCAAGCAGAGTCCAGAAAAATCAACACAAATTGGCCCGGCCGTTATGCTTTTCGAAGATTGCGTCCGCTATAACCAACTGTCGGCGGGACGGTTATGGCGACACCTCTCCGCGCCCTTCCTGGAAGAGACTGCGTTCTGATAAAGAATTCCGCCACGCCGCCGAACACTGTGCTGGCGAAACGGAGACACGGGTTCGACGCTGACCTCGATCCTCCTCCTCCGCCGCGAGGGGCCGTCCCGTCAGGGACGGCCCCTCGTGTTTTTCCCGAGATTCCCTCGGCCAGCAATCCTTGGCTGCAAAGTCCCTGCCCGAGTTGACGCTGCAGACGTTCCTGTGCTATATTCCCTTGGAGGGATTGTGTGTTTATCCCGCTCTTCTTCAAGGCGGGAACGTGCCGAACATGTATTTGTTGTGCCCGTGTGCGTGAGGCGGAGGGCCGGCCGATGGCAAAGTATAACCTGAACCTCGTTCGGGACCTTGCCAAGGAGCTCCGGTTCGCTCCACGCGAGCAGCGCGAGCTCCAGATCAACCGCCTCGAACACCTCATCAGTGACGTTCAGCCAGGCCGTCAATACCCAGAAAACTTCGTCGTTTACCGCCTCACCCTCTATAACCCTCCGCCGAACAATCGCTCGTGCGAGGGCGGCGAGCTGCGTGCCGACCTCATCACGTTGCTCGACGACCTGAGCGGCACACTCGATGCCCACGTTTCGGCGGCGGATGCCCGCGATCTCCTGACGCTTGACCAAATCCGCGACCTCTATGATATTCCAGCGAAAACCCTGGCGGAGTGGCGCCGTAGCGGCCTGATGACCCGACGCTATATTTTCCCTGATGGCGTCCAACGCAGCGCCGCGCGGAAGGCACACGTCGAGGCGTTCGTTGCCTCACTCGGGCAGGGTCCCCTGTATCAGGTTCGTGTCCCCAGCGATGCGCAGCGAGAATTGATTCTGGCCGAGGCGAAGCGGGTGGCGGCCTCCGGCAAAGTCTCTGCTCCCGAAGCAGTGCGCATACTGGCCACGCGGCTCGGCCTGCCTGCGCGCCTCATTCGCCATACGCTCCGCAGCCACGAACTGACGAATCCCGACGCTCCGCTCTTCCCGCGGTCAGCCGTGCCGCTCAGCAGCGCCCAAAGAAGGCTGATACTCGCGGCGCATCAGGCCGGCCGTGCCGAGGCCGAGATCGCCGAAGCCGTTGGCATCAGCCGCCGCTCTGTCGCGTCCTACCTCAAGACGCTGCGGGCAGAGGAACTGCTCCGGGCGGACATCGATTACCGCTATGATCCGGCCTTCGACACGCCGGACGCCGACGAACGCATTCTGCACGACCCGGCTCTCGACCAGCCCGCGTATCAGACCGCAAAGGCGGACGCCGAAATGCCCGCGTATTTCGCCGACCTCGGCCATCTGCCACCGCTCCGGCCGGAGGAAGAGCGGGCTCTCTTCCGCAAATACAACTACATCAAATACAAGTTCGCCCGTCTCCGCGAGTCCCTTCGGCCTTCCGAGGGAGATGACCCCCAGTTGCTCGCGCAGTTGGAGGAGTTGGCCCGCGAGGCGAGCCGGTGCCGCGAGCGCCTCGTCGAGGCGAACCTCCGGCTTGTCGTCAAGCTCGCTCGGCAACACGCAGGGCGCGTCGTCGGCATCAACGACCTTATCAGCGAGGGGAACCTGAGTCTGCTAAACGCTGTCGAAAAGTTCGATTTCACCCGCGGCACCCGCTTCAGCACGTATGCGACGTGGTGTATCGTCAAGCGCTTCGCCCGCGTCGTCCCAGAAGAAAACTATGTCATTTCCACTTTCGCCACGGGCGCCGACGAAGTGATCGAGGTGCAGCCCGACCGGAAGATGAGCGAACTCGAGCGCAACGAGAACCTGACCCACATCCGTTCGGAGATCAACACGGTGCTGAGCCAACTGGCCGACCGCGAGCAGGAGATTCTACGCCGACGGTTCGGCCTCGGCGGTGTTCCCCAGACTCTCGACGAGATCGGCGAGCACCTCGGCATCACGCGCGAGCGCGTCCGCCAGCTTGAGGCGCGGGCGCTCCGCAAGGCCGCTGACCTCATTCGGCTGCGTGAAACATGACGCGATAGTCGTTGCAAGACCGGAAGAAACCGCCTTCGCGGTCCCAGTGTCCTCTGCAACAAGTCTCTTTCGAGGGGCCTTGACCATGCTGAAAAAGGTGTCCTACACCGAGGCGATCGCGCGGAAATACCCCGAGGCGATTTCGTGGGCCACGTGTGTCGACGAGGCCGGCCGACCGAACGCCATCGCGCTCGGCTGGGTGATGTGCACCTCGTTCTCACCTCCGATGCTCGCGATCTCCGTCGGCCACACGCGCTATAGCCACGAACTCATCCAGCGGACAGGGGAGTTCGTGGTCGTTTTCCCCAGCGAAGCGATGAAGGAGGCCACGCGCGTCGTCGGGACGAAGTCCGGCCGCCACTGCGACAAGATGGCGGAGGCGGGCGTCCGGCTGCTCCCGGGAACCGCCGTCCGGGCGCCGCTCGTGGACGACGCCTGCGCTAATTTCGAGTGCAAACTCGTCGGCTCGCTGCGCACAGGCGACCACACGATCTTCGTCGGCGAGGTCCTCGCCTGCCATGTTGGCCCGCCCGACGCAAGGCGGATTTACACGCTGGGCCCGGACAGGGAGTTCGGGGCGGTTGCCGGGAAAGAGTGACTTTCCCCCCAAAGACGCTTGCATTTGCATCCGGGCGGACTTATGATTCCGGTGCGGTTGGGACGGACGCTGTGTTTGTCCCCCGCAGGATGAGAGGGAGGAACGGGAGTGCCCACCCGCTCCCGATGATAAGGAGTGCGCCGATGAGGCAACTCGCGCTGTTGGCTGGGGCGTTGGCCCTGGTAATCGGGGTCAGCGGGTGTGGCGGCGACAAGGATGAGGCGGCGGTCAAGGAGCATCTGGAATGCCTGAAGGCGCTCAACAAGGTGCTCGACGGCGTCAAGGATGCCGAAACCCTGAAGGCCGCAAAGTCGAAGATCGAATCCCTCGGCAAGGATCTCGATGCGGCTAGGGCGAAGGTGAAGGCCGTCCCGACGGACAAGGCCACCGAACTGCTCAAGAAATACGGTGCTGAAGTGGCCAAGGAGGAAGCAGCACTGACGACCAACCGGGCCCGCGTCGCGGTCATCGAGGGAGCAGGGAAAGTCGGTGACCTCTTGGGCCTGTAGTCAAAAGACTGCTGGTCCGATGCACATGGAAGGCCGCCCGTCAGAATGACGGGCGGCTTCTTTTTTGGGCCTCATGCGCCGGCGATGACCAGCCCGAGGTTCCTGAGCACCGGGACGGCTGTCTTTGCCACCTGCGGGTCGAACTGCGTTCCGGCTCCTCGTTCGAGCTCGGCGCACGCGAAGGCGACGTCGTTGACCAGCCGGTACGGCCGGTGCGAGGTCATCGCGTCAAAAGCATCGGCCACGGCGAGTATCCGCCCGCCGAGCGGGATGTCCTCGCCCGCACGTCCGAATGGATAGCCGGAACCGTCGAAGTGCTCGTGATGGCTCGCAGCAATGGCGGCGACGGAGCGAAGGTCGGTAATCGCAGAGACGATGTCGAACGTGTAGCTCACGTGGAACTGCATGGCCTGGTATTCTTCGGCCGAGAGAGCGGTGGGCTTGTCGAGCATGTGTGCGGGGATGCTGAGCTTGCCGACGTCGTGGATGAGCGCCGCCCACTTGAGAGCCGTGATATCGTCGTGTTCGAGCCCTAGTCCAATCGCAACAAGGAGCGCGTAGCGCGCCACCCGACGCGAGTGCCCGATGGTGTACGGGTGCTTGTTGTCGACGACCCGCGAGAGCACTTCGAGTGTGGCGCCGACGGCGTCCGTGCCGCGCTCTACGGGAATGCTGCCGACTCGGCGGCGCGTGTCCTCAAACCATTCTGGCAGGCACGCCGTATCAACCAGACCGTCGTAAAGGCCGGCCCGCAATTCCTCGATCAGGCATTCGGCGACGTCGGGGGCGATCTCCGCTGAGGCCAATAAGGCGACGCGGCGGCAGACCTCGTCGAGCGATTGGGTTGGGGACGCACGAAGTATCAGGTCGGTGGCATCCGCTGAGCGAAGAACCTGGGCCCCCATCCCGATTTCGGTGTCGTGCAGGCCGCGCGGAAAGCCGTGGCCGTTCCAGCACTCGTGGTGGTCCAGCACGAAGCGTGCCGCCCCCGACATCCCCGGCAGCGAACTCACAATCTCGGCGGAAAGCAACGGGTGGGAGATGACGGCCGGGGTCATCAGGACCGCCGTGCGCTGTTGCTCGTCCAGCAGTCGGGGGAGGTAATGCACAACATGAAGCGGCAGGCTGACGCCACCGACGTCGTGCAGCAGGCCGCCGTAGAAGCACGCCGCCTGCTCCTTCAGACCCAGCGACCGGCTCAGGTTGGCAGCGACAATCGCCACGCGCCAACCGTGATAGAGCTTGACGCCATCCTCGATGTCCATCGCCATCGAGACGGCGCTGATAAGCTGGTTCACCGTCCGAGCGGCGTTCACTTCCACCGCCGCAGTCCTCGGGAGAGTCGGCGCGCCCAATGCGCCATATAGTGCAGTATCGGTAGTCCCGCCCGCCGGTTGACCCATAGTCGGATGTCCGGCAGGAACGGGTCGTAGGCATTCGCATAGCGGGCATTCGTTGCGCTCAAGCGTTCGCGCAAACGCCGCGGCCGCGTCGGGGGCACGCCTCAACGTCGTGGCCGAACTCAACAACAAAACATCGGGAAACGTAGCCGCTACGCGGACGGATACGCCCTGCGAAGTTCTTCGATGACCTCGGGGTAGGAGAACCAGTCGGGTATTTCGCGGCCGTTGGCGAGGCGCTCACGCAGTTCGGTGCCGGAGAGGAGCCGGACCGCCGCGCCTTCAGGTACCTCGTCCTCCGGCACGTACTCGTCGCGGTCTTGCAGGTATACCATCACCTTGAACGGAACCATGCGGATGCCAAGTTCCTCTTCGTGCTGTCGGAGCATCTCCTGCGCATCGTAAGGCCCGTAGAAGGGCTTGCCGGCGGAGTCGGAGCCGGGGCCGGCGTGGTCGCGGCCAACGATGAGATGCGTGCAGCCGTAGTTCTTGCGGATGATGGCGTGCCAGACGGCCTCGCGTGGCCCGCCCATCCGCATCGCAAGCGGCAAGAGCGAAAGCATCGCCGTGTTCGGCGGGTAATACTTGAGCACGGCCTGGCAGCAGCGGATGCGGGTGAGGTAGTCCACGTCGCCCGGCTTTGTCAGGCCGACAACGGGGTGGATGAGCACGTTCGCCCGGCACTGCTGGGCGGCGCGGAAAGTCAGCTCGACGTGCGCCCGGTGCATCGGGTTGCGGGTCTGAAATGCGACGATGCGGCTCCAGCCGAGCGACGCGAACCGCTCCCGCAACTCGGCGGGCGTCAATCGCAGCTCGGCAAAATCAGAATGCGCCGGGGCACGGATGCCCTCGACTCGCCCGCCGACATACCAATCGCCCGAACGCCGTATCAGGTAGTCCACTGCGGGATGCTCGGGATGGGTTGTGCCATACACCTGCTCGGCTTCGGCGCGGCGGTCGGGTTGCCAGATGCTCTCGACGTGGAGCGCGGCGAGCAGCACTCCGTCCGCGTCGCGGAGAAAAAGGACGGAGCCGACACCGAGTTTTCGGACACTTTCTTCGGGCAAATCGAGGACGACGGGGATCGGCCAGAGGGTGCCGTTGGTTAGCCGCATGCGGTCGCAGACGCTTTCATAGTCCGCTTGGGTCAGGAAGCCGGTGAGCGGGGAAAATCCGCCGCAGAGGAGAAGTTCGAGGTCGCAGAGTTGCCGGGGTGTGAGCGTCCACGAAAGTCCCGCGCGGGCGAGAGCACCGAGTTCACGGGCGCGCGCGGGATCGACGAGCAGTTGCACAAGCGAACCGCCGTGCGGCGGGATAAGATGGGATGCCAAGTTGGGCGTCTCCGAAAGTAAGGAAGTGTGTCATTGCCTCGAACAGTTCGGGGCGGATTCTAACGGGCGCCACGCTCCCCGTCAATCCGTGCGCGCATTCGCCGAACCGTTTTCATTCGGCGGGTGTGGTGAGCTTTCGGGATTCGAACGCCCAGATCGCACGATAGGGGCCTTGCC
>CAZBRH010000004.1:48878-49909 GCA_964494245.1 uncultured Planctomycetota bacterium | reverse complement strand
GCGCGCGGTCTTCGGGCAGATCGGCGGTTTCGACACGGCACTCGGTCGCGCAGGAGCCAGCTTGCGAAGCGGCGAAGATTCAGAACTTTTCGAGCGTGCACGCCGCGCTGGGCTCAAAATCGGCTACTGCGGCTCCTGTCCGGTATGGCACTTCGTCCCTGCCAAACGGCTGACGCGGCGCTACTTCATCCGCTGGAAATTCTCATCGGCTCTGGCGGGCGGAAACGAGGTTCTGCCCTCTAACAGCGTTTTCTGGTTCCGGGTGCCGCGGTATGTCTGGCGCGAGTTCGGTCGAGCGTTCGCTCGCCTGCCGGTGGCCGTGTTCACCCGCCGTCGAATGGAACGCATCGTCGTGTTTGCAGGGGCACTGGGTCAGGTTGTTGGCTACATGACAGGCAGGCGCAAATACCTGCTTGAGGGCGGCCAAGGGCGTGGTGACTCCCCTACTCCTGCTCCGCGCGCAGAACGGCGATAAAGGCCTCCTGCGGCACGGGCACACTGCCGACCATCTTCATCCGCTTCTTGCCCGCCTTCTGCTTTTCCAGAAGTTTCCGCTTTCGGGTGATGTCACCTCCGTAGCACTTCGCCGTGACGTCTTTGCGGAACGGATTGATTGTCCGGCGCGCGATGATAGTTCCGCCAATGGCTCCTTGGATCGCGATCTTGAACTGCTGCCGCGGGATCGTTTCTTCGAGCCGCTTGCAGGCGTGCATGGCGTTTTGCCGCGCCTTGGAGCGGTGGACAAGCTGCGACAAGGCATCTAGCCGATCACCGTTCACAAGGATGTCGAGCTTCACGAGGTCGGTTTCGCGGTAATCGAGCATCGTGTAGTCGAGCGAGCCGTAGCCCTGTGTAATGCGCTTCAGATTATCGTAAAAGTGGTAGATGATTTCGGCCAGCGGTGTATCGAACTGGATTTCGACTCGGTTGCGGCCGAGGTAGTTCGTGTGCGGATTCACGCCACGGGCCTGAAGGCACAAATCCATAATCGGGCCGATGTATCGCGAAGGCGCCATAATCGACGTTCGGAC
>CAZBRH010000004.1:40951-48851 GCA_964494245.1 uncultured Planctomycetota bacterium | reverse complement strand
GGGCGGGGTCGGGATAATAGCTCGGGTTATCCACCTCGATCGTGCGACCGTCGATCAGGTGAATCCGATACACAACGGTTGGAACGGTCAGCACGAGCGAAAGGCCGTATTCGCGCTCCAGCCGCTCCTGCACAACGTCCAGGTGCAGAAGCCCGAGGAAACCGCAGCGGAAGCCGTGACCGAGCGCCGCCGACGAGTCCTTCTGGTAAACGAGCGCCGCATCATTCAGCGAGAGTTTTTCCATCGCTGCGACAAGGTCCTCATAGTCGCCGCTCGCCATCGGATAGATGGACGAGAAGACCATTGGCTTGACGGCCTCGAAACCCGCGAGCGGCTCGGCTGCGGGTGCGTCGTCGAGCGTAATGGTGTCGCCCACGCGAGCGTCTGCAACGCTTTTGATTCCGGCAAGCAAATAGCCCACATCGCCTGCCTGCAGCTCTTCTCGCGGCACCAGCTTGAGCTGCATCACACCGAGTTCTTCGACGACGTGCACTTTGCCGCTGTGCATCAGCCGTATGCGGTCGCCCTTTCTCACCGTGCCGTCCACAACCCGGAAGTGCACAACGGTGCCGCGATACGGGTTATATTCTGCATCGAAAATGAGCGCCCGGAGTGGAGTAGAAGGATCGCCGGACGGCGGCGGAATCTGCCGAACAATCGCCTCGAACACGTTCTCGATGCCCTTGCCTGTCTTCGCTGAGCAGAGGACGGCGTGCTCCGCCGGCAGGCCAAGTTCTTCCTCGATCTCCTCAAGGGTCCCCTCAATGTCCGCCGACGCTAAGTCAATCTTGTTAACGACCGGCACGATTGCAAGGTTGTGTTCCATCGCCTTATAGAGGTTCGCGATGGTCTGCGCCTCGACGCCTTGGGAAGCGTCAACGAGGAGCAGCACCCCGTCGCACGATGCGAGCGCCCGAGAAACCTCATAAGAAAAATCGACATGGCCGGGTGTGTCGATCAGGTTGATCGTGTATTCTTGTCCGTCCTTCGCCGTATATGGCATGGTGACCGCGGCGCTCTTGATCGTGATGCCCCGCTCGCGCTCGATGTCCATCGAATCGAGAATCTGGTCGCGGAACTCCCGCTCGGTGACAAGTCCCGTGTATTGGATCAGGCGGTCGGCCAGCGTGGACTTCCCGTGGTCGATGTGTGCGATGATGCTGATGTTCCGAACGTGGCTCTGAGCGACGTCCAACTGCACCTCCTCTCGCAGGTTCACTGCTGTGTGCCGCGCGATTGTAGTGCCCGATGGACTTCCAGTCAAACCCGGTTTGGCCGGAGCTGCCGGCGCCGGACTTGACAGGTCTCCGGTGCAGGAGTAGCATTGCAGCGACGTTGAGGGTTGCTCTCTTGAAGCGGTCAGAGTTTTTGGCGAGCGTCCGGCGTGTCGTTGTAAAAGTGGGCACAGCCGTTGTGTCAACGCGTGAGGGAACGCTGGACTCGAAGCGGGTCGCCGAACTCGCGGGGCAGGTGGCAGGTTCCGTTGATCGCGGCTACCAGATGGTTCTCGTTACGTCGGGCGCAATAGGCGCGGGCATGGGCGAACTGGGGCTTGTTGAGCGTCCGAGCGCCCTCCCCCAGCTTCAAGCCGCAGCATCGATCGGACAAAGCCGCCTTATGGTGGCCTACGACGAATCGTTCAAGCGGCACGGCCTGCACGCCGCACAGATTCTCCTGACACGCGAAGACTTCGACAGTCGCACCCGCTATCTGAATGTCCGCAACGTAATGCATACGCTGTTCGAGATGCGCGCTGTGCCGGTTATCAATGAAAACGACGCTATCAGCGTGGACGAGATTCGCTTCGGCGATAACGACCTTTTGTCTGCTCTCGTCGCATCCCTCGTTGGGGCAGACCTTCTGGTAATCTTGAGCATGGTGGACGGACTTCTTGACGAAAACGGGTCTGTGGTTGGCACCGTCGCGCGCGTGACAGACGAAACGAGAGGACTGGATCGGGGGGGCAAGAGCTCACGAGGCACAGGTGGAATGACGTCCAAGCTCGAAGCCGTGGCGATGGCGACTCGCTCTGGGCAGGGTGCGTTGATTGCGAACGGCACGGTGCCAAACGTGTTGCCGCGGCTGCTTGCGGGCGAAGACATCGGAACCTTCTTCGCCCCGAAGCCGGGGCGGCCTCAAAGCCGCAAGCGGTGGTTCGCCGCTCGCACCACGCGCGGCATCGTCCACGTGGACGAGGGGGCCAAGCAAGCCGTCGTCGAGCGCGGAAAAAGTCTTCTCCCCTCCGGCATCTTGTCTGTCTCCGGTTCCTTCAAAGCGGGCGACACCGTCGCTCTGGCAGGGCCGGACGGCAAGGCGTTCGCCTACGGCCTCACCAACCTGTCGTCCGAAGACTTGGTCCGTGTGCGCGGGATGAAGAGCCACCAGGTTCGGCAGATGCTGGGGCGGTCTGCATACGACGAGGCCGTCCATAGAGATAACCTACTCATTCGCGAGTAGGAAAGGAGCCGAAAACGATGAATCCAGAGGGTGTGAAGGCCGCCCGAAAACTCTTCGGCGAGATGGCCGTCCACAAGGGCTATTGCACGCGGCGCGACGTGGCGAAGGCACTCAAAATCCAGGCCGACCGCCTGAAGGCCGGAAAGCCGCCCAAAATGCTCGGGCTCATCATGCTCGAGGAAACCATCATCGACAACTCGCAGTTCATCGACCTCCTGCGCGATCTCGACCATATCGTGCACGACGACATCGCCTGAGCGGAACCCCACATGCCCACCTCCCCTTACCGGGCCGATTATCACATGCACACGAAATGGTGCAGGCATGCTACCGGCGAGATGCGTGACTACGTCGAAGCCGGGATCGCCCGCGGCCTGACGGAAATCGGCTTCTCCGCCCACATGCCCGTGACGGTGCCATCCGACCAACACCTTTGCCTCACCGCCGAAGAGATGCACCTCTATGTCGCCGAGGCGCGGCGGCTCCAAGCCGAATACAGCGGAAGAATCGACGTCCTCATCGGCGGCGAATGCGATTTCATCCCCGGCCGTGAAGCCGAAATGGATGCCCTCATTGCGGCGCATCCGTTCGACTATGTCTTCGGCTCCGTCCATTTCATCGACGGCTGGGCTCACGACAACCCTCGCCAGAAGCACCGTTGGGAGCAGGTTGACGTTGCTGGCGCCTATCGCCGGTATTACGAGCTCCTCACCGAGGCCGCCCGCTTCGGCCGCTTCGACATCGTTGGGCACTTCGACCTCGTCAAGAAATTCGGATACAAGCCCGGCCAAGAGGTAAGCGACGCCGAGGTAGCGGCCGCCGATGCCGTCGCCGACGTCGGCATGGCCGTCGAAATCAACACCGCCGGCTGGGACAAGCCCTGTGCCGAACAATACCCTTCAAGCTCAATTCTCCGGTTGCTCCGCGAGCGAGGCGTCCCCATCTGCTTCGGCTCAGACGCCCATGCCCCGAACGAAGTCGCCCGGCATTTCGAACGCGCGCGTCAGATGGCCACGGCTCTGGGATGGACAACCGTTTCGCGCTACCGTTCCCGCTGCCGGTTCGACGAAAAACTCGTCGCCTAATCCAGGCGCGACGTTCGGTCGTTTCGCTATGCGGGCGGCGTAGGCGCCGGAACGGGTGGGGGCGGTGGGCGGAAGTCCGCGGGCGCATAATCGTCGCCTGCCAGGTCCATCGTCAGAATCCCCAGCAGAAAATCAAACGCTTCCATCAAGCTGACTCCCACGTGAGCACCGACGAAGAGCGACCCACCAAGCGCGATGTCGAGCATCTGCATCCGCCGAGACCGCGGCTTTCCCGTCTTCGGATATGGGGGAGGAATCGGCTTCCCGTCCGTTCCGTAGAACGTCGGCGGCGCCCATATCGGATCGACGTCCTCGAGCACAACGTCGCTCGAACCGAGGATCAGCACACCGCCCGTGCTGCGGGAGCCGGTTCCCACCCACCGCCCGTGCATCACAAATCCGTGCTGCTCGGAAGCACCCAAAGCGAGACCTACCAATGACGTAAATTTCGCGTGGAGGTCGGCGCCGAACCCTAGCGTCAACTCAACCGTGGCGATATCGGCAAGGTCGTTGACGCGATTCGCCACGTAGCGCGAAGTCCTCGCACACCCGGCGGCCATTGAGACCAGGAGCACGCTCAGCCATATCCGGCCTCGGATTACGAACATCCGAGCACCTCCAAACGGAGCGCCCGGTCATCGCCCCTGCACTTGCGCAAGCAGCTTTGCGCTAAGTTCTGCCATGTCGCGGGCGATAATCTCAGCGGTCTTCCTTCCAAGCCCCGGCGACGCCTCGGTCCGCGGGTCCTTGCCATACACGTTGAAGGGTTTCACGTTCGGATCGCGGTCGAGTTGCGTGAGGTCAACAAGCCCGGGATAGAAATGCCAGAGGAGCGACGTCTCCCACATCGCCGCGTGGTCGCTCGTGAAATTGATCTCGTGGGCGAATTCCTGGTCAGCCGTCCCATACACAAGCATCTTTCCCGCATGGGCCGCCGCCACATCCTTCATCAGCTGGTTCTGCTCGCGCGGCGTGTGCCCCGTCGCAAGGATCGCGACGCGGAAGCCAACATTTTCGAGCTTGCTCAGCGTCGAAAGCAGGAGCGCCCGAAGCACGTCCGGCTCGCCGTAGAAGGTCGGATTGTGGCTGTACTTGCTTGGGTCGGCCTCGCAAAGCCCAGGAATGCAATAGTAGATGGGCGGATAAACCACGCCGCCACCTAGCCGCGCCGCTTCACAGCAGAGCGCGTGCATCTTCAGCGCGTCGTTCCCCAAGGCAAGGTGCTCGCCGTGCCACTCAAGCGAACCGACCGGCACGTAAACGACGGGAAACGCCGCAATCCGTTCCGCGAACTCATGCGGCAGCAGCGCTTCGTATTGAACTTTCGCTTCCACGGGCAAGGACTCCGCGACGCGGCTTCGTCTTCAAAGCGGGACTGACACAGGACCCCAGAAACTGGTACGCCTGGCAGGATTCGAACCTGCAATCCCCGGCTCCGGAGGCCGGTGCTCTATCCAATTGAGCCACAGGCGCGCCTCTTTTCGCGGATGCTACCAAAGCTGGCAGCCCGCTGCAAGTCTATTCGCCGCCTTCCTTCGAAGCAACCTCGCGGAGTCCGATGCCCTCTGCAATCTCCCGAAACTCATCACGGCTGACGTCTTCGAGCCGCTTGTCCCGCTTTTTCAGTTCCTCGTTGAAGCGCATGGCCTTGTCCTGCATCTCTTCGTGGGTTTCCTGCGAGCCGCCGAAGAGGTGGAAATTCGGGCCCTTCGTGTAGCGGACATGCCCGTCCTTGTTGTCGAGGCCAAGTCCAAGCAGAACCGCTTTCCGGTGCCGGGGTCCGTCCAAGTTAGATCCTCCAACTGCGAGTCACTGCACCGCGTGAGATTTTACCAGACAGGTGTGGTCGGTCAAAATGTATTTTGGTCATCCGCCTCTTCTGATATAATCTGCCGTGTTGACAGGGCTTGCGCGTTTTGGAGACACGATTGGCATGAAGAAAAGGTACACCGTAGCAGTCGTCGGCATCGGCATGGTGGGCAAGGAAATGATCAAAGTCCTCGCGCAGCGCGATTTTCCTGCGAGCGAGGTCTTGGTCCTTGCCACCCGCGAACGGACGGAGGTTATCGACGGCCGCTCATACCAGGTGCTTCCCACCTCGCAGGAAGCATTCAAGGGCGTCGATATCGCGCTGTTCGCAGGAACCGAAGGCGAAAAGGGCGCCTCGAAACAGTTCGGCTGGGCCGCTGTGGAACAGGGCTGCTTCGTCATCGACAACGGCGGCGATTACCGCATGGACCCGCGAGTTCCGCTCGTTGTTCCCGAAGTGAACCCCGATGCCTTGCGAAACCACCAGGGCTTCATCGCGAACCCGAACTGCTCGACGATTCAGCTGGTCGTCGCGCTCAAGCCGCTTCACGACGAGGCCGGCTTGAAGCGTGTTGTCGCTGCAACCTACCAGGCCGTGTCCGGGACAGGTCGTGCCGCCGTCACCGAACTCGAGCTTGGCGTCCGTGCGAGCATCGAAGGCGGCTCGTTCACACCCGAGGTTTACCCCCATCCCATCGCGTTCAATTGCCTACCGCACATCGGCGGCGCCAGCGATAAGCTTCCGGGCTACACAACCGAAGAGGCCAAGATGCTGTTCGAGACACGAAAGATTATGGGTCTGCCCGACCTCCGGGTTACCGCGACGTGTGTGCGTGTGCCTGTGTATAACGGACACTCGGAAGCCATCAACGCCGAGTTTGAGCGTCCCATCACAGTAGAGCGTGCGCGGGAACTGCTTGCAGCTGCCCCAGGCGTCATCGTTCGCGATGATTTCGAGAACGCGGTTTATCCGCTGCCTATCGATGCGAGCGGCAAGGACGCCGTTTACGTCGGCCGCATCCGGCAAGACACATCCGTCGCGCACGGGCTAGACCTCTGGGTCGTCGCGGACAACATCCGCAAAGGGGCTGCACTGAACGCCGTCCAAATTGCCGAGAAGGCCATCGAGATGGGGCTTATCTGATGAGCGTGGGAGCATAAGGGCTTGGAAACGCGGGGGGCGTCTCAATTGCGGCGACCTTCTCCCGCGCACACGCTTTCCCACTCTCACGCCTTCTCGCCTGACGCGCAAAGGCGGTAAGAACCGGCGTGTCCCTGCGTCAATCAGCCGAAAAGGTCGTCCGCCGCCTCCGCGAGGCAGGCCACGCCGCCTACTTCGTCGGCGGCTGCGTCCGCGACATGGTGATGGGCATCGAGCCGCACGACTTCGACATCGCGACGAGCGCCCTCCCCCACCATGTCCGCGAACTTTTCGATACAGTGGTCGAGGTCGGCGCGGCCTTCGGCGTCAGCCGGGTTCGTGTGGACGGCGACTGGTTCGAGGTCGCTGCATTTCGCACAGACCTCGGTTATAGCGACGGCCGCCGGCCCGATGCGGTGTGTTTCACCGACGCTCGCGGTGACGTGCAGCGCCGCGACTTCACCATCAACGGCCTCCTCTACGACCCCGTAATCGACGAAATCATCGATTACGTGGGGGGCCGTGAGGACATCAAGGCGAAATTAGTCCGTTGCATCGGCGATCCCGGAACACGTTTCGCAGAGGACAAGCTCCGCCTGCTCCGGGCGGTGCGGTTCGCTGCGCGGCTCGACTACGAGATCGAGCACAACACGCTGGCGGCGCTTCGGCGGGCTGCCGCGTCTGTCATAACCGTCAGCCCCGAACGCATTGGTGTCGAGATCCTCAATATCTTCACCGGCGCACACCCTGACCGCGCGCTGCTCCTCCTCCGCGACACCGGCCTGCTTCAGCACGTCCTGCCCGAAGTGCACGCGATGATCGGCGTCGCGCAACCCGAAGAGTTCCACCCCGAGGGAGACGTCTTCGAGCACACGCGCCTCATGCTAGGAATGATGAGCTCCCCCAGCCCGGAACTCGCGCTCGCCGTGCTCTTCCACGACGCGGGAAAACCCGCAACCTACGAAATGACCGACCGCATCCGATTCAACGAACACGCGCGCGTCGGCGCCGAAATCGCCGAGGAAGCCTGCCGCCGCCTGCGAATGCCCAACGCAGTGACCGAAACCGTCGTGGCACTGATCGCCTCGCACATGACGTTCATGCACGTAGCCAACATGCGGGAGAGCCGCCTCGTCCGACTCCTACGAGAGCCGTGGTTCGAGGACGCACTGGAGCTGCATCGCCTCGATTGCGAGGCCAGCCACCGCAAGCTCGAGAACTGGCGGCTCTGCAAAGAGCGCTTCGAGGCACTCGAGCCGCAGCAGGCCCGCCCTGCCCGCCTCATTACCGGCCACGACCTCATCGAGATGGGCTATGAGCCGGGGCCTCGCTTCCGCGAAATACTCTCCGCCGTCGAGGACGCCCAGCTCGAAGGACGGCTTGGCTCTCACGAGGCCGCCATTGAGTT
>CAZBRH010000004.1:37483-40941 GCA_964494245.1 uncultured Planctomycetota bacterium | reverse complement strand
CCCGTAAACCCACGCCAATAGGTGCGCCCGCTACCGCAGTGCACCCCGCAGCCCCTCGACGAGCATCCGGATGCCGATAGCGGCGATGAATAGGCATAGCACCTTCGAGAGGACGTTGCAAACCATCTCCCCAAGGATACCATAGAGCACGTCGATGGACCGCAGAACGCCCCACGTAATCAGAAGCACAACAACAAGCGCCGCAACGGCAACAAGGAGACCATGTTCGCGGTATGTCACGAGCACCGTCATCATCGCGCCCGGCCCCGCGAGAATCGGGCACGCCATCGGCACCGCCCCGATCCGACGGGCGTCCCTCGGCTCAGCCCGAAGCACGCCTCGCACCAGCGACCCGAACACGAGATGGTCGATCGCAATGATCAAGAGAAGCAGCCCGCCGGCCGCCATCAGATGCCCCGGCTCGATGCCGAACATCCGCGTCAGAATCCCCTCGCCTGCGACGATAAATGCGACGAGGATCGCCGCCGAGACCAACACCGCCGTCCGAAATGCGCGCCTCTGCTCCTCGCGGCTCATCCCCCCGGTGAGTTGCAGGAAAATCGGGATGCTGCCCACCGGATTGACAATGGCAAAAAGTAGAAGCGACGAGACGACCAACGCTGTCCAGTCCATAACATTTCCTCGGCACCGCACCAATCGCTGTCATGATTCTACAGACGCAGCGAGCCGCGCTCAAGCGTCGCCCGGCACTTGATTTCACTGGCATGACGCGCCATAATCCGCCCCACGTTGACATGGAGACAAAGCACAATGCATAGAATTGCCGTCATCCCCGGCGACGGAACAGGCCCCGAAGTCGTCAACGAGGCGCTCAAGGTTTTACGAGCCGTCGCCAAGCTCAAGGGCTTCCAGATTGAAACGACGCACTACGACTTCGGCGGCGAACGCTACCTCAAAACCGGTCACGTCCTTGACGACAACGATGTCGCTGAACTTCGCGGCTACGACGCCATCCTGCTCGGCGCTGTTGGCCATCCCGACGTCAAGCCCGGCATCCTTGAAAAGGGCCTACTCCTCAAGCTGCGGTTCGACCTCGACCAGTATATCAACCTGCGGCCTGTACGACTCTATCCAGGGGTCGATTGTCCGCTCAAAGGAAAAGGCCCCGAGGACATCGACTTCGTGATCGTGCGCGAGAACACCGAGGGCCTCTACACCGGAATGGGCGGCTTTACCTACAAGGGCACGCCCCACGAAGTTGCGACGCAAATCATGTGCAACACCCGCCACGGCGTCGAGCGCTGCATCCGCTATGCCTTCGAGTTCACGCGAAGACGGAACCGCAAGAGGATGCTCACCCTCGTCGCCAAAACCAACGTCCTCACCTATGCACACGACCTCTGGTGGCGCGCTTTCAACGAAATCGGCGAGACCGACTACCCCGACATCAAGCGGGACTACGCCCACGTCGATGCGACCTGCATGTGGATGGTCAAGAACCCCGAGCACTTCGACGTGATCGTCACCTGCAACATGTTCGGCGACATCATTACCGACCTCGGCGCGATGATACAAGGCGGGATGGGCGTCGCTGCTGGCGGCAACATCAACCCCAACGGCGTCTCGATGTTCGAACCCATCGGCGGCAGCGCACCGAAATATACCGGAAAGGGCGTCATCAACCCCATTGCCTGCATTGCCGCGATGGGGATGATGCTCGACAACCTCGGCGAGCCCCGCGCCGCCGAGGCCGTCGAACAAGCCATCATGCGCGTGACCGCGAACAAGATGAAGAGCATGAGCGCCGGCAAAATGGGCTACTCGACAAGCGAAGTCGGCGACCTCGTCGTCGATGCTCTTGAATAACTGACGCCGACGCGCGGCGTCCGGAGGAAACGGAGATGAAGCGTCCATCCTGGCTGTTCCTGCCGCTCGTTCTCGCTTCCGGCTGCTCGACCCACACGACCGTCGCATACCGGACAGCGATTCGCATCTCTCCCGCCGCAGAAGCCGGCCTCTATGACGTCGAGGCACAGCTCCTTCGCCAAACTGTCCGAACCAGCGTCTCGCCCTTCCACAGCCGCATGAGCACGCAGACGGACACCATCGCCGCACCGAAACTGACGTGTAAGCCCGCCGAAGCAGCGGCGGTCACCGTCGCTGCCGATGGAAGCAACGAAGCAATTCTGCTCAGCGCCTACATAGGAAAGGCGGCTGATGGGAAGGAAAGCGTTTGCACGCTGACGGTCAAGCAGCAAGCCCAGGTTGTCAGCTCGGCCGAGGTGCGCGTCCCACCGCTTAGTCCTTGAGCAGCCGCTTGATCTCGCCGAACTTCTCCCGCAGCAACTTCTTCGACGTCGCCTCGCAGGCGACACGCAGCTTCCTGGGTTCCGTGCCAGAACCGCGCACGCAGAACCACCAGCCATCGAACTCGTAGCGGTCGGCACCGCAGCGGATGAGCCGAGCTCCTTTGGCGAGTTTCTCGACCTTGGCGATCTTCCGCGCCTTGATCTTCGCAAGTTCCGCCGCCGTGGAGTTCTTTGTTCCCAGCATGAGACTCAACTCCGGTGCCATATAATATCGTCTATATGGCTTTATAAGGTCGGACAGCGAGCCGCCGCGCTCCGACAGTATCTCCAACACCATCAGCGCCGCAATCAGACCTGAATCCGCAAGGTTGTTCGCCGCGAGATAGAAATGGCCCGACCGCTCCGAAGTGAAGATCACGCCCTGCCGCTTCATAATCGGCTTGATGTTTGCACCGCCGACCGGCGTGATGACGGGCTGCCCGCCATGCTCGATAACCGCGTCCCGCGCAATCCAGCTCGATACGAGACAGTAGGCAATCTTCGCGCCCGGCTTTTGCTCAAGGAGCTTCGTCGAAATCAACGCGCCAAGCTCTGACCCGCTGATCCGCTCGCCCTTTTCATCGATAAACGAGCAGCGGTCCGCGTCGCCATCAAAGCCCAGGCCCATGTCCGCGCGCTCCGCAAGCACGCGCTTTCGCAGTTCCCGCACACACTCCGGCCGCGTCGGGTCCGCGTCATGGTTCGGGAAGCTGCCGTCCGGCTCGAAGAACATCGGAACGAACCGGAACGGGACGTGTTTTCGTAAGTGTTCGATGAGCACCCCGCCCATGCCGTTTCCTGCATCGACGACGATCTTGAATGGTTTGAGCTTTCGCCGGTCGATGAAGATCAGCGCGTGCTCGATGAACTCCGGTCGTCCGGCTGATCTGGCCGCGCCGCCTCACATCCGGGAATGCGCCCGAAAGCGTCATCTCCTTCACCCGCTCAAGCCCCGAACCGCGGCCAAGAGAGGTCCCGTCTGGCAGGACAAATTTTGTCCCGATGAACTCCGCCGGGTTGTGCGACGCTGTCACCATCAGCGACAGGTCGTGCTTTCCGCTCCAGCCGCCGTAGCAGAGAGCATCCGAACTGCACATTCCAGCGTCGGTGACGTCGGCCCCCTGATCCATCGCGCCCATCGCCAGAGCC
>CAZBRH010000004.1:36039-37473 GCA_964494245.1 uncultured Planctomycetota bacterium | reverse complement strand
GAAAGAATTGCGTGTCCACCGCGACGCATGTCGCGACCGATGATGACCCGCTTCGCCTTCGTGACGGCAACAACCGACCGACCGATCCGATACGCAATGTCGCCGTTGTACTCGTCCGGATAGATTCCGCGAACGTCATACGACTGAAATATCTTGTCGATCACCTCTTGAAACGTCATATGCCTCTCCATATGCGCCTTGTCTGCGTCCTGCCTCATTGTCGGACGCGCGGGCAATGACGTTACCAAACCCATGCCGCCCTTTCAAGCCCCGTGGTAGGTCTCTTTCTGCCAGTCAACGTCGCGGTTGGGTCCTCGCAGTATCTCCCCTCCGGCGAGAATGCGGCCGGACTCCGAATACAACACAAGGTGCTGGCCGGGAGTCACACCGTGCTGCGGCGTGTCGAATTCAACTGTAAGCCGTTCGTCGCCCAACTCAATCACCCTGCAAGGGTCCGCCCCTTGCCTGTAACGGATTTTGCCGAAACACCGTCCACCGCTCATAATCGCACCAGGTGCCAGGACGTTGACACGGTGGGCGCGGACGATGCGGCTGCCTGCCGCCTCCCTATCGCCGAGGACAAGCGTATTGGCCTCGGGATCAATGTCCACAACATAAAGCGGAACGCCGCCCGCGACCCCGAGGCCCTCGCGCTGCCCGATGGTGTAACGCGAGATGCCTCGATGCCTGCCGATGACTCTGCCCGCCGTGTCGAGAATATCGCCGGGGCCGGCATCCGGACTGCCCCCCAGCGCCGCGCGGTAATCACCCTGCCCGGCGAAGCAAAGCTCGACGCTCTCCTCGCGGTCGACAAAGTCGAAACCGTATTTCGCCGCCTGCTCGCGCGTCCGCTGCTTCGTCTGCCACCCCAGCGGGAACAGGAGCCGTGGAAGCATCTCGCGGCGGACACCGTAGAGGAAATAGCTCTGGTCTTTTGCAGCGTCGATGCCGATACAGAGACCGAGGCCATCGGCGTATTCGACAATCCGGGCGTAGTGGCCGGTGGCAACTTGTTCGATGCCCATCGTGTCGCGTAGGATGCGCATCACGGTGCCGAACTTGATGAAGGTATTGCAGTCGATGCAGGGACTTGGCGTGCGGCCGCTGCGGTAGGCCGCGCGGAATGGGTCGAGCACGTGCTCGCGGAACTCGTCGTGCACATCGACGAAGTAATGTGGAATGTCAAGTTGCCGCGCGACCTCGGAAGCGCCGCTGCCGCAGCAGGCGCGCAACTCCGCCCCGCCACAATCCGGCCCCAGGCCGCTCGGAATCAACATCGTAATGCCGACGACGTCCCGCCCCGCCCGGCGGAGCATCGCCGCCGCCGTGCTGCTGTCCACCCCGCCGCTCATCAGCACGGCGACCGCCTCAGACCGCGGGCCGCTCGCCGTCCACGGCACGCCGCTGCACAGAAATCTGTCCCGCACCTCTGCC
>CAZBRH010000004.1:27838-36029 GCA_964494245.1 uncultured Planctomycetota bacterium | reverse complement strand
TGTTACCCGCTGGCGGCAGCATGCGCCAGAACGGAGAGTCCGCGAGCGACGACGAGGAGAACGCGGACGAGGGGATGCTGAGGCGTGCTCGTCATCAGGGTATTCGCTCGGGCGGGCTACTGCTGGAGCGCGTACACGAAGAACGGCGTCGGCATCCGTGGAGGTCGCTCGCGCCGCGTTTCGGACAGGAAATGGACAAACGCGCGGCCGAGATACTCCTCGTGTTCCTCGGCCGGCATTGGCGCGGGGTCCATCCGCCGCTCCGCGGGCAACTCGGCGTCGCGAGCGACGATCCGACGCCACACCTCCGCCGGAATACGCGGATAGGCGAGCGAGCAGTGCCGTGCGAGGAAGCGGCGCAGCAGCCCGCCCCCCTCCGCTGGGTCGCGCAGCACCGTGTAGCCCGGCCAGTCGCGGCCGCCATGACGGAACGCGTAGCTCCATTGCAGCCGGTGCAACTCGACGAGGTTGACGTAAAGATGCGTCACACCCCGGGCCTTCAGCCCAGCCAGAATGTCGTCCTCAGACCGCGCCGCGTCCACAATCGCGTCGAGCGGGTTCTCATCGAACACCGTCGGAGCGACGACGTCACCGGTGCAGTAGAGCGTCCGCGCTTCACCGTAAAACAGAACGCGCGATCCTGCCGGCAGCCGGTTGATGAACGTGATTGCGTCATGACCATAAGACGCATGCTCGAATAGCCGAGCATAGAGTTCCTCCGCACCATAGCGGCCCCGGAACACCTCAAACTCCTCGGCAGGAAGCCGAACGGAATACGTCGCCCGCGCCTCCAGCAATGCGAGGACGACAAGACCGATCCCGACGGCACGGCCCAACCGCCTCGTCCCCTCCAACGCCACCGCTCCAGCTGCGTTAACCAACACAAGCGGCACGAGCCAAGGTAGGAGGAACCGCGTAATTCGGTGCGTGAACATAAGCCAGCCGAGAACGCACAGTGCCGCAAGGGCCACAAGGACGCCCGCCTTCGTCCGCCAGCCCCTCCGAACGAACGCCAGCGGCAAAAGCACCACGAGCAGGACGGACATCGTGCGAGGACTGTCTTCACGTGGGTACCTTTCGGTAGCTGTCCGCCGTAGCGAACGCCACATGCCCGCAAGCGACCTGTCCGCGGCCGTGTGCGCCTTTTGCCAGCGAGCTTCCTTGCGATCCGACCAATGCCCGCCGTTGAAAAACTTCCACGCCAGCGGATAAACCGGGTTTTCCGTGTTGACGACGTTCCTGATTAGCCACGGCGAGAATGTCAGAAACGCCGCTGCAGCGAAAACGGCCCCGTGCATAGCCCACTTCGCCCGCGCCATCGCGACGACCCATAAGCACGCCGCCACGCAGACGAACAGGACGGCGGGATACTTGCACCCAGCCGCGAGACCGCACACAATCCCCAGCAGCACGGCTTGCGCTGGCCGCTGCTCCCGAGCGTAAACATAAGCAGCGAGCAGCGCAAGTCCAACATATAGCAGCAGCCCAAGTTCCACGTAGGCCGCCAGCGCAAGCGTATTCACCGCGGGCCACGTGTAGAGGATGGCCGCCGCCGGCACTGAAGCGGCGTGACCGAATATCGCCGCCGCACACGCGCCCGCCGCACATGCCGCCAGCACACCGAGCGCCACATTCAGAAGCCGTCCGAGGGCGAAGCCCTCCTCGACACCACCCCGGATCAGCATCGCATCAAGAAAAAGCATCTCCACGTTCGCCGGGAAACTGGCATAGGCGTTGTCCCAAATGAACGAGACCCGGCCCTGCCGGACATACTTCGCCGGGGCGGCAAGGTGATACTCCATCTCGTCGTATTCAATCGGTGGAATGAATGCACGCAGCGCATTGAGAAAAACCAGCAGCGCAACCAGAGCCACGAGGACCGCTTCCGCCCAGTTCCGGCCCTCCGCCCAGCGCAAAATGCTTGTCCATAGCGCTATCACCACCCGGCCGCTCGTCCGCGCAAGAATGACAGCCCCAAGTATGAGCAGCGCCCATACGACGGGCGTCGGCGGAAGAAGCACAACTCCCACCAGCAGCGTCGCTAGCGAGAACCCGCCGAGCCCCAGGCCGGCGGCGAAAAGCCACCGCCCCGGCAGTTTCCCTTCACGCTGAAGGAGTAGCGCGAGCAGCCGGTCGCCCAGCGCAACAGCCAATAGCACGACGAGCGGGGCAAACAGCAGCGACGCGACGTTCCCCGCACAGCGGCCCACCGCATTCTTCTGCGACGACAGCGCGCTCAAGAAGATCGGCGCCAACCACGAAGCGGCCGCAATCAACCCAACTCGAATGTGGGCGCGCTCGCCGGAAGGCATCATCGGTGCTCCCGCCGCCACGCCACATTCTGGGCGCCGCGCACGTAGCGCACGAAACCACGGAAAAGAGCAAAGTGCATCGCAAGGAAATAGTAGGTGAGTCGCCCCAACGCCGAGAGTACCGGAATCCTCCATCGAACGGTGCCGAGCACCGCGACACCATAGAAGCACAACTGGACAATGAACACGCCGAGATAGAACGGCTGAGCAACCAGCGCCGCGTTCGACAGAAGCGCCGCAGCCAAGAAGACCCATGTCACCCACTTGAAGACTTTGTGCGAAAGGTAGCAGAGCGCGACCCAGCCCCGCAGCGGGTTCAGCAGCCGCAGGCTCCATACAAGCGCCTGAAAGTTTCCTGCGCCGATGCGCGCGCGCCGACTCGACTCCATTTCGACCGATGCCGCCGTCTGCTCAGTGGATTGCGCCTCCGGGTCATACACGGCGCGGCGCCGGTCGATCAGCACGTTGAGCGTTATCAGAAAATCATCGCATATGCAATTGGCCGGGATCGGACGGTAGGCGCTCCTGCGAACGGCGCACAGCGCTCCGCTCGACCCGAGCACGACGCCGAGCCGATTCTCCATAAACTTGAGCATCACCTCGTACCGCCAATAAAGCCCCTCGCCGCGATAGCCCTTGTCGGGCGACACGAACCGCAGCTCGCCGTTCACGGCGCCGACGCGCGGGTCTCGGAAATGGCGCACGATCTTGCGGAGCGCGTCCGCCTCGATCATCGTTGTCGCGTCGGAGATGACGACGACCTCCCCGCCGACCCGCGCCACGGTGTCGTTGATGACGGAGGGCTTGCCGCGCCGCTCGGCATAGGGCGCGAGAATCACGCCTTTCTGGGCGAAGGACGCGACGATCTCATTCGTCCGGTCGTCGGACCCGTCCGAACCGACAATGATTTCGAGCTTCTCGCGCGGATAGTCCAGTGCGAGAGTATTTTCGATCTTCGCCTGAATAACCGCCTCCTCATTGTGCGCCGGGATAACCACAGACACAACCGGCAAATCCGGGTCCTCTACCGGACCGACGCGGCGTGTCGCGCGCCGGAACAAGAAACGGAAGTCTCGCGCCGATTGAACCACCGAGCTAGCAACAAAGAGGAGCAACGGATAGCCGAAGTACGTGTAGACACATAGCGCCGCGGCAATCCAGAACACAACCTCATTCACCGCCACTTTGCTGTCCTCCTGGTGCGCCGGCCAACCGGCGGCGGTAGCCAAGGCGCATGACCCCAAGCAGGTAGGCGGCCCGCGCAAATCCGTAGACCCAGTACATCGCCGCCAACGGGACAAACTGACGCGCCGACCGAGCGCGAGCGCACGTCCGCGCAGCCAGCAGCATCGGCACGCAGGCGTAAGCAACGATTGCCCCAGCCAGCGGCCAGACAGAACCCGACAACAAAAACGCTACGGCGCCCGCGACCACGAGCGCGAGCAACGCCGCAGTTAGAACGCCGTACCGGTACGCCGCCTGCCCGACCGGGCGGCCCGTCCGCTCCGCGAGCCGCCGCCACACGTCGCGGTTTGAATGCCACACCTGTTCCCTAAAGAACGCCCCAACCGTCCTCGGAGCGCCGAAATGACGCACAATCATCCCGTCGTCAAACTGAACAGTTCGCCGGATTTCTGCCACTCGCGAGCAAAGAAAGAAATCCTCTCCCGAACCAAGCGACTCATCGAAGCCGCCGACCTCATCGAACACGCTACGTCGAATAAACAGGTTCGACGTGGTGATGAGGCGGAACAGTTCCCGCCCTCCGGCGAGCACGCCGTGCTCGCGGGTGTGCATGTGCGCGTCCCACGCGCGTGCGATCCACCCCGCGCCTTCGGGAGCGACGGTCGGTCCGCCAGCCAGGTCCGCCCCTTCTTTTTCGATGAGATACAGACCCCGCCGCAGCCAGTCGGTAGGAACGACGCAATCGCTGTCCACGAACGCGAGGACCGGGGCGGTGGTCGCTGCCGCCCCTCGGTTGCGCTGCACGCTCACACCGCGGGGCGACGAAACAACTCGAACGCCCGCCGATTCTGCTATTTCGACAGACCGGTCGATCGATCCGCCATCGACCACGACAACCTCGTAGTCCTCGCGTGGGATGTCCTGCGCGAGCACGGCCTTAAGCACACGCTCCAGATTGGCCTCCTCGTTGAGGCAAGGAAGGATGACGCTGACGCGAGGCGCGGCCCTCCCCCCTGATGAACCAGTCACGTGATGGCCCTCTCCCTCCGGCCGATTGCGGCCTCGTACACATCGATCAACCTCTGGGCGCAGGCGGCGACGCTAAACAGTGTCCGGATTCGCTCGCGCGCCGCGGCACCGGCCTGCTTGCGGAACGCAGCGTCTTCGACGAGCCGCTCGATTGCGGCTGTAATCGCCTCCGCGTCCCCCGACGGACAAAGGATGCCCGTGACGCCGTGCTCGACGATTTCGGCGACGCCGCCGACATCGGTCGCCACAACAGGCACGCCCATCGCGCCGGCTTCGAGCAAGGTCCGGGGAAGTGCCTCGGTGTTGGACGTGCTGGCTACGATGTCCGCGGCGCCGTACACGTCTCCGACCTCGCGCACGTAGCCCGCAAGGACGATGCGGTTGCCCAGCGAGGAGGCGTCGGCTCGCAGATGGGCCATCAGCGGTCCGTCGCCAACGAAAACAAAGCGCGCGTTTCCGTGGTTCGTGCAAATTCGACGAGCCACCTCAAGGAGGAGACCAGGGTTCTTTTCGGAGCTGAGGCGCCCGACCTGAACGACAAGCACTTCGTCATCGCCGATGCCCCACTCGCGGCGGAAGTCGCGCCCGGAGGATGGGATGTCCTCGGCGCGCGTACCAACGGACACGACATGGATGTGTTCGCCCCGTATGCCGCGTCGCAGGAGTCTCTGGCGGTAGTCTTCGCACAAAGCAACGACAGCGTCCATCCGCTTGAGCGCCTGAACGCCAAGCCATTCATAGAACCGTTCTTTCACTGTGCGGGAGCACCAGCCGTGCACTGTGGCGACTTTGGGGACTGCGGTGCGGCTGAGTATGGAAGCAATGTCGGCCTTGTATCCGTGCGAGTGAAGGACGTCTGGCTTATGCTCGCGGACGAGCTTCGCGAGCTTACGCGCCACATCGAATGGCACGCGGTGCCGTGTTTCGATCACGTCGAACCGGCAACCGGACTGGCGGAGTTTGGCGAATGTCGGCTCGCTGAGGCCGCCGCATCGCATTTCGGCGACGGCGACAATACGCACATCCAGGCCGAGCGTCGTCAGCGGCGCAATGGTCGAGAGCACGTTCCTTTCCAGCCCGTAGGCCGCACCGCCGCTCGTAAAAACGCGAAAGACCTTCATCGTATGTTGTCCGCTGCAGATGGTCCCGTGTTGGCGGCGGCATTGGTTTCGCAGATAACGCGGGCGGGGCTTCCCACCGCAACTACACCTCCCGGAATCTCCCGCGTTACGACCGCGCCAGCACCAATTGTCGAGCCATGGCCAACGTCTGCCATGACAATCGCAGATGTCCCAATCCAACAATCTGCCCCGATGCTAATCTCCGTGAAAACGCCGTGCTCAGATCCACCCAGGCAACCGCGCGCGTCGCGAACGTGCTGATGGCGTCCGCTAAGAATATGAACGTTATTGGCAATCTGCGTTCGAGCGCCGATCCGCGCGCGGCCAACAACGCAGTAAGCGCCGATGTACACACCCTCCTCAACCGTCGCTTGCCGATGCGCGAAAAACGACCCAAAGGAGATGCAACATTGGAGCGAGCACGACCGAAGGGTCATTGCGTAGTATGCTGCACGGGCATAGTTGCCGACGATGCCTGGAACGAGCGCCACAACGTGCGAGAAGAACTCGAAGACCGGTCCAAAGCGACCAAAGGCGGACAACATCGCCGCCGGCAGCATCAACAAGAGGAAGCAAGCAATGACAACGCTCTTGGCTAACTGCTTCATCGCTCTCTATCCTCTAGAAGCCGCTGATAGTATTCCTCGTGGCGCTTGACAACAGCGTTTATCTCAAAAAGCCGGCGGCAACGATCAAGCGCGGCGCGCCCCATGCTTTCTCGCAGGGCATCGTCGAGCAGGAGCTCTATCACCGGCTCGGCCAGAGCCGCCGCGTCGCCGTGGGGAACGATGTAGCCCGTGACACCCGATTCAACCGCCTCGGCATTGCCCCCAACGTCAGTTGCAACGACCGGTAGCCCAGCTGCCATGTACTCTAGAATCGCGTTGGAGAAACCCTCGCTCCGGGACGATAGGCACCCAATGCACATGCGGCCGAGATAGTCCTGGACACGCCCCCTGCCGTTGGAGAAAAACACCCGATTTGACAAGCCGAGTTCACCCGCAAACGAAGAGAGATCCTGCAACAGGGGCCCCGTCCCGACAAGGATAAAAGCAACGTCTGGGACAGCATTGGCGACAATGCGAGCCGCGCGGAGAAACAAAGCGTGGTCCTTTACGGGCCGCAGGTTCGCTACGACCCCAACGACCATGGCCGAGTCAGGAACACCAAGCGAGCGCGGAACACTGGCATCGCCGCATCTCGGTGAGTAGTCCATCATATCGACCCCGTTGTAAAGCACGTCGACCTTCTGTGGCGGCACGCCTTCTGTTGCGATTACGAACTCTCTGACCCTTTCGGCATTCGCTAGGAGCCGGGTGATGTGTCGGTCGAGATATTTGTAGAGATATAGGTGGAATGTGCTCATCCAGTAGCCAAGGTTGCGTCTGCTGCTGATAACCGCCTTACACTTTGACCGCCGCGCGGCCAATACGCCCACAATGTTTGCCTTCACCATCCATGTGTGGACAACGTCTATGCCACGGTCGTCGATAAAGTGCTTGAGACGGCGGATTTGCCGCCAACCGGTTGGCGTCCACACGCTTCGGAGAGGAAGCACAAGAGGCGTGCAATACGCTGAAAGCTGCCGAAGCCGCTCACTTTCTTCAAAGCATGCGATATGCATCTCGAAACGTGACTTGTCGATGCGTTGGATGAGTTCCGCGATCTGCTTGTCGGGCCCCGCATCGCTGCCAACCGAGTCAATACAATGAAGGATGGAAATCTTGTCCATCAGGTCCCTCATCGCGCCTGCTTCGAGCCCAGAAGAAATCTTTCCATTTCCTCATCGGAGAGAAAATCTAGGCCACGGCATCTGGCAATTTCTTTTTGTTTCGCCCAGTTGACAAGATATGCCTTGACCAGCAACCACCCACCAAGGAAGTTCTCGCGTCGAGGTCGCTCATGGCGGAACACCTTGACACCGATTTTCAAGGGCAGCGCAACATAGAAGAACACCGCTCGTGTTAGGTCAAGCAGTAGGCCGAGAATGACGCAGACGTTTCCGGCAAGCTTTATCTGCCTCCGAACGCGCGTCTGGTGGTAGCGGAATGTTTCATCGGAGTTTCGACCGCGTGGACTCTGCTTGTGCTTCACCGCCGTTTCATACGATGCCATGCAGCGGAATCCCAACCGACGCACTCGCGTGCAGAAATCGTTGTCCTCCGCTCCAAAGACATAGTGCGGATCAAAGCCGCCAACTCGCACCATGACGGATCGGCGACCGAAGCAGTTGCACGTCGCGACGTAATCGCACGTAACGGGCTGCCCAGGGCGCGCGACTACGCGGCGGCTGGCGCCGTTCACGCCGACGTTACGCCCGTACGCCTCGCCGGGGTGTCCGGACGCCAGAGATATCTCGCCGCCAACGAGACCGATGGAGGGATCATTCTCGATCACTGCAACCATCCGCGCGATCGTGCCGTCGTCGGGAAACTCGGTATCGCTGTCGAGGAAGAGGACAAATTCCCCGCGGGCGGCGCGCAGGCCAAGGTTCCGAGCGTAAGCCGGACCGCACCGGCCGGGTGTCTTGATGACGCTCACATC
>CAZBRH010000004.1:23807-27804 GCA_964494245.1 uncultured Planctomycetota bacterium | reverse complement strand
ATCGTCCACCACAACGGTTTCGCGGTCGGCGTAAGTCTGCCGCTGGAGCGACCGCAGGCACTCGATGAGTTCCGAGCAGCGGTTGTACGCCGGGATAATGACGGACACTGTCCCGGCCATCAGCGCCGCCTCCGCGCGAATGCCGAGTTGCTCGGCCGCGGTTCGCAGCTGCCCCGCGCCTCTGTGAAGCACGTGCACGATGTGCAACAAGGAGCTGCTCCAACACCAGAACACAGGCCAGCGCAATACAAGCGCATTATCGGCGCCGGGGAACGCGACTACACCAGAATTCTACTGAACCCACTGGCACCGTTCAACTTGGATTCGGCCGGGGATGCCTTGACCCTCCCCACCGACCGCGCTAGCATATTGCTGGTCGAGGGTTCCTGTCATGCCCGCAAGACTGACCGTCATTCGTGGACGCGACATCGACCAAGTGTACCGAATCGAGGACGCACAAACCGCCGTTCTGGGCCGGTCGGTCAAGTGCGACATCCGCGTGTCCGATAGTCAGGCCTCCCGGACGCACTGCCGTATCGAACGTATCGATGGCCAATGGACCATTACCGACACGGGAAGCCGCAACGGCACCTTTGTCAACAAGGAACGTATCACACACGCCAGACTTCGGTCTGGCGACCTGATTCGTGTCGGCGCGGCTCTTTACGAGTTTCAGATCGAGGGCGAACCGGCGGAAGACCTGCCCGAAGGGACGGACATGCTCGTGGATCCGGAAAGCTCCGCCCCCGAAATCTCCATCGAGCCCGGAGACCTCTCACTTCCTGAGCAGGAGGACGGCGCCCTCAGCGAAGCATCGGTTTGCGCCCAATGCGGGCGGCAACTCCCAACGGACGCTGTGGCACGCGGCGAGGCCACGAGTATCGGCGGCCGTCTCTTCTGCAACCGCTGTGTCGTTTACCACACGGACGGCGAATCGGGCAAGCCCGCGAGCCAGGCCAAGCACATGAGCGAAAGCTCGGAGATTCAGTCGTTGCTTCAGTCGCTCGAACGCGCCACGAAGGCCGACAAGGCGGACGACGCGCGCCAGCCGCCCCCGGCAGAGCCGCCCAGGCACAAGTCGGGGCTGCTCGACCGCATCCGCGGCAGGAAGTCCAGTGAATAGTTCCCCAGTGCTCGGCTTGCCTCTTCCAGTCGCCGTATGCCGCGCCGACACCTCCCGTCTGCGCAGCGGCCAAAGCATCACCGGCATGGTTGAGACGGAGGGCAACAAGCTACACATCACGACGGCTGACGCAGAGGGGGACACAGCGAACCGAGCGAAGGTGTGCAAATTCCGCGCCGCCCGGACAATCTTCGTTCCTCATCCGCCAGAATAGGTGGGCAGAGGCGGCCAAGCCCTATGAGGACCAGACAGAAGAAACGTTGATTACGGCAAGAAGCGAAATGATCGGGCACTTGCCGCCAAAGAAACCAAAGGAGGAGTGAAACTTGCCCAACAACCCCCCGTGGTACGCCGATGGGTTATGCTTCGAATGTCAGCGTTGCGGCGCGTGCTGCCGCGGCGAGCCAGGATACGTTTGGGTCAGCGAGGAGGACATTGAACGTATGGCCAAGGCGCTGGGCATGGCACCGAGCGAGTTTGCGCGTGCACACACACGGCGGGTTGGGCTGCGGAGAAGCCTCAAGGAGCTTCCGGGTGGCGACTGCGTGATGTGGGGAGGCACTCGGCGTGGGTGCATCGTGTACGAGGTGAGGCCGCTCCAGTGCCGGACGTTTCCGTTCTGGCCCGAGCACGTGCGCTCGCAGGAAGCATGGGAGCGGTTGGCAGGAGCTTGCCCCGGCCTGAACAAAGGCCGGCTCTACCCGCACAGCGAAATCGCGGACCGGCTCAACCGACGAAGCTAACAGGTCTCCGCCGCCGGCGGTGCACAAGAGTAATCAAGACACCCGTTAGCAGTATATCAGACGGTTCGGGAATTGATTCCGCAACGCCCATGGTGTGGTTTACCTCACTGGGGCCGAGCACATAGCCCAGCCCGATGGCGCCGCTCGAAAGCCACACGCTCGCGAGCGTCGCATCGGAAGGTGCGGAGGTCAGAAAATACATGACCTCCGAGAATTCGCCGGGTGGAAGTGCACCAGCCCCGAAGGCGAAATCCACTCCTTTCGGCGTCCGTTGGCAGGAGGCGGGCCCCGGCTCGTTGACGCCGCGCAATGCCCCCGTGTCGCTGTCATACCAGCCGACATCGCTTAAGAGCAGCCCGCGAGGCAAGGAAACACCGAACAGCAAGACGTCGGATGCAGCCGAACGATTGTTGAGGATGTAGGCATAGAGAAAGTCGCCCTTGTTCATGACGATGCCGCTGTCCGCAGGAAGGGAACCAGGGGCATTGAACACGTAAGAGAACAGCTCGACGGTTCCACCACCGACGAGCTCAATGATTGCGGACTCCTGCCTTTCCGGAACGCCCCCGATAGGGAGAGCGAACGCAGGCACGGCACTCAATAGCAAGAGCAGCGGTAGCGACACCATTCGACGCGGCATGTTTATCGTCTCCTTCCGTTGTTCGTTACTCAGCGGCATGGTTATCGTCAGGGGAAGGACACGCTTTAGCGTTTTCTTCCAAAATGCCCGCGGACACAAAATCATTCGGGTTGCTTGACGACCAGCGCGACACTGGGTAGAATCCCCGCCGGTTTGCGACCGTTTGGAAACAGAGGTTAGATTGTTCCGCATCCTAAAGAAAAGAGTCGTCGCCGAACGGACGAAGGAAATTGTGGTAGCAGCGCCGGATGTGGCAGCGCACGCGCGAGCGGGTCAGTTCGTCATCCTGCGGAACAGCGCGCTAGGCGAACGGTATCCGTTGACCATCGCGGATTTCGACCCAGCGGCTGGCACCATCACGCTCGTTTTCCTCGAAATCGGCAAATCCACCATTGAGCTTGGGCGAATGGGACCGGGCGAGGCGATACCCGACCTCGTCGGGCCGCTTGGGAACCCGACGCGGATCGAACAACTTGGCCGTGTCGTGTGCGTGGGCGGCGGCGTTGGGATCGCAGCGGCGCACCCTGTGGCCCGAGCGTTCCGCGAAGCGGACAACCACGTCACAAGCATCATCGGAGCACGAACGGCTGCTCTGCTCTTCTACGAAGACGAGATGCGCTCCGCGTCGGACGAAGTAATCGTGACAACGGACGACGGTTCGCGCGGCGCGAGGGGACTTGTCACGGAGCGACTTGGCGAAGTAATCGACCGCTTCGGTGCGAACGAGATCGGTGAGGTCTTCGCCGTCGGCCCGTCCGTGATGATGCGGGCCGTTGCTCAGGCGACACGTCCGCACGGAATACGAACTACCGTGAGCTTGAATCCCATTATGGTAGATGGAACTGGGATGTGCGGCGGCTGCCGGGTCGAGGTCGGCGGCGAAACGAGGTTCGCCTGCGTCGATGGACCCGATTTCGACGCGCACCTCGTGGATTTCGACTTGCTTATCGCTCGTCAGAAGATGTATCGGGAGCACGAGAGCCGAGCCGCCGAGACGTGCAAGCTAAGCGACCGTCTCGCCCCGCGCAAAGGAGAAGCGGGTGGCGCTGTTTGACGAACTAACCCGCGTCCGCAACGCCGAGACCCTCCGCTCTTCCAGTTGGGACCGCACGGGCCGCATCAAGGATTTCTGGGACCTCGCACCGGGCGAAACGCGCGTGCTCGCCGACCTTGAAGGGCCTGGGCGCATCACGCACATCTGGATGACACAATGGAGTCCGGACCCACTCGCGCTGCGGAAGGTCGTGCTCCGGATGTTCTGGGATGGCGAGCCGTTCCCGCCGCGCATGCATGGCACCGGAAGCGAGGACTATCTCAATCAGGCCTACGGCATGCAGGACAACGCGTTTCTCTTCAACGGCTCATCCATTTTCGAGGGCAACACAAGACCGAAGGGCCTGCCGGCCACGCCGCTGGCCCACGGCGGGCCCGGCGGCTACCAGACCTCCTACGTCTTCCACCTCACGAACCCGATTCACTTCAAGAAAAGCA
>CAZBRH010000004.1:20154-23777 GCA_964494245.1 uncultured Planctomycetota bacterium | reverse complement strand
GAACCACGCCGCGAATGATTACTCAAGCACGGCGTATTGGTACCAGCTCGAGCCACACAAGCCGCATCGCATCCTCCCCGCGGCGAAGCGGCTGCCGTTGCTCCTTGATTCGCCAATCCAAAATCACGGCGCACATCGCAAGCGGCCGCGAAGCTCACCCCGGAGATGAGCCGAGCCAAGGCCGCGTGGGGACGGCGGGTAAGAAAGGAAAGGAATCGATGAAACTCGCATTCAGCACACTCGGATGCCCGAAATGGGACCTCGACACCATCATCATGCGAGCACGGGAATACGACTACGATGGCGTGGATTTTCGCTGCTGCGCCGACGTGATGAACCTGTGGGAATTGCCAGAGTTTTCAACCCACCTCGACGACACCGCCAAGCGTATCCGCGACGCTGGGCTTGAAGTTCCGTGCCTGTCCACGTCCGCACATTTGCTTTCGGCGGATGAGGACTCGCGGGCCAAGAAATTTGCAAACCTCGAAGGATTTCTGCGAATCGGAGCGGCTCTAGGGAGCGACATGGTGCGCGTGTTCGCCGGACGAAATCACGGACGCCCATACGAAAAAGCGGTGGCCGAGGCCGCCGCAACGCTGGACGAGATGGCACGTCTCGCTGCTCCGCATGGCATCACCATAGCGGTTGAAACGCATGACGACTGGATCGCCACCAATAAGCTCGCTGCCGTATTGGACGCTGCGACCGAGCCGAACATTGGCGCCCTCTGGGATATCAACCACCCGTTTTGCATGGCGGGTGAAAGCCCTGAGCAAAGCTGGGCGAACTTCGGTCGGCACGTCATCTACACCCACATCAAGGACAGTCGAATGGGAGCAGACGGCGAGCGCCAGCACTGCCTTGTCGGCGAGGGAGACGTGCCCGTCGCGGAGATCGTAGCCCTGCTTCGTCGGGAAGGATACGAGGGCTGGCTGACCTATGAATGGGAAAAGAAGTGGGCACCGGAAATCGCAGAACCAGAGGTTGCGTTCCCCCATTATGTCCGCTACATGAGGCCGCTTGCCTGCTGACCCGCCAAGGCCGCCTCTTCAGCCGTGATGGAAGCGGTTTGTCCGTTTCGTCCCTGAAGAACTCGCACATGTGCCCCCCGCGGTCCCCAGCCCCCTGGATCGGTGGGGCCGCAGATTGCAACGGTTGGCACGCCCAGCGCCGCGGCCAGATGCGTTACGCCTGAATCGCAACCGAAGAACGCCGTCGCCCCGCCGAGAACCCCGGCAAGGGTTGTGATCGGGAGCCCGCGCACGACCAAAGGGGCATCTGCCCAGTCGGCACGGAGCACCGCTCCCATCGTATCCTCATCGGCCGGTCCCGCTGTAAGGACGACCCGCGTGGGGCGAAGAAGGCCCGCAAGCTCGGCCCACCGCCCCGGCAGCCAAAGCTTCGAGCGTCCTCCGCTGCCTGCATGCATCACGACGTAGGTGCCAATATCACCAAGCACGGAACGCGCCGCGGCGGCCCAATTCGCGCGGCGTGACAGACGGGGATCGCGCCGCGTTGGAAGCACCCCCAAGGTCTGGAGGGAAGTCAGCAGGTGGTCTGCAATGTGGATGCCACTGCTGGGCGGGCGCGGATCGAACACAACTACCTGCCCGGCCCGTTGCAGCATCCTCGCCTCAAGCGATCCATCCGAATCTGGAAGAAACGCCAGAACAACATCACATTGGGGCAGCGCGCACGGCCCATCAGCAAACAGCGAGGCAAACCCGGCTGAATCTATCGAACGGCAGGTGTCGGCCAGACCAACTCCGACGAGCAAGGGCAAGTAGTCGACACGGCCGACAAGTTCGATGCGCGCGGCGGGGCAGGCAGCGCGCAAGGCGGAAACGACGGGCTCCGTCAGCACGGTGTCCCCAAGAGCCCCCGGACGAATAATGAGCACCCGAGCATCAGCCCCCAACACAAGCAAATCGCTCGGTCCCTGGCCGGTCAATCCGTGACCTTGAACACCTCGTCGTGCTGACGAGCATGCTCGACAACCTTGATGGCGACCTCTTGTCCGGGCCTGCCGCCCTCGATGGACTGATGCTCGAACTGCATTGATCCGACCTTTTGCGTAAAGTCGCTTGTGTGGCCTTTGATGTGGATCGTGTCACCCACGTTCAACGGGGCCTCCAGTTTGATGGCCGCCACCTGAATATGCCCAAAATAGTGCGTCACGACTCCAACCTTTTCCTCCGGCATCGCCTTTCCCTCCTGCAAGACCTCCCGAACAGATCAATTTAGAGCGCTCCACAACGTCATCAAGAGCGCGGGCACCGCAACAGCCAAGAAAAGGAAGAACGCAACAAGGGCTGCTCTTCTCACCCCAGAAACGCGAAGTTCGGCAGGAATATCGCGCCCGGCCGCATGTGCCAGCCGAAGATGCTCACGCACCGCGGCCGACAGCTTCGCGACTGCGCGACCACGTGTCCGCCCCGTGCCCACCGGGCCATCGACGAGCGACGTCCTTGCGGTGTAACCATTCTGCGTCTGTTCGATGCGGACGCTTTCTTCCGGCAGGCGCATGGGCCATCCCCTCATCATGTCCCCGATTCAAGATTATGCCTATGCCGCGCGGATTGTCAACGCTCGACCGAGCGTGGCTCACCAACTACGCTCACGTAGATTACGCTTTCACTCGCGCCGTCAACCCCAACGATGGCGTTCATTTCATCGTCGAAGATTGCTCCGATCTGGCAACTGCCGAGTCCGAGAGCCACGGCGGCCAAAGCGAGGTTCTCCCCAACGTGGCCCGCGTCCAGATAGACGTATCGAAATGCCCGCTCGCCATATTTCCACCGCGACCGATCAAAGATCGCCGTCCACACAAACACCGCCGCCGCATCAAGGCACATGCCCTGCTCCAGCGCGGCCTCTGCAACCTCCCGCCCAGCAAAGCCCCGTCGAAGCGTCTCGAGCACATGCCGCCTGACCGAATAGTGATACACGCCGGCCGGCACGTCCTTCACGCGGTTTACGACGACATATGTTTCAATGGGATAAAGGGCTCCCGCCGATGGCGCCGTCCGAAACTCGAAACCATGTTCTCGCCGTTGAATGCCGCACGAGGCCCACAAGAGGTATGCGAGATGTTCCAGCGTAATCTCTATCGGCGCAAACTGGCGGGTGCTCTTACGGCCGACAAGCGCGAGATGGAGCGGCATCTGCGCCAAAGGCGGAGGCGCAGGAAGTTCGAACGTCTCGCTCCCGGCATACTCCTTGTAAGGTGTCGGAGGCCGCACTCTGGCGGTAGAACCTGCTGGCATTCGGTCCCGGAAGTATTTCGTTTCCTCCTGAAATCTTTCTCCGATTCCCCGCATCGTGGCATTCCCTGCTAATGGCCCGACAAAGCGGCCAGTTTTCTTTCGTAGCGAGGCCGCAGAGTGTGGTCCTTGGCGGCATCAAGCGCGGTGCGCGTCCTTTCGGCATCGTTCGCTGCAAGACCAAGAATCGCCTCGGCCATCCATTCATCGGCGCTCTTGGGCTCCCATTTCGGAGCAAGACGCGCCAGTGCCTCCGCCTGGATATCCTCAATGGAGATGCGGTAGGTCCGAAGCTGTTCTTCGCCGTTGATTACGAACGTCTTATTGAGCACGATGGAATCCGCGGTAACCTCGGTCAGT
>CAZBRH010000004.1:19431-20114 GCA_964494245.1 uncultured Planctomycetota bacterium | reverse complement strand
GGTCAGTGTTCCGCTGCGCCGACCATCCTTTGTGCGAATCGCCACTGTGGAGCCGATGAGCCGGCGAAACCCATCGGCCGGTGTTCGTTTCTGCGCCTCCTCGGCGCGACGGAGTGCCCGAACAACCTCGATGATGATCCGTAGTTCCGCCTGTGCCGGTTGAAGCAGCGGGTCCGCAGCCGCCTCTTCGGCCAAGCGGCAGGCGCCAGCAAAGTCCTCGTTCCCAACCGCCGCGTCGATACGGTCGAGCAACATGGCAACGTTGCCCAGCGCAGCATCGATGTGTTTTTGATGCTTCGCCTCCACCGCGCTGCCGGACAGAGCTCCTGCCCGCCGACGCAGTTCTTGTATCCGGTCATCCATCCGACGGTAACGAATATGAGCCACAGCGTCGAGCGCTGCAATTGCATCCTCGAGACGACCGGCTTCGAGCAGTTGTCGTGCCTTCGTAGTCGCAGCATCGATTGCGGCCTCGGCAGACATCTTGATCTTCTGGATTTCTGCGTTCGCTCGCGGGGCGAGAAGCCCAGCGAACCGGGGCGGCAGCGCCTCGAAGGCGCTGATCGCTCCATCGTAATCGCCTGCAGCAACAAGTTGATCGGCGCGAGCGGACAACGCAACGAACGCCTCGTCGGCCGCGGCAGGCAGCGGCTTATTCGCGGACGGCGAGAACATTGCCACTC
>CAZBRH010000004.1:19145-19395 GCA_964494245.1 uncultured Planctomycetota bacterium | reverse complement strand
CGTCAGCAGGACTGCAACAAAGATGGACACCTTACTACTGTTCCGCCCGTTCGTTCGCGTGGCACCACGGGCAGCGACACACCCATTCGTTGCGCGCCCCGCGGCAAACGCGACCGCCTGCGGCATCTGTGCGGCCAGCGCCGATTCGATGGCGCGAAGCATCTCATCCGCTGTCGCATATCGCCGATCGCGGTCTTTGGCCATTGCCTTGCGGACAATTGCCGCGGCGGCTGCGGAGACACGCGAAGAC
>CAZBRH010000004.1:10501-19116 GCA_964494245.1 uncultured Planctomycetota bacterium | reverse complement strand
AAAGGTGGCTCGACATCACCTCAATGGCCGACGGGTGCACGTAGGGCGGTTCGCCAGCCAGCAAATGGTAAAGCGTCGCCCCGAGCGAATAGATATCCGTGCGCCCGTCGAGGTCGCCCTCGCCGCGAGCTTGCTCCGGCGAAATGTAATCCGGCGTGCCGATAGGAAGGCCGGAGCGCGTTAGGCGGCTGTTAGCAATGCCCGTTTCACGAGCAAGCCCGAGGTCGGCCAACTTTGCTGTTCCGTCCGCCTCAATCAAAATGTTGTCGGGCTTGATGTCGCGATGAAGGATCCCCACAGAGTGTGCGTGGGCAAGCGCGCGGGCGATGTCGCGCGCGATTTCCAACGCGCGCCGCTCTGGAAGCGGTCCGTTGGTGCGGACTTCCTCGCCGGCGCTGCGGCCCGCAACATATTCCATCGCAAAGTAGTAATACGGCCCGGCCTGCCCCACGTCGATTGCCTGAACGATATTCGGGTGGTTCAGTTTGGCCGCGGCCCGCGCTTCGCGGAGGAATCGCTGAATAAATGCCGCGTTCCGCGCGAGGGAAGGCGGCAGCACCTTGAGGGCAACCACGCGGTCCATCGAGAGCTGTCGGGCCTTGAAGACCGTGCCCGAAGCGCCGCGGCCAATCGGATGGAACAGTTCAAATTCACCCAGAATTTGCTTCCCGGCAGGAAAGGCACCACCCTCGGGTCGAGGGGCCATGTCGGTCATCACTCGCTCTTTTCCGTTCACGTTCTAAACAAAGGCATTCTCGGACTTGTTGCCCTGCGGTGCAAACTCTTTTTGTCCCGTCGGGCACCACAGCTCTAACAATTCTCAACGGCGGTTTTCGTGCAGGGTTCGGCTCGGACGGTCGCTATTTGCCCGGATCAACCTGCTCGGGCGAGCATCAAAAGCGGAGTTCGAGGACTTCTTCGGGCTCTGCAAATTGAAGGCGGACAATGATAAGGCCGCGTGTGTCATCAAACTGCCACGCGCACCGGGCATCAGTCAAGCGCTCGACTCGTTCGAGCACATTGTCGCCTATTCGGACTTCGGTTGGCTGCGCACACTCGGCAACTGTCAAATAGCAGGTCTCACCCGCATGGTAGGCCATCCGAACCATGATTTGGTTCGGTGAGGAACGAATGGCGAGCATGTGGGCGACCGTTGCGATGCGCGTGCGCTTTTCGCGCCAGGGAACAACCTCGCAGGACGGCTCGATGTCTTCTCCCAGAAGCCCAAGAACGTTTCGCGTGATGAGCTGCGGATTGAGGCACAACGGATAGTAGTCGCGTCCGTCCACGACGTTGTAGGCGTCCGAATAAAAGCCGGTCAAGGCCGCTGGCGCGTGCTCAGGGACCTTCTGAAGTTGCATGGCGCACAGGGTAATAGCCCGTCCGATGCGATGCCATCGTGTCGTCCGGTCGTATCGACCGAGGTGGAAGAGCTGCCTCGCATACACCAATCCATTCCACTGAGCAGCGACGCCGAACCACGGCTTCTTGTCCATAAGTGTCACAGCGAAAAACGGAACGGTGGCGTAGCGCATGATATCGCGGTTGTGGGCGTGCCAGAGGTAAACGAAAGGCAGCCCGGCCCACGCCCAATAAACCGCGCGTTCGAGACGTGTGGGGTTGTCTGTCGCGCGGTAGAGGTCAAGATAGGCCGCAATCAGGTGCGCGGCGGCGAGCAGGTCGGGGGCCTTTTCGTGAACGTCCCACACGCGAAGCCCGCTTGGCCGGTCGAATCCATCAAGGAAGCGAAGCGCCCGGGTGCCCGCGTCGAGGTGCTGCCTGTCGCCCGTGAGGAGGCCGGAATGGAGGAGCGCGGCGGCGTTTTCGGCAGTGACCCCGATGAGGGGCCGCTCCCGCCGGCGAAGCTTGGCATCGTCGGCAGCCCAGCCGCCGTCGGGCTTCTGAGCGGCGACGAGCTTGTCGAGTCGGCCTTTCGCCAAATCGAGTTCCCTGGCGAAGTTGCCGCGGAAATAGGCCATCGAAAGCCCGCTGGTCGCTCCGTGCGCCGCAATGGCCGACTCCACACACTCGCGGAGGCGCGCCTTCAGTTTTACGTCTTTGGCAAAAAGCGATGCCCGCCAGAGCGCCAGAGCCACGAGTTCGCTGTAGAAGGTCCACTTTTCCTCCGCGCTGCTGCTGTGAGCCCAAGCGCTGTGCTTTGGGCTCCAAGCCCGCTCTAGGTATGTCTCGACATCTAGCTCGACACTCTCCTTGTAATCCCGCGTCTTGGGCGGAGGAGGAACGAGGCCGTTCAAGTGAATGTACTCTCGAATACACTCAACAACGTTCGGTGATTCCCGAACAAACAAGTTGCATTCGAGGCGGAGCTCGCGGCCGGCCGTCATCTGATATGGCCTTGCCGCTATCACAGAGTTCTCATCCATAAACTGCGGCACTGACGGCAGCATCAGGCCCATCAGGTGCGACCGCGTCCCTTCAATGAAATCAGGCGAAGCAAACACGGCTGCGGGGTAGCGATGGGCTGCCGACTCGACCCGCTCGCCGTCCCAAACTTGGAGCGGATCCCATGTGATGCCGGTGACAAACTTCCCGCTGGCAACAGCAATGACGGGAACGGTGATCTTGTATGGGTGCGGCACATCGCGGCGGTCGAACGGCGGCGGCGCCGTGTCCGGCGAAGACGACCGTTCGTCGTCCACCACCCAATCGAGTCCGGGGAAAAGCGCCGCTCGCCGCTTCGGATACCCCGGTCCCTCTGGCACACGCAGAAAAGGCCCCCGGAACGCGAGAAGCTGCCGTGGCCTGCTGGTGGCGAGACGGCTTGAGACGCTAATCCGCGGCCCTTCGTCGGGCACATAGAACTCGATGCCCACAGACCAACGGACGCCATCGGAGTCGTGGAACTCGGATTCGAGCCGAAGGATACAATCAGCGCCCCGGCGGTCCATTTCATATCCCGCTGCGACCACCTTGTGGATGCCCGTTGCGCCATCCTTTGTGCGATAGACAACTTGCGAAAGGGGATCAACGCTCGCCGCGAGCTCGAAGGCGCTTCCGCTTCGCCCATGCAGCGAATACGAATGGATAAAACCGCCCGTGAGGGGCAGGGTCAGCCGCAGCACATCATTCTCTACCGCAATGCCGTCCGTCAGTTTCAGAATCGTGGCCACGGCTTACGCCTCCGGAGAAGAGTGGGCTTTTGACTACTTTTATCACAGCGGGGGCTTCCGGGCAAGCGGAGAAAACCCCGATTCTTGAACCGGATGGCCTCGTCCTTTACACTGGACGTGGTGAACGACATGCAAGAGAAAGCGCCGCGCCGCGTCGCCATCTTTGGCGGCAGCTTCGACCCTGTCCATAACGGACATTTGGAGATCGCCGCCGCCGCCCTCCGACAGCACCAGCTCGAGCGCGTCGTGTTTGTTCCCGCGCGCCACCAGCCGCACAGAACAGGTGCGCCGCGCGCACCCGGCGCCCACCGCCTCGCGATGCTTCGCCTCGCAACAATGGACCGGCCGGAATACGAGGTTTCGGACTGCGAGCTGAAGCGGCCGGGCAAATCCTTTTCTGTCGACACGGTCCGGATGATGCGTTCGCAGCTCGGACCCGGCGTCGAGCTCTATTTCCTCATCGGCGCGGATTCTTTGCACGGTCTTGCTAAGTGGAAACATATCGCGACATTAGCCAAGTTATGCCGGTTCATTGTCGCCGCAAGACCGGGGTTCCCGCTGGACGCGCTCGACGCTCTTCGCGACATCCTCCCCGAGGACTGCGTTGCAGCGATGTGGGCCGGGGCTGTTCGGACAACCGCAAACATCACCTCTTCGACGGAAATTCGCCGCCGTGTGGCGGCAGAACAACCGCTTCACGGACTTGTCCCCCCAGCCGTGGCGGCTTACATCGCCCAGAACAAACTATACTCGGACGCTGGGACGGAATATGATAGTCGCTGATAAACCACGCGGCCAATATGGCCGAGAATTGCATGCGGACGCTCTGAACCAACCTTGGGGACCGCTATGGGAAACCAAACCGGTAGCCGGCCTTTGGCTCTGATGCTGACATTGCTCCTGCCGTCGCTGTTGCTGGCGGGGGAACCCGGCCCAACCGCAACAGGAACGCTCGCGGGCACCCTCGTCGACGAGCACACCGCTCTTCCGGTCGTCGGCGTCAAGCTATCGCTTGTTGAGCCGGGTGAATTCTTTGCCGAAACCGATGGCTCGGGGCGCTTTGCCTTCCGCAACATCCCCGCGGCGACATATTCCTACATGTTTGCTTATGCGCCGGGCCAAAAGGAACCGCCGGTGTCGCTGCTCATCCGAAAGCAAATAGAGGTGCTGCCCGACACGACAACCACCATCGCCGTGCAGCGGATGCTGTTTCCGGAGCGGCCTCCCCGCGAAGCCCCGAGAGTCAAGGCGCTCGAGTTCGCTGACAACCTCAAACGCCGCTACTCGAAGCCCATCATCGTCGAGGAACCGCTGGGCATGGCGTGGCCCCGGCAGTATCTGACGCGGTTCATAACGTTCGAGCCCAGCCGGTGCCGCCGCCCATCCCTCCGCCTTATCGATGGTGTCTCCGGCAAGGAAACGCCCTTCCAACTGACCGACGTAAAATATGGCAGGGAGGATTTTATCCGCTCCTGCGCGATTACCTTTGCCGTCTCCCTCAACCCGTATGAGTCGAGAGCGTATGCCGTATGCAGCGACTGGCAGGAGGGCTTCCAGACACCGAACTACAATACGGGGCTTGCGGTGGAGACAGATGACGCGAGCGGAGAACGCGTGCTTTTGAACTCGCTGATCGCTGTGCGCCTTCCCCCCGCTGCAAGCAAGGGGCCGCAGCCCGCCCCGAGTTGCCCAGCGCCCATCCTCGCCTTGCGCGGCCCCGACGGCATCTGGCTCGGCAAGGGGCAGCTCACGGGCAACTGCACCGTCACCTCGTTTACGTGCGAGGAAACTGCGACCGGCCCCATCTTCCGCGAGTTCCAGATGCTCTACAAGCTCGCGCCGGGAAAAGACGGAGAGCCGGAGCCGGAATACCGAGCCCGCGTCCGCCTCTACGCTGATACCGACTACGTCATTTTCACCGAGGAAATGAGCGGACAAGTGGACCTCACGTTCGAGTTTACCATCAACTCGAATCTGGCCCCGGACATAGCAACCTTTGCGCACGAAGGCGGGGCCGCCTTCGAGAAGCTCTCTAACCTCATCAACCGCCGCCCACAAACACTGGCAGTCTTCCGGCCATGGAATCCACCTGACCTGCGAGACTCCCACAACTGGTTCGGCGTGATGAGCAGCGGCGGCCGAAAAGACGCGGTCGGCGTTGTTCAGGTGAACGGCAGCAGCTGGGCACTCCCACGCGACTACGGATGGGAAAACGGAGCGTGGATAGTGCGGTCGGATGACCGTCGGGAAGTGCGACTTCTCGGAACGGCCGAGGGGAACTTGGCGCTCCAGTTCCCCCACCGCGTCGGCAGCCGACAGTTCGCCCTAACGGTCTTTGACAAGGGGAAAAACTGGGACGCCGCCAGCATCGCTGCGAGTCCGGTGCCCGAAGGGAAGAGCCACTACCTAAACCGACTGCATATCCAGCTTTCGCAGATTGACATCGGCCGCCTGGCGGCGCTTCGCCTTGACCGGGCGAAGCTGACCGAGGAACCCCGCCTGCTTTTCAATACGCGCACCTTTACACAAATGAAGCGATCGTTTGAGGAAGCCCCCGAGCGCTTCCCCCGGCTGCTCCACGACATTTTCACAGGGTCCCGTGTCCACAGTTCTCTCATCCGATCGCACGTCCTTGGCGGCATATTCTTCCTACGGCGCGCCGTCCTCGGCCCCTGGGACGAAAAGGGAATTTCTGGCTTTTCCGGAGCCGGCATGCATTCCGCCGCACTTGAGGAGATGGTGCGGCACACGGTCCTTCTTTACGACGCAAACGTGAACAGCGGTCTCTTCTCCCAACGCGAAAAAGAAGTCATCCTCAGCACACTCGTCCTCGTCGCAGCACAACTCGAAAGCCCGAACTACCGCTGGGCCGTGGCGCACGACCCCGAGCTTTCCGCACGCCGCGACGCCGCGATTACGGCAATCTCGCTCCTCATCGACCGCCATCCCGACAGTTCGCGGCGCGTCCTCGAAGCAAGAGCGGAAATGGAGAATCATCTGGCGCTGATTGCCGCAACCAGCGGCGTGCCGTTAGATACCACAGCGTCCGCAAGGGCGCTCTGTGTCTGGGCCGAACTCGCGCCCCTGATTGAAAACACCCTCGGGCCGACCAAGGTCGGGGCCTCGCCATTTGCAACACCAAACTTCGTTCGCGCACTCGCCTATCTCTCGATGCTGACTACCCCGCCGGACCCTCGCTTCAACGGCCTGCGGCTGCTTCCGCCGTTCGGTCGGTCTGGCGAGGGCGACGCCGAGTCGCTCGCCGTTTTGGGCATTGCCGCATCGCGGCTGGCCCAGTCATCCCCGACCGACGCGAGCCGCTTCGCGTGGGCGTGGGAGCAGGCAGGCCGCCCCGTCTTTGAGCGCATGCGACGCCATAGGCCCCTCTACGAAGCATTGGGTGTCTTGCCGCCTGCCATTGAGCCCGCGCCGCCCCCCAAGCTCGCGAGCGTCATCCTCCCCGGCTTCGGCGCTCTACTGCGCGCAAACTATCTTGAGCGCGACGAGGCGTATCTTTTCTTCAAGTGCGGCCCCTTGCCCTTCTCGTTCCACCACGACCGCGGCAGCATACTCTTTCACGCTTTTGGAAAGCCCCTGCTCGTGGACTCCGGTTCCCCGCCGGAACGGCAGGCGACGTGGGCGCACAACACCGTTCGCATCGACTCGCGGGTGCACAATGCGCCCGGCCGCATCGTCGGGTTCTTCCCGCAGCAGGACGATGACTACGTCGTTGGCCAAATCGAGGTGAACGAGCTATCATCACTGAGGGAATACACAAAGCCAGAACTGGATGTGATGAACACCGCGGCACACGAAGCGTTCATGCCGCCTCCCGGGCACAGGGCTGATGGCAGCCAGACGGCCGATCTGCTCGGCGCCCACGAAAAGCTCGACCAACCGGTGCTCATCCGGCGGCATCTGCTGTTCAACAAACAACGGCAATATGTCATCATTCTCGACCGCATCACAGGTTCTTTCCCAACTGACGTCTTCTTCAACGTGTGCGCCGATGCTGCCCGCCTCGAAGGATCATCCGCCCATTTTGTTGGCCCATACGGAGTTGACCTGGACGTTCATGCGTTCGGAAGCGGCAACGTCAGCGCGAGCGTGCACGAAGACGTACCGCAGCGGTTCACACTTCGTCTTTCGCAGCCGGCCCCTGCAACCGGCGAGAAGAGCGCTCCCTCCAGCGTCGAATACCTCACGGTGCTCTGTCCGATTCGCCGTCAAGCCCCCGGTGAAGCAGTCGTCCGACAGTTCGGCTCGCCTGAGGTCGCACCGCTGGACGGTATCCTTGGCGTGCGGATCGCATACGGCGACATCGTGCGCTACGTCTTCTTGTCACGCGATAAGGCAGAATACGAGCACGCGGGCATTCGATTCAGCGGAACACATGGCGTGGTAACGCTCCGGAAGACGCATTTCGATGCGGCTCTGTTGGCTCCTGGAGAAGTCCAAGCCCAAGGTGTGGGTGTGCGAATCGATGGCGGGATGGCCCGCTTCCGGATCGCGCCCGGCGGCTTCGTGGAGGGCGAAGTCAGCAGTCGCGACGACCAAAAACTCACATTCATTGGCCTCGGCAAGCACCCGTCCGCGCTGCTGTTCCAAACGGACGGGCTTGCCTACATTCCCGAAGGCGACGAGAAGGCCATCACCTACGGCGTCCGCTCTGGCTTCCACACCATCACCGTCCGTCCCAAGTAGCAGAGACCGCCAAGCACGCTTGGGGACAACGGTCACAAACCCCGGCCACGCTCAGGCGATCCGGCGCCGTCTACTTGCAGAAAGTCCTTTCGGAACGGGAGCACATTCAGCGGCATGGCCCGTTGGCACGATGCAATTGAATAACCCCCGATCCCGTCCTCACCGTCTTTTTGTTTGACATTCAGAAAAGAATCAAGAAAATACCGAAACCGATTGCCGTTCTGCCCGGACGGCTTGCGCCCGCCCGGCACGCAAGTGTTCCTTATGTCCCTGCATCGAGGAAAGGAGAATCGATAGGCATGGCAGAGCAGAAAAAAGGGATCGACTCGTTCATGTCGGAAACGCGTTCGTTTCCGCCGCCCCCGGAGCTTCAGGCCCAGGCGCACATTCGCTCGATGGAACAATACCAAGAAATGTATGACCGCTCGATCAACGACGTCGACGGCTTCTGGCTCGAACAGGCAGAGGCGATGGTTACGTGGTTCCGGAAGCCGACGATCGGCCGCGAGTACACATGGGACATCGATCGCCGCATCATTCGGCATACGTGGTTCCGCGATGGTCAGCTCAACGTCACCTACAATTGCCTCGACCGGCACCTCGGCACGGAGCGCGAAAACCAGGTTGCCCTCATTTGGGAAGGCGACGAGCCGGGCGAAGATGCGAAGATTACGTATCGCGAACTGCACCGAGAAGTCTGCAAGTTCGCCAACGTGCTCAAGAAGCTCGGCATCAAGAAGGGCGACCGCGTCTGCATATACCTCGGCATGATGCCGGAGC
>CAZBRH010000004.1:9708-10482 GCA_964494245.1 uncultured Planctomycetota bacterium | reverse complement strand
GGATCGGCGCGATTCATTCCATCGTGTTCGGCGGTTTCAGCGCCGACGCCTTGCGCGACCGAATTCGGGATGCGACGTGCAAGATACTCATCACGGCGAACGTCTCGAAGCGCGCCGGCAAGGATATCCCGCTCAAGCAAATCTCCGACGAGGCCGTTGCTGTCTGCCCTTCTATCGAAAAGGTCGTCGTCGTCCGCAGGTCCGACGCCGACTGTCCGATGCAAAAGGGCCGCGACCTCTGGTACCACGACCTGATGGCCGACGCGTCGCCGGAATGCAAGCCGGAGGTCATGAACGCCGAAGACCCTCTCTTCATCCTCTATACTTCCGGCTCCACCGGCAAGCCGAAAGGCGTCGTCCACACGACCGGCGGATACCTCGTCTGGATTACGCTCACCCACAAGCTTGCGTTCGACATCCAGAAGAATGACATTTACTTTTGCGCCGCCGACATTGGCTGGGTCACCGGCCACAGCTACATCGTTTACGCCCCGCTCGCCAATGGAACAACGAGCGTCATGTTCGAAAGCACCCCCCTGTATCCCGACCCCGGTCGCTACTGGGCCGTGATCGACAAATTCAAAGTGACCCAGTTCTACACCGCGCCAACTGCGATCAGAGCCCTGATCCGCCAGGGCGACGAGTGGCCCGCCAAGTATGACCTCTCGAGCCTCAAAATCCTCGGTACGGTCGGCGAGCCAATCAATCCAGAGGCCTGGATGTGGTACTACACCAAGGTAGGGCGCAATCGTTGCCCTATCGTTGCCACTTGGT
>CAZBRH010000004.1:6298-9698 GCA_964494245.1 uncultured Planctomycetota bacterium | reverse complement strand
CCGTCGGTCCAGCGCCGCAGTGGGGGCGGACCGCGACGGGCGGCTTCATGATCACACCACTCCCCGGCGCGATGACCATCAAGCCCGGCAGCGCGAACCGACCCTTCTTCGGCGTAGAACCCATCGTCCTGCGCGAAGATGGCTCCGAGTGCAACCGCAATGAGGGCGGTAAACTCTGCATCAAGACCCCATGGCCCGGCATGGCCCGCACGATGTGGGGTGACCACGACCGATTCATGGATACCTACTGGACGATGTACAAGAATCTATACTTCACCGGCGACGGTTGCCGGGTCGACCAGGACGGCGATTACTGGCTGATGGGCCGAATCGACGACGTGGTGAACGTCTCTGGACACCGCATCGGCACCGCCGAAGTCGAAAGCGCCCTCGTCAGCCACGAGAAGGTCGCCGAGGCCGCCGTTGCCCCGATGCCCCACGAGATCAAGGGACAGGGCCTTTACGCTTTTGTCACCCTCGTCGATGGCGTCGAGCCGAGCGAAGAACTCAAGAAAGAACTGGTGAAGCACGTCCGCAAGGAGATTGGCCCGATTGCCGCTCCGGACAAAATCCAGTTTGCTCCCGCACTGCCCAAGACGCGCTCCGGCAAAATCATGCGGCGTATCCTCCGCAAAATTGCCGAAGGCAATATCACCGAGCTCGGCGACATCAGCACCCTCGCCGACCCACACGTCGTCGAGGTCCTCGTCAACGAGCGGCAGAAATGACCCTCCTTGGGTTAACTCGAAGCGCCGTTCCCGAACGCCGCCGCGTTCGGGAACGGCCGCTCTCTTTCTCCGCAACGGCCGCCCCGAGCGCAATGTCAGGTGCGAGGGGAATAACAACCCATCGTCAGTTCACTGCATAGGAGGTACGGAAGCCATGTCGAAGCGTTACGCTGCGCTGGTCGCCGCGCTGGCTGCGGTGCTCTACGGCGCGGGCGCCTTAGCTGCCGAGAACGAACAGAATGAGGTCTTGAACTTCGACCGAACGATCAAAGAGTCGGTCGATAACTTTCGCATCTTGCGCACGAACGAAAAGGCGCAAATGAACGACTACGTCACCCGCGTCTTCGAGCTCAAGAACGCTCCCGTGATGGAAGTCGTCCCCTACGTCATCCAGGCCGTTCGCGCCGAAAGTGGCGCCGCCCGCACACTCCGCTACAAGGACCCCGCAACGGGTCAGGAACGCAACTTCATCCAAGTCGTTTGCCCACCGTTTCAACTACCCGGCATCGAGCAACTAATCAAGACGTTCGACCTTCCGGGCGTCACCTCCAGCCCCGGCGACACCCGCTTCTTTTATCGCATGCAGCACCGCAGCGCCGCCGACGTCCGCGCCATCCTCCAGAACTCCGAACTTTCGGCAGAAGGCAGCACCGCTATCGACGCCGCGACAAACACCCTTTACTTCCGCGACTCCGCCTCCGACTTTGGCCGCGGTCTCGCCGTCGTCCGCTTCATGGATGTCCCCATCCCGCAGGTCGAATTCGAGGTGGAAATATTTGAACTCGACCGCGACGACGAAGACCGCCTCGGCCTCTACTGGGAGGCATGGAAGAACTCCATCGGCGGCGCCTTCAAGTGCTACCGCAACTCCGTCACCTCCGTCAGCGGGTTCGAGTCGCTTATCACCGTCGGCGCCTCGAATCTCGCACAATTCCTCAACTACCTCGTCGAACAGAATGCCGCAAAAGTTGTCACCCGCACGCGCATCAGCGTCCAAAACGGCCAGCAGGCCGTCATCAGCTCGCTCAAGCGGATCCCCTACCTGGGATACAGCGATATGACGTGGTCCAACGGCCAGCTTCAGACGCCCGTTTCGACGCCGTCGCTCGGCACCCAGGGCTTGATGCTCCGCGAGGAACAGGCGCTCCCCAACCAGCCCGGCGGCACAAACCAGACCTCCTCCACCGACCGCGGCACCATCACCGGCGAGAAGTCCGAAGGCATCTATCTTGCCATCACGCCGACCATCGGCTGCCGGAGCTTGTCGGCTTCCATCGTCGTAACAGTGAACTCGCTCGTTGGCTTCACGAAGCTTGACGTCCCGATCATCACAGAACGCCGAACCGTGACAACGGCGACACTCGTGCCCGGTCAGGTTTTCGCCCTGGGCGGAATGGACAAGGAAACGGTGGTCGCCGAAACGCGCGGCATCCCGCTGCTTCGCAAGCTCCCGATTGTTGGTGCGCTTTTCCGCTACAATACCGATGTAGCCCGCAAGAGCGTGCTGATCATAACCATCAAGCCGACGGTCAAAAATCAACTGCTCTACCGCGCACTAACGCTTGGCTGGGGTGCCGAGCCGATTACCGCCGACGACGTGATCCGGTTCGAGGGCGATGCCCTCGCGCCGAATCCGACGGCCGGTGCAGCGGAAGCGCCGGCCGAGGGCGAAAGCCAGGGCGGCCCCGCCCTCAAGTGGGGGCCTTCGCTTTGGCGGGACAAGCCGTAAAGCCATAGGCGACCGGGGCGGTTCGCCCGAGCGGCCTGATCATCAGCTGTGGTGGGTAACGTGTAATTAGCCCCATCTCGGAGCGAGGCGCCTTTTGTGCGCATCAAGTTCACCTACCCGCACCAGGGATGGCGACCGTCGGATCCGCCCGGGACAGGCCTGACGGCGGCCTAACCAGAAGCTAACATACTTCTAATTTGATTCGTCATTTGGCGAAACATAGAATGAGCACCATGATAGAAGACGTGCTCGCCATCACGAAGGCGCTTTCGGACCGCAACCGGCTCCGGATTCTCATGGCGCTGGAGAGCGCGCCGCTATGCCTGTGCCAGATTACCGACGTTCTAGCATTAGCGGCGTCCACCGTATCCAAGCACCTCCGGGTGCTCGTGGAGGCGAAACTGGTCGATACCTGGCAGGAAGGCCGCTGGCACTACTTCGCATGGGCTCGAAAACCGGGCGATTCTGTGACGCGTATCTACGACTGGCTGCGGCAGCGTCTGGGGAACGACCCAACAGTTCGCGACGATGCCGCTCGGCGAGCCGTGGTCATGCGAACCAAGCCGACTCCCTGTCCCATGGACGCCAAATCGAGGGTTCTCTTCCTGTGCACCGGCAATTCCTGCCGCAGCCAGATGGCCGAGGCGCTGCTCCGCAAGCATGCCGGCGACAGGTTCGAGGTCTACAGTGCCGGCCTGGACCCCAAGCCCATCGCCGCCATGACGTGTGAGGTGATGCGAGAAATCGGGCTGGACATCCGAAGCCAGCGACCCAAGAGCATACTGGAGTTCTTGGGCAAAATGCACTTCGGATACGTGATTACCGTCTGTTCCAACGCCGAGTCGCGATGCCCGGTCTTTCCCGGCGCGAGCTACCGGCTATACTGGCCGACGGACGACCCTGCTCAGGCGAAAGGGACCCGAGCGCAAAGGTTAGCCAGATT
>CAZBRH010000004.1:1132-6246 GCA_964494245.1 uncultured Planctomycetota bacterium | reverse complement strand
GCTGGGGGACGGCAAGAACAAGCCGCCATAGCGCGCGGAGGCCGCCGGCGGTTGTAGGCAGGGCAAAAAAGGCAATAACCTTTACAAGGAGAGTAGCATGAGAAACGTAACAGTCTGGGTGTGGGTGGCGGCGGTGGGGCTTGGCCTGGCCGGATGCGGCAAGAAGGAACATGCGGGCGGGACGGTGCGGGTCGACGGGTCCAGCACGGTGTTCCCCATCACCGAAGCCGTTGCAGAGGAATTCCAGAAGGCAAATCCGGGACTTCGCGTCGTGGTGGGCATTTCGGGAACGGGCGGCGGTTTCAAGAAATTCGCCGCTGGCGAAACGGACATCTCGAACGCTTCGCGGCCGATCAAGCCCAGCGAGGTTGAGGCATGCGCCAAGGCAGGCATTGAATACATTGAGCTTCCGGTGGCCTACGACGGCCTGGCCGTGATGATCAACCCCAAGAACACCTGGGCCACAGACATCACGGTCAAGGAGCTCAAGAAGCTCTGGGAACCGGACGCCCAGGGGAAGATCACGCGCTGGAACCAGATTCGCCCGGACTGGCCCGATCGGGAGATCCACCTGTACGGCGCGGGCGTGGACAGCGGCACCTACGACTACTTCACCGAAGCAATTGTTGGCAAGGAGCACTCCAGCCGCGGGGACTTCACCTCCAGCGAGGATGACAACGTGCTCGTGCAGGGCATCGCCGGCGATGAACTGGCGCTAGGGTTCTTTGGCCTCGCCTACTACGAAGAGAACCGCGACAAGCTCAAACTGCTCCCCGTGGACGACGAGAAGGACGAGAACGGCAAGGGACCGGTGGCCCCGTCGCTGGAGACGGTCATGGACGGCACGTATCAGCCGCTGTCCAGGCCGATCTTCATCTACGTGCGAAAGGACTCTCTGGAGCAGCCGGAGGTCGAGTCGTTCGTTCGATTCTACCTGAAGCACGCTCCCCAACTTGTGAAGGAAGTCGGCTATATTCCTCTCTCCGAACGCGCGTACAAGCTCGCCCAAGAGCGGGTGGACAAGCGGATCACTGGCTCGCTGTTTGGCGGCAAGGGCTCGCAGGTGGGCGTGAAGATCGAAAAGTTGCTGGAGATGGAAGGTCGATAGAACACCGATGCGTTCGATCGAGACAGACCTGCTCAGACCGCGACCTCTGTTAGAGCGAGTCGTTTCGACGGTGCTGCTGGCTTGCGCCATTGTCTCCGTCCTGACGACGGCGGGGATTATTCTCGTCCTGCTGGTCGAAACGGTCGGCTTCTTCCGCGAGGTTTCCTTCGGGCAGTTCTTCGGCGATACACAGTGGACGCCGCTCTTTACCCAGAAGCACTTCGGCATCTGGGCACTCGTTTCGGGGACGCTCCTGACGAGCGTCATCGCCATAGGGGTAGCCCTGCCGCTTGGCCTGCTGGGGGCCATCTACATGAGCGAATACGCTTCCGGCCGCGTCCGCCGCGTGCTCAAGCCCGCTGTGGAGATGCTGGCGGGAATCCCCACCGTGGTGTACGGATACTTCGCCCTCGTCGCCGTGACGCCGATGCTCCAGCGAGTCATCCCCGGCCTGGCCGGCTTCAACGCCCTCGGCGCCGGGATCGTGATGGGCGTGATGATCCTGCCGATCATCGCTTCTCTCAGCGAGGACGCCATCCACGCCGTGCCGGATAATCTGCGCGAGGGGGCATACGCGCTGGGCGGCGGCAAGTTGGCGACGATCCGGAGAGTGGTCCTGCCAACCGCATTCTCAGGCATTGCCGCGTCGGTGATCATCGGGATCTCGCGCGCTGTCGGCGAAACGATGATCGTGGCTATTGCCGCGGGACAGCAACCCCGGTTCACGTTCGATCCCCGCGTCGCGATTGAGACAATGACCGCCTACATCGTCCAGGTAAGCTTGGGCGACACGCCCGCCGGAACGCTCGAATACCGGACGATCTTCGCCGTCGGCATGACGCTCTTTGTTTTCACAATGGTCCTGAACGTCGCTTCATTCTATCTGCGGCGGCGGGTGATGCGGGGGGCGACCCTATGAGTCAGCGTCAAACACAAGTCACGATACCCTCCCGCAAGCCCGATTTCGCGGGCGCCAAGGCCGAGAGACTGGCCCCTGAGCGGGCCTTCAAGGCCATCTGCCTCCTTGCCCTCACGTTGCCGTTGCTCCTATTGGCGGTGCTGGTCGTCCAGGCGATCGTCAACGGGTGGGAGCGGCTGAACTGGGACTTCTGCACAAGCTACCCGTCCCGGTTCCCCGAGCAGGCAGGCATCCTGCCCGCCCTCGTCGGGAGCGCCTGCCTGATGCTGCTCACGGCGGTCCTTGCGATCCCCGTAGGCATCGGCGCGGCAATCTACCTTGAAGAATACGCTCGGCCAAGCCGGTGGACATCCTTCATCGAGGTCAACATCAGCAACCTGGCTGGCGTGCCATCCATCATCTACGGCCTGCTCGGCCTCGAACTCTTTGTCCGGGCAATGCGGATGGGCCGAAGCTTATTGGCCGGAGCAGCCACGCTGGCGCTGCTGCTCCTGCCGATGGTCATCATGGCCTCGCGTGAAGCGCTGCGAACCGTGTCCCAATCCACCCGCGAGGCCTGCTACGCCCTCGGGGCCGACCGCTGGCAGGCCATCCGGCGCGTCGTACTGCCCGTGAGCCTACCGGGCATCCTGACGGGCATCATCCTGTCGCTGGCGCGGGCCATTGGTGAGACGGCGCCGCTGATCACCATCGGGGCATTGACCTACGTGGCCTTCCTCCCCGACTCCGTGCACAGCCCGTTCACGGCGTTGCCGATTCAAATCTTCAATTGGATTTCCCGGCCCCAGACCGGTTTCCACGTCAATGCCGCCGCCGGCATTGTCGTCCTGCTCGCCATCATGCTCTTGTTCAACGCTGTGGCCATCTGGCTTCGTGCCCGGTTCCAGCAGAGGTTCACGTGATGCAGATAGATTCCCCACGGAGCACACCCAACGTCGACTCGCAGGGCTCGCCCACGTCCAAGATGTGGGTGGACAATCTTCGCGCGTGGTTCGGCCAAACGGAGGTGCTCAGGGGCATCACGCTACCGATTGCCGAGCGGCGGGCGACCGCGATCATCGGCCCATCGGGCTGCGGCAAGAGCACCTTCATCCGCTGCCTGAACCGCATGCACGAGGTTGTTCGCGGAGCTCGCGTTTCTGGGCGCGTCTTCCTCGACGGCGTCAACATTTACGCCGAAGGCGTCAATCCCGTCCGCCTCCGCCGACGGATCGGAATGGTCTTCCAGAAGCCCAACCCGTTCCCGATGATGTCCATCCGCGAAAACGTGCTGGCCGGACTCCGGCTTCAGAAGCTTCGCATGCCGGACAAGGAGGAACTTGTCGAAAAAGCCCTGCGTCGGGCCGCCTTGTGGGACGAGGTCAAGGATGTGTTGAACCGCCCCGGCGAGAGCATCAGCGGGGGGCAGCAGCAGCGTCTCTGCATCGCGCGGGCGCTCGCACTGGAGCCGGAAGTGCTGCTGATGGACGAGCCCTGCTCGGCCCTGGACCCCATGGCCACGGCCAAGATCGAGGACCTCATTCATGACTTGCGGAAGCATTACACTGTCGTTATCGTGACCCACAATATGCAACAGGCCAGCCGTGTCGCCGACTACACCGCCTTCCTCTACTTGGGCGAACTTATTGAATTCGGCGAAACCAACCAGCTGTTCACCAGCCCCTCCGACCCCAAAACCGAGGCGTATATCACCGGACGATTCGGTTGAACCGGGAGACACTCATGACCGCGATGCACACCGACCGCGAATACGAAGGCGAGCTTCGCCAAATCCGCGAGCAGGTGGCCAGCATGGGCCGCCGCGTGACCGCAATGCTCGCTGACAGCTTCCGCGCATTCGAGCAGCGCGACGTAGAATCCGCCCGCCGCATCGTTGCCAGCGATGACGACGTAGACCGTCTTGAGGTCGAAACGGACGAATTGTGCCTCCACGTGTTGGCCCGCCGTCAGCCGATGGGCTCGGACCTGCGCTTCATCACTACCGCCATGAAGCTCGTGACGGACCTCGAACGCATCGGCGACCTGTGCGTGAATATCGCCGAGCGCACGGTGGAACTGGCGCAGGAGGCCGCCAGTGAGAGTTTCGAGGACATCTCCGCCATGGCAAAGGCAGTTGCTCAAATGGTCTCGCAGGCAATGGACGCCTTTATCGCCGCCGATCCGGCTTCGGCACTCTCCGTCATCGAGTCCGACAAAGCGGTGGATGCCCGCTACGCCCAGGCCTTCCGGCAGTTGCTCAACCGCATGATGGCCGACCGAGCCAATGTCTCATGGGCCACACGGGTTCAGGCCGTGGCCAAGCACCTTGAACGGGCCGCCGACCACGCCACGAACCTGGCTGAGATGGTCGTCTTTATGGTCCGCGGCAGAGACATCCGCCACGGCGACGGGCCGAAGAGCAGCCGGCCCCCCCACCGACATGGAATCCTCTTCCTCTGCGTCCGCAATGCGGCCCGCAGCCAGATGGCCGAGGGCTGGGCACGCCGTCTGCTTCCGCCCGGCACCGAAATCTGGAGCGCCGGATCCGACCCCGCCAGACAAGTCGACCCGCGAGCCGTCGAAGTCATGCGCCGCGCCGGCATCGACATCTCCGCCCAGCATCCCAAACGCATCTCCGACATACCGCTTGGCCGCGTGGACACCATCATCACGCTCTGCGCCGAAGAGATCTGTGTCACACTGCCAGGCGTAGTGCGGCGCGAAACCTGGGCCATGCCTGACCCAGTGAGCGCGACGGGCAGCGCCGAGGATGTCATGCGGGCGTTTGAGCGCGTTCGTGATCAGCTGAAATCGCTCATCACCGCGATGATCCCCCAGCAATAGATGAGGTTCCGCGATGAGCCCAAGAAAGGATCCCCGACAACCAAAGCCCTTGCTTCTGCCCGCTTTGACGGGGCTTGAGGCTCACGGTCGAGGCACGGGTCCACGCCGAGCGCGCCTGATGGTTGCGCTCCTGCTCGCCATCGGCTGTGCCGCGGCACCACACGCGCCCGATGATTCGCTCGCTCTGCGCGAAGTCACCGACGCTGTCGCTCGCCTCCACGAACTCATCGGCGGCGAACACACGCCCGAAGCGCGAGCCGAAGT
>CAZBRH010000004.1:0-1122 GCA_964494245.1 uncultured Planctomycetota bacterium | reverse complement strand
GCGGTAAACCACATGCGGCGCTACGAGGAACAGGCCGAAGTCGAAGCCCTCTGCTCCCGCATCAAGCTCGTTCGCCCGACCACCGCGATCTACCGCGGCCTCGTCGAAGGCCTCCATGACGGCGAGGACGAGTTCAACGCCGTCCTCATCGATTTGCTCGACGAGATGAACGCCTCCCACATGGCGCCGACCGCCCTGCATGCCCGCATTCAAACCATCCGGGCCGTCGAAGAAATTACCAACACCGGCTTGCGCCGAGTCGATCAGGCCGGCGTCTATGTGGCTCATATGCAAGACTCGTTTCGAAGCGACATGGAAGAACTCGTGGCCGCATGGCAGACTTTGCTCGAATCGCAGCCGATTCGTATGCGAGGCGCGGACGGCCGCCCCGTTGACGTCACCGACCGCGTGCAGGGACTTGCACTCCTCGGTCTCATTCGCACACAGGGCGTGAACCTTGATCTGCTGCTCGAGCGTGTTCGACAGGGCCTCGTGACGGCCCCGCCCGCACTGCTTTCGCAGGCCATCATACACGGAAGCGGGGCCAAGCTCCGAGAACACATTGCTCTCTGGCACAATGGTCCCGCCGCCGCGCGAACGGCCGCCCTTGCTGCCGTCAGCTGTCTGCAACTGCGGGAGATAGACCGCGTGGATGCCGTTAAAACTTGGCTTGATCAGTTGGCTGAAGGCGCGATGTGGGCAACTGTTATCCTGGGCGAACTACGCGCCGCCGCTTCCGAACCCGATGGCGTCCGCCTTGCCCGTTCCTGCAAGTTGCTTGGCCTGTCCGGAGAGATGGACCCGGTCAACTGGCTCGCGCATCAGACTGGTGCGGCGCGGCTCGCCGCTCTCGAACGCCTCGCGGGCATCCACATCCTCGTTCCCTGACCAAGAGTGAAGCGAACTTCAGCCGAGCAGATGGACAGCCAGCTCGGCCAACGTAATAACGTCGAGCGCATTATGGTGGATAACCGCCCTGATCTGGCTCAGGCAGAGGGCTCGCTCGCAGGGGTCGGCTGCGTTGGCCGAGCGGACGAAGGCGTGGTAGATGGCGGGGATTTCGCTCGATGGGATGTCGCCCGTCCGCAGACGCCCGCAGACGCGGCGTTCAAGCGTCTGGAG
>CAZBRH010000003.1:48526-51085 GCA_964494245.1 uncultured Planctomycetota bacterium | reverse complement strand
GGACAACGACTACCGCAGCATCATTCGGCACGGCGTGCGGGCGGCGCTGGCCGACGGCTGGGGCGGGTCGATGATTGCGACAGACCTTCAGGACGTGATGTTTGGTGCGCCGGTTCCCGTGCGGGCGCGAATGAATCTCGGTGTGCTCGATGCAGACCGTGTGAACATCGTGGTGCACGGGCACGAGCCGGTGTTGTCGGAGATGATTGTCGCGGCGGCACGCGACCCGGAGCTCTTGCGTCTCGCGCAGGAGAAGGGGGCCAAGGGGATCAACCTCGCGGGCATCTGTTGCAGTGCGAACGAGATTCTGATGCGGCACGGAATCCCCGTCGCCGGGAACTTCCTCCAGCAGGAGCTGGCGGTCGTCACGGGCGCGGTCGAGGTGATGGTCGTTGACGTGCAGTGCATCATGCCCGCGCTGGCGGAGGTGACGAAGTGTTACCATACGAAGCTAGTGACGACGTCGGCGAAGGGACAGTTCCCGCCCGAGGTGACGCACGTCGCGTTTCACGAGGACAAGGCGCTCGATGTCGCCCGGGAAATCGTCCGTATCGCGATTGAGAACTTCCCGAACCGCGACGCTGCCAAGGCAGATATCCCGAAGGTCAGCGAGGACCTCATCGCTGGGTTCACATCCGAGAACACGTTTCATTTTCTCGGCGGGCGGTATCGCTCGACGTATCGTCCGCTGAACAACGGGATTATAGAAGGCCGGATCCGCGGGCTTGCGGGCGTTGTCGGCTGCTGCAACCCGAACATCACGCACGATTACGGCCATCTGGAGATGGTGAGGGAGCTGATTCGGAACGATGTGCTCGTGGTGCAGACTGGGTGCGCGGCCTTGAGTTGCGCGAAGGCGGGGCTGCTGCGGCCGGAGGGTGCGGCGATGGCAGGGCGCGGGCTGCGGCAAATCTGCGAGGCGGTCGGTATCCCACCCGTGCTTCACCTCGGATCGTGTGTGGACAACAGCCGGATACTGACGGCGCTCTGCAATGTGATTGCGGAGGGCGGCCTCGGCGCGGATTTGAGCGATATTCCTGCGGCAGGCGCTGCGCCCGAATGGATGTCCGAAAAGGCGATTGCCATCGGCTTCTATTTTGTCGCCTCGGGCGTGTTTACCGTCTTCGGCACGCCGCACCCAATCGCTGGCAGCAAGGCGGTGTCGGACTACGTGTGCGGCGGGATGGCTGAGGACTACGGCGCTTGCTTCGCGTTCGAGGCCGACCCGGTGAAGGCCGCGCACCTGATGATCGAGCACATAAACCGGAAGCGTGCGGCGCTGAAGCTGCGGCCGATGATGTTCGCCGAGGGGCACGCCGCCGCGGGGTGACATGAATCACGACGCTACGACAGCACGGCGGAAGGCGCGCCGAGGCGTTCTTTGTCGCGTGGTGTGCGTGTAGAGGATTGAGATGTCGAGAATTATTGCGACGGCGGCGATTCGTGGTGCACACCGTATGGTGGAGCGCGCCGAGGATGCGCTTGCCCGCGCCATCGCCGAAAAGGGCAAAGACCAACGTGTCGAATACCCAAACACGGCGTATTGTCTCCCGATTATGCTGCTCTTCCTGGGGCAGCGGGTGCAAACGCTCGGCGACCTCGAAGAATCGCTTCAGGAGGCGCGGAAGCTCTTGCCGCCGCTACCAACCGAGCGGCTTTGGCTGCCCTACCTGGGGGATACGCTCGATGCGGGCGCCGCAACGTTGATCGCCGAGGAAACCATCGAGGCGCTCAAGTTCGTCACGGGGCCGAATCCCGCCGAGGGGATTTGGCTCAGCTTTACGAGCGACGCAACGCTGCGACAACAGGGCATCAAGCTTGTTGACGGGCGGATGCCGGGCTTTGTCGCCATCGTGGGCAGCTGCCCGACGAATCAGGAGGCCGTCCAGCTTGTCCGCGGGCTTCAGGAGCGGAACATCCTTGTGTTCATGGCTGGGCACACGAACGGCCGGGCCATCGCCGAGCAGCTTGCGGAAGAAAACATCCAGATGGACTGGGACACGTTCCTCGTTCCGTATGGGAAGGACATTACGGCGGCGGTGCACGCGCTCAACTTCGCCGCACGGGCGGCGATGACGTTCGGCGGGATTGAGCCGGGCGGGATACGGCAAGCGCGCGAAATCCTTCTCTATAACCTGAACCGGGTGCATGCGTTTGTCTGGGCGCTCGGCGCCGACGAAAACGCCGAGACGAAAGAACAGGTCATCACGGACGAGAAATACGCAACAGCGGCGGGGGCGATCAACTTCGGCTTTCCGGTGATCTCGAACGTCAACATCCCGGAGATTCTACCGACGGGCATCTGCCGCTACGAGCACGTTGTGGCGAACGTGCCGATGTCGGACATCATCAGCCGCTCGGTCGAAATTCGCGGGTTGACGGTCAAGGTCGAGAAAATCTCGATCCCCGTCCCTTATGGCGCTGGGTTTGAGGGAGAGCGCGTTCGCAAGGAAGACATGTTCGTCCAGTTCGGCGGCAAATGCAGCGTGGGATTTGAGCTCGTGCGGATGAGGCCGATGGACGAGGTGGAGGACGGGAAGGTCGAGGTCATTGGGCCCG
>CAZBRH010000003.1:39276-48506 GCA_964494245.1 uncultured Planctomycetota bacterium | reverse complement strand
ATCGAGGAGATGGAGGAGGGCGGGGCGTATCCGCTGGGAGTCGTGGTTCACGTCGCCGGGCGCAAGTTTCAAGAGGACTTCGAGTCGGTTCTGGAGCGCCGGATTCACGAATACATATCCTGCGCGAACGGCATCTTCCACATGGGGCAACGCGCCATTACGTGGGTCCGCATCAGCAAGGACGCGCGGAAGAAGGGCTTTCGCATCCGACACTTCGGCGATATTCTCGTGGCGAAGTTCCACAACGACTTTGCAGCCATCGTTGACCGCGTTCAGGTGACCATTTACACCGACGCTGCGCGGGTCCTCGCGCCGCTCGAAGAAGCGCGAGCGGCCTATCACCGCCGCGACGACCGTATTGGCGGCATGACGGACGAGGACGTGGACGAGTTCTACTCGTGCACGCTCTGCCAATCCTATGCGCCGAATCACGTCTGCATCGTCACGCCGCAGCACCTCGGACTGTGCGGGGCGTATACGTGGCTGGATTGCAAGGCGTCGTATCAGATCAACCCCCGCGGGCCAAACGAGCCGGTGTCGAAGGGAAAGTGCATCGATCCGGTGCTTGGCCAGTGGCAGAACATCAACGATTACATCGCGGTCAAGTCCAACGGGAATCTGAAACGGTTCAGCGCGTATTCGATGCTTATCGATCCGATGACGTCGTGCGGTTGCTTCGAGTGCATCGCGGGCATTGTGCCCGAGGTGAACGGCGTGATGATTGTTGACCGGGACCACCAGGGGATGACGCCCGTCGGGATGAAGTTTTCGACGCTTGCCGGTCAGATTGGCGGAGGCATCCAGACGCCGGGCTTCGTGGGCATCGGCAAGCTCTACATCACGAGCGCGAAGTTTATTGCGGCAGAGGGCGGCATCGAGCGCGTCGTCTGGATGCCCAAGGCGCTCAAGGAGGAGATCAGCGAGCGGCTGAAGGAGCGGCTTGCCGCGATTGGCAGGGAAGACCTTTACGATAAGATTGCGACGGAGCAGGACGCCGAGTCGCCGGAGCAGTTGCTCGAATTCGCCACACGGGTTGGGCATCCGGCGCTGACGATGGCGCCGCTCCTGTGAGGAGGACGCAACATGGGATTGACGGCGATGGACGCATACAAGAGTCTGCCGCGGACGAACTGCAAGGATTGCGGGTTCCCGACATGCATGGCGTTCGCCATGCAGGTTGCCGCGAAGCAAAAGGCGCTGACAGATTGCCCGCACCTTTCGGAGAAGGCGAAGGAAGCGTTCTCGGAGGCCTCCGCACCGCCGATGAAGCTCGTCCGCATCGGCGCGGACGGGCCGGGCGCCGTGGAGATCGGCCAGGAGACGGTGATGTTCCGGCACGAGGACAAGTTCTACAAACCGCCCGCGTTTGCCGGGAGGATCGCCGCCTCGCTATCCGATGAGGCGGCGCGGGCGCGCCTCGACGAGATTCACCGTGCCGTCTTTACGCGCGTGGGGCAGGAATTGTCCGTGCGCCTTGCCGCAGTGGAGCTGGATGGGCTTGGTGCGGAGCGCGCGGCGGCGCGAGCGAGGATGCTCGACGCAGCCAGCCGCGTCCCGCTTGTGCTCATGTCCGAGGATGCGGGAGTGATGCACGCCGCTGCGGCCGCGGTTGCTGTGAAGCGCCCGCTCCTCTACCGAGCGACTGAGAGCAATGCCGACGCCTTCATCCGCATCGCGGCGGCCCATAAGTGCCCGCTTGCTGTTTTTGCGGGCTCGCTCGAAACGCTTGCCGACCTTGCGAAGAAGGCAAAGGACGGCGGGGTTGCCGACCTGATTCTCGCGTTCGACGGGCATCGCCCTGCCGCCGCCATCCGCGACATCACCGCAGCGCGCCGGCTCGCACTCCGCAGGAATTTCCGTCCCCTCGGATACCCGGCGATGGTCGATGTCTCCTGTGACGATCCGGCGAAGGAGACGGTGCTTGCGGCGACGTTCGTGGCCAAGTATGCGGGCATCATCGTTCTGAACGGTCTGGACGGGGCGGAGTTGCTCCCCGTGATGACCTGCGTTCAGAACATCTACACGGACCCCCAAGTTCCGAACGAGGTCGAGGCGAAACTCTACGAGGTTGGCAACGTCAACGAGAATTCGCCGGTTCTGTTTACGACAAACTTTTCGCTCACGTATTTCTGCGTTGAGGGGGAAGTGGAACGGAGCAAGATTCCGTGCTACATCTCCGTCGTTGACACCGAGGGACTTGGGGTGCTGAACGCATACGCCGGCGACAAACTTTCGCCGGAAAAGGTCGTGAAGACGCTCGCCGAGCAAAGGGTGGCCTCGAAGGTCCGGCACCGCAAACTGATTATTCCGGGTCTCTTGCCGTCGTTCCGTGCCGAGATCGAGGACACTTCCGAGTGGAAAGAGGTTCTCATCGGGCCGGAGAACGCCAGCGGCATTCCGGTGTTCTTGGCGCAGCACTGGAAGTGAGAGGGAGCGATGCCGCGGTTCAGGGTTCAGTTTTCGCCCATCTACAAGGCGGTCACGGTCGAGCAGGGGGCGACGCTCCTTGAGGCGGCGAGCAAGGCGCGGATTGCCATCGACAGCGTGTGCGGCGGCGACGGCATCTGCGGCCGCTGCAAGATGATCGTCGTCCATGGCAAGGTGGGCGGCGAGGTCTCGCCGCTCCTTACCCGCGAGGAAATCCGCCGTGGCGTCGTCCTCGGCTGCCAGACGACCGTCGAGAGCGACCTTATCGTCGATATTCCTGAGGAGACGCGGGCGAGGGATAAGATTGTCATCGACCGCGACGCCCAGCGCTTCCGCGCGGAACGTGCCGGCGTCCTGCACCGCGAATTTGCCAGATCGCCGCTTGTGGTAAAAGTCCCACTGGAACTGAAGCCGCCCACACTCGAAGACAACACTTCTGACCTGGAGCGAGTCGAGATGCAGATCGAGCGGCTCACCGGCATACCCTCGATGCAGGCCGGACTCAAGATCATCCGCCGGATTCCCGATATCCTCCGCGAGCACGACTTCCGGGTCACAGCGACGATCGGCATGCGGCGCGGCGTCGCCGAAATCATGGACCTCGAAGGCGGCGATGCCTCGGCGAACAACTTCATCGCCGTCGTTGACGTCGGCACCTCGACCGTTGTGGTTCACCTCGTAGATGCCGTCCGCATGACGACCGTTGACGCAGAGGCGTGCTTCAACTCGCAGGCGGTCTATGGGCGCGAGGTGACGACCCGAATGATTGCGGCCGAGCGGCGGGGGGCGGAGCACCTACAGCGCTTGTTGGTCGATGACATCAACGGCCTCACCTCGGCGCTCGCTTCAAGGAACCACGTCAACCTGAAGGACATCACCGCCGTTGTTTGCGCTGGCAACACGGCGATGATGCACTTTCTGCTCGGGCTGCCGACGCGAAACATCCGGCGGAAGCCGTTCATTGCCGCGGCGATTGAGCCGCCGCCATTCCGCGCCGCTGAGGTCGGCATCAAGATCAATCCGCGCGGACTCCTGTTCACCGTGCCTGGAATCGGCGGCTGGGTCGGCGGCGACATCACCGCCGGGATTCTCGCCACGGGTCTGCACGAAATGCAGGAAATCGGCATGTTGATCGACGTCGGGACGAACGGCGAAATCGTCTTGGGGAACCGAGATTGGCTCGTCGCCTGTTCCGCGTCCGCGGGCCCAGCGCTCGAAGGGGCGGGCGTTGCATGCGGGATGATGGCTCACGGTGGCGCCATCGAGGCAGTGAATCTTGAGGATGGGCGCTTCCGGTATGAGGTCATCGGCGGCGGCGCGCCTGACGGCATCTGTGGGTCCGGCATCATCGACTTGATTGCCGTCCTGCTCGAAAGAGGGGTCCTCGACCGCGGTGGAGCGTTTGTCCAGGGCAGCGATCCCGCGGTCCGGTTCGAGAACGGCCGCGGCCTGTTCGTGGTCGCAGGCCCGAGCGAAACCCTGAAAGGTAACGAAATCGTGTTGCGGCAGGACGATGTGGACAACGTCGTGACGGCCAAGGCGGCGATCTTCGCTGCGGCCAAGATCATGATGGAACGGCTCAACCTCCGATTTTCTGATGTGCAAACGCTCTTTGTTGCTGGCGGCTTCGGCAATTACATCAATGTCCGAAACGCAATTGCCATTGGCCTTTTCCCCGACTTGCCGCCCGAGAGAATTCGCTACGTTGGCAACACGTCGGTTTGGGGCGCGACGCTCGCTGCTCTCTCCGGTGAGGCGCGCGATGCGCTTCGCGTCATCAGCAGACGAACAACGTATTACGACCTGCTCGGCTCGCGCGACTACGTGGAACAGTTTGAGCAAGCGCGGTTCCTTCCACACACGAACATCGAGCTGTTTCCATCGGTGTTCGAGCGGTCGGCCGCGAGAGACGGAGCAAAATAGCATGGCCACAACGGTTGCGGTTACCGGCAAGGGTGGCGTCGGCAAGACCGTCGTTGCCGCACTCATGATTCGGCACCTGCGATCCTTGCATGCCGGTCCGGTGCTGGCCATTGACGCCGACCCGGACGCCAACCTCGGCACGGTGCTCGGCATCGCCGCATCCCAAACTCTGGGCGACCTCCGCGAAGCGTCCCTCACCGAAGTCCGCAAGCTCCCGCCGGGTATGAACAAGGCCGCATACATCGAGGCGGGACTCCACGAGACGATCGTGGAAACCGAGGGTGTAGACCTTCTTGTCATGGGCCGCCCCGAAGGGCCCGGCTGCTACTGCTTCGTCAACAACCTTTTGCGCGAGTTCGCCGACAAGCTGCTGCCCTCCTACGCCTGGATGATTATGGACAGCGAGGCGGGGCTGGAGCACCTCAGCCGCCGCACCGCCGCACACCTCGACCACCTTGTGGTCGTCATCAACGAAAATCCCCTCTCCATCGACTGCGCACGGCGGATCAGCCAAGTTGTTGCTTCGGTGAAGAACGACGTGCGGCGCCAACACCTGCTCGCCAACGACGTGGCCGAACCGCGGGCGGCGGCGGTGTTCGCCCGCGCCGCCCACTTGAAGATGAACCACCTCGGCTGCATCCCACACGATGATGCTGTGGCGCAGATGATCCTCGAAGGCCGATCCCTTTACGAGCTTGACAACACTCCCGCTGTATCCAGAATGGCTGAAATCATGAAACGCTTGGGAGCGTGACCATGCAGATTCCCGACTTCAGAGAGAAATGGCCGAATCCGATCAACACAGTGACCATCGGCGCTACGAAGGAGCAGGGCGGAACCCGCGGACGGACAATCACCGTCGGCGGCGAGACCACATTGCCCTGGCTCACGTTCGAGGGACAAATCCCGAACCGTCCCGCCATCGCCGGCATCGTCGTCGATGTCGTCCCCGACACATGGCCCGACACGCTGACGAGCGCCATCGGCCCCGAGATTTATTCGCCCACCGAGTGGGCGCAGAAATGCGTCCGCGACTGCGGCGTGGACGCCATCAGTCTCAAGCTCCTCGGCCCCGATCCCGCCGGACACAACCGCTCGCCCGCCGAAGCCGCCAAGACGGTCCGGGATGTGCTCGAGGCCGTGGACGTGCCCCTGATCATCTGGGGCTGCGGCGACGAGAAGAAAGACAACGACGTCCTCCCCGAATGCTCGCAGGCCGCTCGCGGCGAGAACTGCCTCATCGGCCCCGCCACCGAAAGGAACTACCGCACCCTCGGCGCCATCGGCAAGGCCGACAGGCACAAGCTCATCGCCGAGGCCCCCGTCGACATCAACATCGCCAAGCAGGTCAACATCCTGCTTCAGGACACGGGCTTCGACCTCAAAGATGTGGTCATGTGCCAGGTGACGGCCGCGCTCGGCTACGGCTTCGACTACGTCTACACCATCTTCGAACGCGTCCGGATCGCGGGCCTCAAGGGCGACAAGATGATGGCTCTCCCCCAGATCGCCAACGTCGGCTGGGAGGTGTGGAAGGTGAAGGAAGCGATTGCCGGCGAGGACCAACTTCCCGGCTGGGGCAAGGCGGAAGCGCGCGGCCCCCTCTGGGAGGCGACGACCGCCGCCGGTTACCTCCAAGCCGGCGCCGATATCCTCACGCTCGCACATCCCAAGGCCATCGCCATTACAAGGGACATTATCAGTGAACTCATGGAGGGCTGATGAATGATTTTCATCGGCGAACGCATCAATACGGGCTTCAAGGACATCAAGCGGGCGGTTCTCGATAAGAACCCGGCCCCGCTCCAGGACTGGGCTCGGAAGCAGGCCGCTGCCGGCGCCAACTACCTCGACGTCAACCTCGGAGCTGTCTCGACCCGCCCCGCGGACATGTGCTGGATGATCGAGGCCGTGCAAGACGCCGTCGATACGCCTATCTGCATCGACACGAACAAGCCGTCCATCCTCGCCGAGGCCGTCAAGGTGTGCCGGAAGCCCCCGCTCGTCAACTCGACGACCGCCGCCGACGAGAAGCTCGACGCGATCCTCCCCGTCGTCGCCGAGCACAACGCCTCGGTCATTGGCGTCGTGATGGACGAAACGGGGACGCCCAGGGACGCCGACCAGCGCGTCGCCAACGCAGGGAAAATCCTCGCCAAAGCGATGGAAATCGGCATCGAGCCGGAGCGGCTCTTCCTCGACCCCATCGTCATGCCGCTCAAGTTCATGCAGGAGCAGGCAAGGCACATCCTCGAAGCCACCCGGCAGTTCCGGCTCTTCTCCGACCCACCGCCGCACATTGTCTGTGGTCTGTCCAATATCTCGGACGGCGCCACGCATAAGGGCCTCTTGAACCGCGTCTTTCTTGTAATGGCGATTGGCTGCGGGCTGGATACGGCGAGCTGCAACGTGATGGATTCCGAACTTATCAACGCTGCCCGCGCCGCAGAGCTTGTGATGAACCGGGAAATCTATGCCGACTCGTTCGTTCGCTGATTTCGCTTGACTGGCGCTGGGGGGGCGCGCTACATTCCCGCCGTCCGATCCGCCCGGCGCGGATCGCTTCTAGTCCGAAGCAGGAGGCAACCATACTTGGGGATTATCGTGCAGAAATTTGGCGGCACCTCTGTCGCCGACGCCGAATGTATCAAAAAGGCCGCCGCAAAGATCATTCGGGCAAAGGAACAGGGCTACCAGGTTGTGGTCGCCGTCTCCGCTCAGGCCGGAATGACCGACCGACTCATCAACATGGCGCGAGCCATCACCCCGAACCCAGACCCGCGCGAACTCGACATGCTCGTTTCCACCGGGGAGCAGATGTCCATCGCGCTAGTCTGCATGACGCTGCATTCGCTGGGGCACGAGGCGATTTCCCTGACCGGCGGCCAGGTGGGCATTCTCACGGATAGCGCCCATACGAAGGCGCGCATCCAGACCGTGCGCACCGACGCAATCCGGCGCGAGCTCAACCGCGGCCGCATCGTTGTGGTTGCCGGCTTCCAGGGCATCGACGCGGACGGGCAAATCACGACGCTCGGTCGCGGGGCCTCCGATCTGACGGCTGTCGCGCTCGCCGCCGCGCTCAAAGCCGACCTGTGCGAAATCTACACCGACGTAGACGGCATCTATACCGCAGACCCGCGCGTCGTGCCCGACGCGGCGTTGCTTTCCGCGGTCAGCCACGACGAGATTCTTGAACTCGCAAGCGTCGGGGCCAAAGTTCTTCAGTCGCGTTCCGTCGAGGTTGCCAAGAAGTTCCGCGTGCCTCTTTGCGTGCGTTCGACGTTCAGCGGTGCGCCCGGCACAGTGGTTTGCAGCCGGGTTCGCGGGTTCGAGAACGTGCCGGTCTGTGGGGCGGCACTGAGTCTGAACGAATCCCGAATCACGATTTCGGGAGTGCCGGACGTGCCTGGCGTCGCGGCGAAGGTCGTCGGCGCTATTGGCGAGCGGAACATCAACATCGACATGATTGTCCAGAGCTACCCGGCGGGCGGCCGGGCGGACATGAGCTTCCTCGTGAAGAACACCGACCTGCGCGAGGCGCTTACGGTGTGCGAGCGATTGAAACAGGAACTTGAGGCCGAGGCCGTCTCGGCCGCGGAGAACATCGCGCGAGTCTCCATTGTCGGCAACGGCATGGCGCGGCATACCGGCGTTGCGGCAAGGATGTGTTCGGCGCTCGGACAAGAAGGCATCAACATCCAAATGATTACGACCTCGGAGATCAACATGTCCGTTGTCGTGAATGGCGCCGATGGGCCTCGCGCCCTTCGCACCGTTCACGCGGCGTTTGCCTTGAACAGGTTGCCGCCGGCCGAGGCGGTTCCCGAGGCGCCTTCGGGCGTGGACGTTTTTTCGCTGGATACGATGGAAGGACTCCACGTTCAGACCGTCGAACTCGATTGCGACCAAGCGGAGCTCAAGATTGTCGGCCTTACGGACAAACCGGGAGAGGCCGGGCGCGTCCTGGGCGCATTGGCGGACGCGGACATCAACCTGGATATTGTGCTTCAGAACTCGTGTGCTTCCGGGATCAGCGTGACCATGAGGCGGTCCGATGTGTCCCGCGCGAAGCAAGTCATCGACTCCATGCGTCCGCGTGCGACGACGTTGCCTGCGCAGATCGTTGAGGGAATCGCCAAGGTCTCGGTCAGCGGAGTCGGGCTGCGCAGCCACGCTGGAGCTGCGTCCACGGTCTTTGGCGTGCTTGCGAATGAGGGGATCAACATACAGATGATCGGCACTTCCGAGGTGAAAATCTCTGTCATTGTGGCCGAGGCCGATGCCGACCGTGCCGCCGTTGCGCTGCGCACCGGGCTTGAAATCGGCAACTGACCACGGGCCTTCCGCCAGCGAACGAGGCGCAGCATGCCAAAAGAACTTCCTGCCAGATACCAACCCTCGGACGTCGAGCCCCGGGTTTACCGCTGTTGGGAGGAGGCCGGATACTTCGCTGCGAAGGCCGAGTCCGAGCGCCCGCCGTATTGCATCATGATCCCGCCGCCCAACGTGACCGACCGCCTCCATGTTGGCCACGCCTTGAACAACACGATTCAGGATGTGCTTGTCCGCTTTCATCGGATGCGCGGCTTCAACACGCTCTGGATGCCCGGGACCGACCACGCTGGTATTGCGACGCAGACCGTCGTCGAAAAGCGTATCCTCGCCGAGGAAGGGCGCCGCCGAACGGACTTCCAGCGTGACGAGTTCGTCGCCCGTATTCAGGCGTGGAAGGACGAATACGAGGCGACCATCACCGAACAGCTCAAGCGGATGGGCTGTTCGTGCGACTGGCGGCGCCAGCGCTTCACGATGGACGCCGTCTGCGCCCGCGCCGTCCGCGAGGCCTTTTTCCGCCTCTTCCGCGACGGACTCATCTA
>CAZBRH010000003.1:25730-39266 GCA_964494245.1 uncultured Planctomycetota bacterium | reverse complement strand
CGGCTCGTCAACTGGGACCCCGCAACGCAGACCGTGCTCGCCGACGACGAGGTGGAATACGAGGAAGTCCGCGGACATTTTTACTATTTACGCTATCCGCTGGCCGAACCGATGTGGCAGGGGGCGCACCCGATTACACACGTGACCGTCGCTACCACGCGGCCCGAAACGATGCTCGGCGATACCGCCGTCGCAATGAACCCGCGCGACCCGCGCGCGCAGCTCCTTGTCGGCAAGATGGTCCGCCTGCCCATCGTTGGCCGGCTGATCCCCATAATCGCCGATGACCACGTCGTCCTCCCGGACCCGTCGAGCGACGACGAAAAGGCCCGCTTCTCGACCGGCTTCCTGAAGGTTACGCCCGCACACGACCCGGACGATTACGAGATCGGCCTGCGGCACGGCCTGCCGGTCGTCAACGTGCTCGCGCCGGACGGCACCATCAGCGACCGACACGGCTGGAGCGACGTCGATACGCCCGAAGCGCGGAACCTTATCGGCATGGATCGCTTCGAGGCGCGCGAGGCCATCGTCGAGTGGTTCCGCAGAGAAAACCTGCTGGAAGACGTCCGTGAATACGTTCACCAGGTCGGCCATAGCTACCGCAGCCACGTGCCCATCGAGCCGTATTTGAGCGACCAATGGTACATCGCCGTCAAGAAGCCGATTGCGGATTCCCGACTGCGAGTTGCGGATTGCGGATTGAGAGAAGCGGGGCTTGTGGAGCAGCGCGATGGTGTCGAATACATCAAGGGCACGGATGTTCCCGCGAACTCGCTGGCCGGGCTGGCGCTCGCCCCGCTCTTGACGGGACGGCTGCGGTTTGTGCCGGAACGCTACGCGAAGACCTACCAGACCTGGCTTGAAAACCTCCGCGACTGGCCCATCAGCCGACAGCTCTGGTGGGGACACAGGATTCCGGTGTGGTCAAAGCACGGTTCGCCCGCCGATTTCAACGGCGCAGATTGCGCAGTTGTCCGTCGAGTTGATGAGTCCAATAGGACGTATACGTCCTATGTCTGTCCCGCACACGGCCATCCGGAGCGCGAGCGCGAGCTGGACAAAGCCGGCTTCGAGCGCGACCCCGATGTCCTCGACACTTGGTTCAGCAGCGCCCTCTGGCCGTTCAGCACGCTCGGCTGGCCGGAGGAGACGGCGGAACTCAAGACGTTCTACCCGGGCAACCTGCTCTGCACGGCGCGTGAAATCATTACGCTCTGGGTCAGCCGAATGGTGATGATGGGGCAATATTGCGTCGGCGATGTTCCGTTTCCCGTCGTCTTCATTCACGCGATGATTCAGGACGGCGAAGGCCGCAAGATGTCGAAGTCGCTCGGCAACGGGATTGATCCGTTGGACATCATCGGGACGCATGGCGCGGACGCGATGCGGTTTACGCTCGTTTCCATGACGACGCAGACGCAGGACGTTCGGATGCCCGTCGAACGGGTGACCCTGCCGGACGGCCGCACGGCGAACACCAGTCCGAAGTTCGACATCGGGCGCAACTTTGCGAACAAACTGTGGAACGCGGCCCGCTTCGCGCTGATGAACCTTGAAGGCGGCGCGCCGCTTGTCGATTTGAACGCTCTGGAGTTCGAAGACCGCTGGATTCTCAGCCGCTGCAATAGGGTTATCACGGCGGTGACCGAGGCGTTGAAGGACTACCGGTTCAGCGACGCGGCTCAGGCCGCCTACGATTTCACGTGGCACGATTTCTGCGACTGGTATGTGGAGATTATCAAACCGCGACTCGGCGCGGGGGGCGCTTCGGGATCGCAGGCGCGGGCGGTCCTTGCGTTCACGCTGGACACCATTCTTCGGCTGCTTCATCCCGTCATGCCGTTTATCACCGAGGAGCTATGGGCGCACTTGGGCGCCCTTGTGCCGCTGCGCGGCGTCGGCGGCGCTGCGGGGCAGACGCCCGTCTGCGGCGAGAGGACGGCGACCGGCGCCGCAGACCTGATTGTGGCGGCCTGGCCGGAGCCGATTGCGGGAGCTGACCGCCCTGATCTTGAGCGGGACATGACAGCGGTTCAGAGCGTCATTCGCGCTGTGCGAAACATTCGCAGCAAGGTCGGCATCGCGGCGTCGAGCGAGATCGAAGCCATCGTGTCGAGCGCAGACTCCGCCGTGCGTCGGGCGCTGGGCGAGAACGCTGCGTTTGTCAAACACCTCGCAAATCTTTCGGCGTTGCGGGTGGGCGAATCGCTGCTCAAGCCGCCGCACTCGGCGGCGGAAGTCGTCGGCACGGCCGAGGTCTTCGTCCCGCTCGAAGGCGTGATCGACCTTGCGGCGGAGCGGGCGCGGCTGGAAAAGAAACTCGCCGATGTCCGCGGGAAGTTGGCGGGCGTCGAACGGAAACTGGCCAACGAGGCCTTTGTCTCCAAGGCGCGACCAGAGGTGGTCGAGCGGGAACGAGCGAAGCGAGCCGACCTGCGGCAGCAGGCCGGGGCCATCGAGCGGAATCTCGCCGAACTCTCATAGCCGACGGGCTTCGTGGGCCTCGCCCGGCCGGCATCGCGGTTGTTTTTCTCGCGACGGCATGAAAAGGGCCTGTGGCCGCAGCGACCACAGGCCCTTTCCGTTGCTCGTGGGCTATTCCAGCCCCAGCATCCTGGCGACCTGCGGCCCGTATTTGATGATGACGCCCGCGAAGACCACAGCGACCATCGACATCAGCTTGATGAGAATGTTGAGCGATGGCCCGGAAGTGTCCTTGAAGGGGTCGCCGACAGTGTCGCCGACAACGGCGGCCTTGTGGCAGGGCGAGCCCTTGCCGCCAAGTTGGCCAGTCTCGATGTATTTCTTCGCGTTGTCCCAAGACCCACCGGCGTTTGCCATCATGACGGCCACGACGAACCCGGCAGCGAGCGCAGCGACGAGCATTCCCGTCACGCCGGCTACGCCGAGCACGAGGCCCGTGAGCACCGGCACGATGATGGCGAGCAGCGACGGGGCCATCATCGCCTTTTGTGCGCCCTTTGTGCTGATGGCCACGCAGGAGGCGTAGTCCGGCTTGCCCTTGCCTTCGAGGATGCCGAGTTCGCGGAACTGGCGGCGGACTTCCTCGACCATTGACGAAGCCGCACGGCCCACGGCCTTCATTGTGAACGCGCAGAAGAGGAAGACCAACATCGTTCCGACGAACATACCGGCGAGCACGCGCGGGTTCATCAGGGAGATGTCATAGGCGCGAACGAGGTCGGCAATGGACGCGCCGGAGACGTTGGCGATTCCGGTGGGGACACAATCGGGCAGCCGTTCCAGTGCTTCCTTGATGCTGATCATCAGAGCGGCGACCAGGGCGAGCGCCGTCAAGGCGGCGGAGCCGATTGCGACGCCCTCGCCGACGGCTGCCGTTGTGTTGCCGAGGGAGTCGAGGGCGTCCGTCCGCCCGCGAACTTCCGGCCCGAGGCCGGACATTTCGGCGTTGCCGCCTGCGTTGTCGGCAATAGGCCCGTAGGCGTCGGTCGAAAGCATCATGCCGAGCGTCGAGAGCATGCCGACGGCGGCGATGCTGACGCCATATAGCCCCAGGGCAAGTCCATCCTGCCGGAAGCCGCCGGCGAACCCAAAGCTTGCGATAATCCCGACTACAACCGTAAGAACTGGCAGCCATGTGGACAGCATGCCGCCAGCGAGGCCACCGATGATGACCGTCGCCGGCCCGGTCTTTGATTCATCGGCGAGCCGTCTTGTCGGCTTGAAATCCGCCGACGTGTAGTATTCGGTCGCTTTGCCGATGACGACGCCAGCGACGAGGCCGGTGAGAACGGAAAGCCAGATGCCCCAGCCGCTGAAGATATTTGCCGCGGCAGGGGGAAGGGTGGTGTTGCTGAAGAGCAGCAACGTGATGCCAAGCGAGCCAGCGGCGAAGATGAACGCGCTGACCATTTCGCCCCGCATCAGCGCGTTGAGCAGCGCCTTCTGGCTGGCGTCTTCGCTGCTTCGCACGGCATAGACTCCGGCAATCGAGGCGAGGCAGCCGAGGCCCGCGAGCGCCATCGGGAGGACGAGCAACCGCAGCCCAATGCTTTCGGCCAACGTGGAAACACCGAACGCGGCAATCGCAGCGGTGACGCCCAGCACGCCGGCCGCAAGGATCGAGTTGGCATAGGACTCGAAGAGGTCGGCGCCCATGCCGGCGACGTCGCCGACGTTGTCGCCGACGTTGTCCGCGATCGTCGCGGGGTTCCGCGCGTCGTCCTCGGGAATTCCCGCCTCGATTTTGCCGACGAGGTCAGCGCCGACATCAGCGGCCTTGGTGAAGATGCCGCCGCCCACGCGAGCGAAGAGCGCCTGCGTGCTCGCCCCCATGCCGGACGAGAGCAAGGCGACTGCCATCGCGCTGAGCGTAACGCCGGCCGACTTGACCCCAATAAGATACATGAGAAGGAACCACGCGCAGATGTTCAGCAGCGCGAAACCGACAACAACGAGTCCCATCACCGCGCCTGCGCGGAAGGAGACCTGCAACCCGCCGTTCAAGCTGGTGCGTGCGGCACTGGCGGTTCGGGCGCTGGCGTTCGTGGCCGTTCGCATGCCGAGGAAGCCGCAAACAGCGGAAAAGATGGCCCCAGCAAGGAATGCGAAGGGCATCCACGCGCTTTGCGTTTTCTCGACGAAGGCCATCACGAGGAAGATCGCGAAAAGGATGAGGACGACGACGGCGACGACCTTATACTGCTGGCGGAGGTAGGCATTTGCTCCGTCGCGGACGTGCGATGCGATCTCGCGCATGAGGTCGGTGCCCTCGTCCTTCCTCATAATCTCTCGATAGAACTTGATGGCGAAGAACAGCGAGGCGGCGGCTCCGAGCGGTGCGAGCACCCAAAGGAGCCATGTCACGAGATTGGACGTTCCGCCCGCTGCCGGCGGCACGACGCTCTCGGCCGCGGCGGGCCCCGTCGTCGCCGAATCGGCGGCGAGGCACATGGTGGGCGCCACAAGGCACCCGAACAAACAAAGAACCATCATCAACCATCGCCTACACCTTGTCATGGCAGGCACACCTCCTCACAAAACGCCCGCGGAACAAAAAGCCACTGGCAGCCACGCACTGCGTCAGTGGTGATGTTCGTGCACCCGCCGAGGAGCCGGCCGCTCCGGCGGGCGGGATTTTTCTTTGTATGTCGCATTGTCCGGTTCGTATTCATGCAAGATTCGCCACGCGTTGCGGGCGGTGCTCGAAAACATACGGGAGTCCTGCGGATGGCGAATGTGATCGCCCCCGGCTCTTGCGAGCGCGTCGATGGCGTTCGCAATGGCTTCCAGGTGTTTTTGGGCAACAGGGGCAACGTCGGCGTATGGCTTGTCGCGACGGAGCAGGACCGCCCAATATTCGACGGCTCGATCCGCGAGGTAGCAGGCGGCCTGTCGCCGTGGGAGGATTTCGCCAATGAGGCGTTGCTGTTCGGCAGCAGGCGTCTGCTCTCCGAGCCGGAGCAGTTCGGTGAGGAGCCGTGTGATTTCGGCGCAGAGAGGCAGGAGCTGATTTTCGTGCGCCTCTGCGGTCTGTCGCACGTAGTTCCGCCCGAGCGAACTATCGAGGTCGGTCAGGTTAAGAAGGGGAACCCAGAGGTCGATTAGCCGCTGCATGGCGCTGGCGCGTTGGTCCGCGTCGAGGAAGTCGAGAATCGAGTGATAGCGTGTCAGGGATGCGGCGGCCCCGTCGAGCCGGTTCTTGTCAGTGCGAGAGAGGATGGCGACGCGGGCCTGTGCCCGCGCGACCCACCAGACGAGGTCGTGTTTTTCGGCGAGTGAGCGAGCGGAGGTGATGGCGTCAAGCGCCCGATCCAGTCGGGCGGCGCTGCGTTCGAGGGCATCCGTGGCGGCGGAGAGGCCGCGGCGCAACGGGGCTGCCCAGTAGCGGGTCTTCATGGCTTCAAGAAGGGCGTCGTCCCGTGCAGAAGCATCGGTGAGGCGCTCCGCGACGGCCTCGATTGCGTCCGCAGCGCGGTCTGCGTTCCGCAGGGCTTCCTCTTGGTCGGGATGCTTTTGTGCGATGGCGGCCCAGCCCTGTGCAACGTGCAACCACTTTCGCACGGCTTCGTCGGGCTTGTCCTTGAGTTGTTCCGCTTCCCTTGCGCGTTCATGAAGCGCGATCAGCTCTTCCAGCTCGGCGACCTTCTCTTGACCGTCCCTAAGGTAGGCGTCGCCGAAGGTGTCCATTAGGCGCTGGTGCACCTCGACGGCTTTCTTTCGGTAGCAGATCATGCCATCGATGTCCCCGCGCTTCTCGAGTTGCCGGGCGAGGTTGGCGTAGGCATAGGCCCACATCGAGATGCGGTGGGCAACGAAGGAGCTCTTGGCCTCTGTCTGAAGCGCCGCGTGAAAGGCCTTTTCGTACCAGTCGGCGGCGACGAGGTATGGGTGCTTGCCCTGGCCGCCTTCGTTCACGCTTTTTTCGACTTGTTTCTGGAAGTATTCGGTGCGCTTGTCGCCGACGTCGGCGCAGCGATGGGAATAGACCCATCCGATCTGCCAGTAGAGCTTCCACACTCGGGGATGATGGACGTTGCGCCGGATGGCTCGCTCACCGAATTCGAGTGCGCGCTTGACCCAACTCCATGCAGTGACAACATTGGGCGCGTCGTATTGCACGTTGTAAGCCATGTTCCATATCTGGTGCGTTTGCGCGTCGATGTCCGTTGGCTGGAACTTGGCGATAAGGCGGATGACGCCATCCAATTCGACGTGTTCCCGGCGGTCTTTGAGCACGGTCGCTCGCGTCCAGAGGAACGCGACGGCGACGGTGCGGAAGCTGCCGAGGACGACCGTCGAGCCGAGCTCGATGAGCCGCTCCCTCGCGGTCATGTTGCCGGGCGTAATGAGGCCGACGCGCGCTTCATCGATCCCGCGTTGGAGCAGGGCAAGGACGCCGATGCGTGGGCACAGCGCGACCGCGAACGCGAGAACCGCGAGGAGAACCTGTGCCCGCTTCGTCATTCAAGCTCCCTCGTTCTGAACAGAACGTATCCGAGCAGGAAGCAAACGAATGCGTAGAGAAGTGCATAGGCGGCGGCGGCGGAAACGGCCGCCCACGGCACCGCCCAACCGCGTTTGACGAACGTCGTCGAGCTGAAAACCTCGAAGCCGGGGGCGAGGAAGCGCAGGAGTTGCAGGAGCGCGTAATCGACCCATATTCCGAGTTGCTCCTGAACCGTTGCCGCCCCCCTTGCGAGCAGCCAGGGGGCAGAAGCGGCTGTTGTTCCGCGCGCCGTCAGAAGCAGGTCCTTGACGCCGCCCGCAAGCGCCGCCACGAGAGTCAGCAGGATTGCCACGGGCGCAGAAACCAGCGTTGATGCAGCGACAGCCAGAGCAGCGAACAGCGTGAGTTGGAAAAAGATGAGGAGGATGGATCGAGCCGTGCTCGCCCAGAAGCTGCCCGACCGGAGCAGGAGGTAGAGCGGCGGCTCCTCCGTCGAGTGGCCGATGAGGTGGTCGTCCCCGAGGTTCATCAGCCGGAACTCGAGCCCCTCCTTGTCGTCGATCAGACGCCGGTCGAAATGGATGTTGGAAACGGTCCGGTCGCGCAGGTTGATGGGGATGTCCTCCGATTCGCCCGTTGCTGGATTGGTGATGCGGACGGTCAGGTTGGTGTGATCGATGAGGTCTGTGCCGCGCGCGTAGTGGACGAAGAAGCAGGCCTGAAGGGTCTGTTCTCCTTCGGGGAGGAGCCGGGGGTCGAAGCCGCGTATGCGCCAGGCGGGCAGCTTTCGGTTGTCGTAATAGATGCGGCCGCGCGCGGGGTATTCGGGCGTGCAGTGAACGACCGACGCTTCCAGCGTGGCGGCAAGCAGATCACGCGGCAACGTGAGCACGTCTTCGTAGTAGTTGGTGGCGGCTTGCTCGGCCTCGGCTTCGGCCGTCCGCCGCAGGACAAAGTGGAGCTCTCGCCGCAGTGTTTTTCCAGATTCTGGGTTTCTGAAAAGGATGTCGATCTGTGGCGGATCATGGGTCTCGCGGTTGTCTCTCGGCTGGAATCGCAACCCGCCGAACCGGAAGCGGACGTGAACGTCGTCCGAGCCGGGAGGGATTTGGATGCCGGAGAGGTCAAACGTCCAGCGGTCGCCCCGTGCGACCTCGCCGCACGCGAGGACGAGCTCGCTTCGGGAGACACGGGCGCCTCCTATCGCATACGAGCTCACACTTTTGGGTTCGGCCACACGGAGCACGTTAAGCGAACGCTCGTGCAGCCGAACCATGTCTTCGGGGACCTCGATGTCGTGGCTGGTGTCGCGCTCGGCGATGGTGACGACGTAGCGTGTTCCGACTTTTTTCTTGGCTGGCAGGATTTGTCCCCGCTGAATTTGAATAAGGCCCGACTCGGTCTGCACCGCGTATTCGGGTGCTGTAAGTTCGATGGAATAGGAGCCGCCGGCGTAGGTTTTGCGCGCACTGGCGACGTGGGTCACGAGGAGTGTGAGCGCCCCGCCAAGAACGAGGAAAAGAAACAGAACGATAACGAGGCCGAGGGTCTTTCCCAAAAGGAGTTCTATGCGGCTGATCGGCTTCGTGCATAGCGAATAGATACGGTGGCTCGTGAGGTCTCGGGGCAGGGAGGAACCGCCCAGGAACGCGGCAGCAATAAGCCCGAAGAAGGTAAGGGCAAGGAAGCAATACCGCTGCACGAGGATGACGCGGTCGCGGTCGAGCTCGGCGGGCCAGAGGAGCGAGCCGAAGGCAAAGAGGCACATAAGGGCCGTCATGCCGATGAGGACACGGCTGCGAACGACTTCCCGTATGGTAAGGGACATCAGCGCCCAAAGGCGCTGCATGCCGCGCGCCGAGAGGAGCGGAGTTCGTGTGGAAGGGATCCAAGAGCTAGTGAGTTCCGACATGCTTCTCAGGCCGCTGGGGCGTTTCCGAGCGGTCGCGCTCCGACTGAATGATGCGGAGGAACAGAGATATCAGCGTATCATATGGGTGAACCATTTCGACGTTCGCGTGGCCCATTCGCGCGAGAAATCCGCGAAGTTCCGTCTGCTGCGCTTCTGTGAGGTTATCAATGGTGAACTGCGTCCGGTTGCGGAGCATGAGCAAGTCGTCGAGGGAACCCTGCCTGCAAAGTCGCCCTTCATGCAGGATGGCAACGCGGTCGCATACGTCCTGCACATCGGGCAAGAGATGGGTGCAGAGCATGACGGTCTTGCCCTGCTCCTTGAGCCGCAGGATGAGTTCTTTGACCTCCTGACGGCCGATGGGGTCCAGCCCAGACGTCGGTTCATCAAGGAAGATCAGGTCGGGATCGTTAATGAGGGCCTGCGCGATGCCGATGCGTCGGGACATTCCCTTCGAGTAGCCGCCAAGTGTTCGCTTCCTCGCGTGGCGAAGCCCCACAAGGTCGATCAGTTCGTCGATTCGGCGGCGGCGGACGGGACGGGGGATGCCGAATATCCTGCCGTAGAAGTCGAGGGTCTCCTCGGCGTTGAGAAAGCGGTAGAGGTAGGATTCTTCAGGCAGGAATCCAATCCGCGCCTTGGCAGCGATGTCCCCTGCCGGCTTTCCGAGGACCGTGGCGGAGCCGGAGGTTGGGAAGATGAGGCCAAGCAGCAGCTTGGTTGTTGTGGTCTTTCCGGAGCCATTCGGGCCGAGCAGGCCGAAGACTTCGCCGCGGCCCACCTGCATCGTGAGGCGGTCGAGCGCGAGCACCGAGGGCTTCATGAAGCCCGAATAGACCTTTGTCAGGTCGCGCGTCTCGATTACGGGGTCGCCGGGCATTCGCTTCCTCCATCAGAAGGCGTCGCGGAAGAGCTCGATCTGCCAGCCGCCTCGCGCCGCGTCGTCGCGAACGAGCGAGACGACGTCGAACCGGCACAGGGCGCCTTCGGCTCGCTTTGTCGCCAGGTATCGTGAAGCAGCGGCTCGGACGCGAGACTGTTTCCGCAATCCCACCGATGCCTGCGGCTCCACAGGGCCGGAATGAGCGAGCGCGCGAACCTCGACAAAGACGACGATATCGCCATCGGCGGCGATGATATCCACCTCGCCACGGGGTGTCGAGAAGTTTCGCGCAAGGATGGCGTAGCCACACTTTTGGAGAAATTGTGCTGCCGCATCCTCGGCGGCGCGGCCAAATACATCACGTCTCGATGCTCGTTGAGCAACACTCACTCTTCGGCCTTCGCGCTTGTGGAGCGTTTCTCCTTGACCCGTGTGGCCTTGCCTACCCGTTCCCTGAGGTAATGGAGCTTGGCCCGCCGCACGTCGCCCTTGCGGATCACCGTTACGCCGACCAAGGCAGGCGAGTGAATCGGGAACGTCCGTTCGACGCCTTCGCCTGCGACGATCCGACGGACGGTGAACGTCTCGCGGAGCCCTTCGCCTCTTTTGGCGATGACGATTCCGGTGAAGGCGTGAATGCGTTCGCGGTCGCCCTCGATAATCTTGACGTCCACCTGCACGGTGTCGCCCACGTTAAACGAGGGCAATGTCGGTTTCGCATACTGCTTTTCGATTTCCTTGACCAGGTTCACGGCGTCAACTCCTTTCGTGGGTTGAGATGGGTTCGTTGGCCAGGATGTCGGGGCGACGCTCCTTTGTCCGCTGGCGTCCCTGTTCCCGCCGCCATTCGGCGATGGCCTGGTGGTTGCCGCTTAGAAGGACCTCGGGGACTCGCATTCCACGGAACTCCGCAGGCCGCGTGTATTGCGGGTAGTCAAGCGTGTGCCCGTCGGCAAAGGAATCGAGCCGGGCGGATTCCTCATCTCCGAGAACGCCGGGGATGAGCCGAGCGACGGCGTCGATGACGACCATCGCCGGAAGCTCGCCGCCGGTCAGGACGTAGTCGCCGATAGAGAGTTCTTCGGCTCCAAGTCCGACGCGGATGCGCTCGTCGAATCCCTCGTAGCGTCCAGAGATGAGAAGCAGCCGTTGCTCGCGCGAGAGTTCGGCGGCGAAGGTCTGGTTGAAGACGCGGCCTTGCGGGGAAAGCAGGATGCGGCGGCCGCGGCCGCCAACGTTCGCCTCGATGTCTTCGACCGCAGCGAATACAGGGGCGGGCATAAGCACCATCCCGGGCCCGCCTCCGTAAGGACGGTCATCGACGCTCCGGTGCCGGTCTGTGGCGTAGTCCCGCAGATTGTGGATGTGTGTTTCGAGCAGCCCCTTCCTGCGGGCGATGCCGATCATGCCTTCGGAAAGATACGGCTCGAACACGTCCGGGAAAATGGTGATAACATCGATGCGCAGCATCGCGGATTCCTCGATCCGCCGGCATGGGTCAAACGTGGATACCACTCTTTTTGAGAATGCTGGCCACTGTTTCAGTCGGCTTCGCCCCGCGGTCGAGCCAGAAAATCACGCGGTCGCGTTTGAGAACGACCTTGTCCTGGTCCTTTTCTGGCAGGGGCGTGTATGTGCCAAGGGTTTCGATGCTCTTGCCGTCGCGGGGCGAGCGCGCATCGAAAACGTCGATGCGGAAGAACGGCTTGTGCGTCCCGCCCATCTTCTTCAACCGAATTCGTGTGGCCAAGTGGTCTCCTCCTTATCAACGGCCGCCGAAGGGGAAGCTGGGGAACCTACGGCCCCTTCCTCGCATGCCTTGCTTGATCATTTTTTTCATGTCACGGAACTCTCTCAACAGAAAGTTCACGTCCTGCACGGTCGTGCCGCTCCCAGATGATATCCGAAGGCGCCGCCTCCCGTCAATGATTTCCGGATGGGCGCGTTCCTCCGGTGTCATCGACTGGATGATCGCTTCGACCCGTTTGAACTCCTTTTCGTCGATCCCCTGTTCGCCGACCAAGCTCCCCATTCCGGGGATCTTGGCGAGCAACTCGTTCAGCGGTCCCATTCGCTTCAGCTGCTGAAACTGCTCCAACATGTCTTCGAGCGTGAAGGTCGCTTTTTGGAGTTTTTTCTGGAACTTGAGCGCTTTCTCCTGGTCAACGGTTTCCTGCGCCTTCTCGACAAGCGAGACGACATCGCCCATCCCCAGGATGCGGCCGGCCATGCGGTCGGGGTGGAACTCTTCGAGGCCGTCTATCTTTTCGCCGACGCCGACGAACTTGATGGGACAGCCGGTGACAGCTCGGATGGAGAGGGCCGCTCCGCCGCGCGCATCGCCATCGAGCATTGTGAGGATCACACCGTTCAGGCCGAGCTGCTTGTTGAACTCGTCGGCGCTGTTCACCGCGTCCTGGCCGGTCATCGCGTTCGCAACAAGCAGCTTCTGGTCGGGAGCGACTTTTTCGATGATCTTCCGAAGCTCCTCCATCAGCACTTCGTCGATGTGCAGGCGGCCTGCGGTATCCAAGATGACCAAGTCGCAGCCGACAGTTTGCGCGTGACGGACGCCCAGGGCGCAGATGCGAGGCGGACTGAAATCCTCGGTGAACACGGGGACGCCGACCTGTTCGCCGAGCAGTTGAAGCTGCTTGACGCCCGCAGGGCGCTGGACGTCCGCCGCGACGAGCAGAGGGGTCCGTCCGCGCTTTTTCGCAAGCCGGGCGAGTTTTGCGCAGGTTGTTGTCTTGCCGCTGCCCTGAAGCCCAAGCATCATGATGACGCCCGGTCGGTCGCCCTTCGCCGTGGGGAGCGACGTGTCCGCCTTGCCCATCAACGCGACCAGCTCGTCGTGAACGATCTTGACGATCTGCTGGGCGGGTTGGATGCTCTTGATGATTTCTTGTCCGACGGCCCGCTCGGTGCACGCCTTGACAAAGTCGCGGGCGACCTTGTAGCTCACGTCGGCTTCGAGGAGCGCTCGGCGGATTTCCCGCATGCCTTCTTCGATGTTCGCTTCGGTAAGCTTCCCTTGTTTGCGGAAGTTGCTGAAGACGCCATTGAGCGCACGGGTAATCGTCTCAAACATCGTCGCCTCCTCCGAGCGGCCCGGCGGGGGGCTCTGCGACGCGCTCGATCTGCGCTCCGAGTGCGTTCAGCCGCTGTTCGATGCGCTCGTAGCCGCGGTCGATGTGGTAAACCCTGTGCACGATGGTCTTACCGTGGGCGGCCATGCCTGCGAGAACCAACGCGGCGCTTGCGCGGAGGTCGGAGGCCATCACCTCGGCGCCCAGGAGACGCGGACTGCCGACAATGATCGCACTGGGTCCTTCCTTCCGTATCTGCACGCCCATTCGACCAAGCTCGGCAACGTGCATAAAGCGATCCGGGAACACCTTGTCGGTCACAACGCTGATGCCGTCGGCGGTCGCGAGCAGCGCCGATAGCTGGGCTTGCATGTCGGTTGGAACGCCGGGATAGGGCAGGGCGACGATGTCTGTCGCGCGGAAGCGTTCGCTTGCGGTGACGCGGACTGCTCCGTTTTGGCGTTCGATGACGACGCCGATGCGGGTCAGGGCGTCAGTAACGGCGGAGAGGTGGTCAAGCCGCGCGCCGCGAATCGTCACGTCGCCCAGGGTGAGCGCAGCGGCTGCCATGAACGTTCCCGCCTCGATGCGGTCGGGGATAATGTGATGTTCGGCTCCACGAAGTTCGCGCACGCCCTCGATGACAATCTTGTGACTGCCGGCTCCCTCGATATGGGCTCCCATCTTCGAAAGGAAGGCGGCGAGGTCAACCACTTCC
>CAZBRH010000003.1:25132-25690 GCA_964494245.1 uncultured Planctomycetota bacterium | reverse complement strand
GCGAGGCACGCGGCCATCATCACGTTGCACGTGCCGAGCGCGGTAGAGCCGAACGGTCCGCCGAGGTATATCTCCGCGCCGACGAGGCGGCGGGCCGAAGCCTCGACGTAGCCGTTGCGCAGATCGATGACTGCGCCGAGCGCCGCCAGCCCTTTGAGATGCAGGTCGATCGGGCGGACACCGATGACGCAGCCGCCGGGCAGGGACACGCGCGCTTGTCCTCGCCGCGCTACAAGCGGACCGAGAACGCAGATGCTGCCGCGCATACGGCTCACGAGTCGATAGGGGGCCTCGCAGTTTGATTCATTTGCGGGGGTAATCCCCAGCGCGCCGTCGGCAGCCCGCCGCACCGTGGCCCCAAGTTGGCGCAGGATGGCGGACATTGTGTCGATGTCGCTGAGCGCAGGGACGCCGTGGATGCGACTCGTGCCGGAGCCCATCAGGGCGGCGGCCATGATGGGCAGGGCGGCGTTTTTTGCACCGCCGACCGTCACCTCGCCTTGCAGCCGTGTGCCGCCTTGTATGTCAAACCGGTCCATCGCGTTCTTCCTTGAAATC
>CAZBRH010000003.1:23757-25102 GCA_964494245.1 uncultured Planctomycetota bacterium | reverse complement strand
GACCCTCTCCTTATGGGCCAAATCTCGTTCCGTTCGCACGTCCTCGTATGTGCCGGTGGCTTCCGCAGCCGCTGTCGCTCGCGCCGCGATAAGCGGGCTTGTCTCGACTACAAGCGCAGCGCCCGGACGCAGGAACCGAGGGGCATCCTTCAGCAGGCGCAGCGTATGTTCCATCCCGTCGTCGCTCGAAAAGAGGGCGATGGGCGGCTCGTAGCGCGCCACTTCGGGCATCAGCGTTTCGCGGCTGGATTCCGCGATATAGGGCGGGTTCGACACGATGCAGTCCAGGCCGTGTTCCAGCCCCCGGTCCGCCAGCGGTTCCAGCCAGTCGCCTTCGAGCAGCGCCACGCGGCCGGCAAGGCCGTGCGCGGCGACGTTCCGGCGCGCGACTTCGAGCGCTGCCGGTGAAATGTCCGTGGCGTAGACAACACTGTCGGGTCGTGCGAGTGCGATGGAGACGGCGATGTTGCCGCAGCCGGTGCCGATATCCGCAACGATCTGAGGCGACTTTCCCATAAGGCGAAGCGCGGTTTCGACAACAATCTCGGTCTCTGGGCGCGGCACGAGGACGTCGGGCGTTATCTCGAACTCGTGCGACAAGAACTCACAGCGGCCTAGAATCTGTTTTACCGGCCGCCGTTTGCCGCGCTCGCGGACGAGTTCTCGGAACTCGGACAGCTCCGGCTCCGGCACCACTTGGTCGAACCGGAGGTAGAGGTCAATCCGCTTGCATCCCAGCACCTTCGCCAGAAGCAATTCGGCGTCCAGCCGCGAAGACCCCCGAATGCCCTGTTTCTCAAAGAACAGCTTGGTCGTGTTGATGAGATCAACGACCTTCCATTGGCTACTCATCGCGGACGTCCGCTTGCTCAAGAGCCGCGAGCTGCTCTTCTCTGTCCATTTCCGCGAGGTCAGCGATCAGTTTGTCCATATCGCCTTCGATAATCTGTTCCAGCGAGTAGTTCTTCCCCAGACGGTGGTCGGTGACGCGGTTCTGCGGGAAGTTGTATGTGCGCACCCGGTCGCTTCTATCGCCTGACCCGATCTGGGACCTGCGGGCGGCGTCGCGGGCCCGCTTTTTCTCCATCAACTCCCGCTCATACAGGCGGCTGCGGAGCACGCGCATCGCCTTCGCCAGGTTCTTATGCTGGCTTTTTTCGTCCTGGCAAGAGACGACCGTGCCGGTAGGCAGGTGCGTGACGCGGATTGCCGACGCGGTTTTGTTCACGTGCTGTCCGCCGGGGCCGGAAGCGCAGAAGCGGTCGATCTTCAGGTCTGCTTCCGAAATCCGCACGTCCACTTCTTCGGCTTCCGGCAGGACGGCGACCGTTACGGCGGACGTGTG
>CAZBRH010000003.1:17071-23695 GCA_964494245.1 uncultured Planctomycetota bacterium | reverse complement strand
GCCGCCGCTCTCGTGTCGCAACAAACTATAGACATTTTCCCCCTTCACGTCGAAAACGATTTCTTTGAAGCCACCAAGCTCGGACTCATGGGCGGAAACTATTGCCGTTTTCCAACCCTTGCTTTCCGCGTATTTCGCATACATCCGAAACAGGTCCGCGGCGAAGAGGGCGGCTTCCTCGCCGCCGGTGCCCGCACGGATTTCAATGATCACGTCGCGCCGGGCGTCTCCATCGTCCTGGAGCAGGAGCGAGCAGACTTCCTGCTCAATCTGTTTTTTCTCGGCGTCGATTTCGGCGAGCTCCTCCCGCGCGAGCCGGGCCAGTTCCGGGTCGGCGCCGCTTTGCAGAATCTCCGAGGCCTCTCGCTGACGACGTTCGAGCGATTGCAGCGCACGGTGCAGCGCTGCGGCTCGGGACGCAAAACCGTATTCTTTGGCGCATTTGCGGTATTCGGCCTGATTGGCGATGACGGCGGGGTCGGCGAGTCGCCGTTCCAGCTCGGCAGAGCGCTCCGCAAGCTGGGCAATCCTGCCGAATAGGGGAGCCATGCGCATCGCGGCCTCCCCGGGCTACGACTCGAACTTCTTTGGCGGCGCTTGAGGGCGGTCGGCGGGCGCAGAGGACGCCACTTTAGCGGCCGCTTTGTCCCCGGCTGCGGCCGTCTGCAGCGATAGCTTGGCAAGGTCGGACTTGGCGTAGCGGCGCTGGAACCGCTCAACGCGCCCCGCGGTGTCCACGAACTTCTGCTTGCCCGTGAAGAAGGGATGGCAGTTGGAGCATATCTGAATCTCGTAATCCCCTCGCGTAGAGCGCGTCTGGATTACGTTCCCACATACGCACGAAATCTTCGCCGGCTTATATTCGGGATGAATATCCTTTTTCATCAGACTTCCGCCTCGGCAATCCTACGGAGCAACTACAGACCTAAACCTGCGACACACTTATTATAAGGAAGAGTAACGTGATTTCAAGGAAAAACAGGGACTTCAATGTCGCAACCATTGGTGCCACGTGGCTATCTCCCACCGACTATCAGCCGCCCGTGCTTCTTTTTTCCCGTGCGGAGGAGAATCTGGCCGTCGCGGAGGTCGGCGGAGGTTAGCGTGCGGTCAAGACTGCGGATGCGCTCGCCGTTGACGTAGGCGCCGCCTTGTTCGATGAGGCGACGCGCCTCGGATTTCGTTCTCGCAAGCCCCAGTTCGGCCAAGACGTCGACAGCCGCTATCCCGGCTGCGAGGCGGCCCGTGTCCACCTCAAGCGTCGGGATTCCTTCGGCGCTTGCCGCAGCGTTTCCAAAAAGTGCTTCGGCGTCGCGCTCGGCCTTCTTCGCTGCGACGTTGCCGTGCACCAGCGCGGTTAGCTCGAAGGCGAGGCGCTTCTTGGCTTCGTTCAGCGCGGGGCCGGGTTCCCCGGAAGCCAGTTCCCGCACCTCGTCCATAGGCAGAAATGTCAGCATCCGCAGACAGCGTTCGACATCGGCGTCGGCGACGTTCCGCCAATACTGGTAGAAGTCGTGCGGCGTGGTGCGTTCCGCCGAAAGCCAAAGCGCTCCGCTCTCTGTCTTGCCCATCTTCCGTCCGTCCGATGTGAGCAGAAGCGGGACGACAAGGCCGTGTGTTTCGGCGCCCTCGACGCGCCGGATGAGGTCACAGCCAGCAAGGATGTTGCCCCATTGATCGCTTCCGCCAATCTGGAGCACGCACCCGTGCTGACGATAAAGGTGCAGGAAATCATACGCCTGCAGGAGCATGTAGTTGAACTCGATGAACGTCAGGCCCTTTTCCCAGCGCTGCTTGAAGCACTCGGCGGCGAGCATGCGGTTGACCGTGAAGTGGACGCCGATGTCGCGGAGGAACTCGATGTAGTTCAGGCCGCGCAGCCAGTCGGCGTTGTTGACCATTATGGCGGTCTTTTCAGCGCCGCTTTCGAAATCGAGGAAACGGCGGAGTTGCTGCTTCTGTGCCTCAAGGTTTCCCGCAATCCGTTCCTCCGGAAGGACCTCGCGCAGTTCGGTCTTTCCGCTCGGATCGCCGACCATCCCCGTGCCGCCGCCCATGACCGCGATGGGCTTGTGTCCGGCTCGCTGGAGGTGCGCCATCACGATGATGGGCAGAAGGTGCCCGACGTGCAGACTGTCCGCCGTCGGGTCGAACCCTGCGTAGAACGTGACCGGCGGCTTCGACAAAATGGAGCGGACAGCCGCCTCGTCGGTGACGTTCTCGATGAGGCCGCGTTCCTTTAGCGTATCATAAGCCGACTTCACTGCGTCTCCTCGCGTGGAAACCGCAGGCGGCATTATACGGCAAAGGGTTCCGCGTGCAAGTTTGCGGCAAGCGTATGTGGCGGCGGGAGCGGCAGGTGGTTATAATGCGGCGTCGGCACTTGCCCTCTCACAGGAGGCGCTGGTTGCATCCATCCTGGGTTTTCTGGGCGGAGTTGGGCGTCATCGCGCTGACCAGCGGCGCCTTTCTTGTCATCGGCTACCTGCTGTGCCACCGACGCCGCTGGGTGCGCTACGCCGCCGTTGCCATTGGGGCGGCCTGTCTCATCTATCGTATCCTCACTTCGACGTTTCCGCACCGGTTCTACGTCGATGTGCCCTACCTGATCGTCGAGGGAGTCGTCGCTCCGGCCGGTTTTTTCCTTCTGGCAGCGGCGTGGACGCTGGCGATGGATAAGTCGCGCCAGAGGGTCCTCATCGGCGTGTTTTCGGTCGTCCTCGTTTACTACGTGTTCTGCGACGCTGTATACCGTGTGTTCGAGGGTCCCGAACTTTCGCAGCTGAGCGGGACGTGGGAGGGCATGACCCTGCGGCAGTCGAAGTCGTTCACCTGCGCGCCGGCGGCGGCAGCCACGCTGCTGCGGGCGTGGGGCATCACCGCACGGGAGGGGGATTTGGCTTACGCGGCGCGGACATCGTTCCGAGGGACGGAGTTGCCACGTCTGGCGGGAGCGGTCCGCGAGTTTGGCCGCCTCAAGCCGCTTGTTGTCAGGATACTCTCGACACAGCTTGACGAACTCCGTGAGCTCGACCGCCCTGCGATTCTTGTCGTTCGCAGGGAAGGGCGGCCGCACACCGTGACGCTTCTTCGGGCTACGCAGGGCGTGCTCGTGGTGGCTGACCCGGGCGCGGGAACGTGCGTGCTCGATGAGCAGGAGTTCCGGGCACAGTATGCCTGGAACGGTCGGGCAATCGTGGCGTGGAGAGATCCGGCCTTCGAGCGCCGCTCCGATGAGCCGCCTGACCCAACATTGCGCTGAGCGGCGCAGGAATGGCCCTTGGCAGCCGGAGGGATGATGCCGATGCGGAAGCCAATTCGTGGGGCGGCGTTCCATACACCGCGCGTGGACACCCACCGGCATCTGTGGGGGACGCCCGGGGACTCGCGGAAGGCCGCAGTCGAGCAGGGCGAGATCGAGCGATCCGGCCGCGCAGCCCGCTTCGCATGCTGTGGCGCTAGCGGGGAACGGCGCACGCCAACTCGCGTTCAACGAGTCGGAGAGAGGCGAGGGCGCTTTCCGGCGGCGCGATTGCGGATGGTCGGCCTGCTTCGGCACACCGAAGGAACTCGCGGAGTTCGGCCTCGTAGCCATCGATAGCCGGAGGCGCAACTTCTTGCCGCGCGCTGTCCGACGGGCACAACTCGACGACACTGCTGCGTTCCGAGCGCCAGAATACGGAGGCGTGCTCGAACGTAATCGAAGCCCAGGCGCGGAAGCTGACGTTGTGATGGAGCCAGCCGCCGTAGGACGCCACGATAGCATCGCCACAAACGTATGTGGTGCGGAGGACATCGACGCCGGTCTTGGCGCTGCGGGTGCGGAAGCATTGAATCTGTTCCGGTTCCCCAAAGGCATATAAGATGAAATCTGCATCGTGAATATGAAGGTCGAGGGGCATACCGCCGCTTCTTGCCGGGTCCGTGAACCAGCTATCGCCCCCCCAACCAGGAAGGCCGGTAAGGCGGCTGAACTCGGCGGTAAGCACGCGGCCGTGGTCGCCGGACTTTATCATGCGGAGCATCTCTTGGTATGCGGGGAAGAACCGCAGGACATGGCCGATGAAGAGCACGCGGTTTGCGTCGCGTGCGGCGGAACACATTCGTTCGGCATCCGCGGCGTTGAGTGCGATGGGCTTTTCGCAGAAGACGTGCTTGCCCGCATGGAGGGCGCGGATCGAGCACGGCGCGTGCAGGTGAGTCGGCAGCGCGATGACGACGGCGTCGATGCCGCCTCGGTCAAGCATCTGGTCGAAGTCAGTGAACTGGGGAATGTCGCGCGCACTGGTGGCAAAGGTATCGAAGCGGATGTTCCCGCGAACATCCTTCGAGAGGTCGAGCTTCCGCTGGTCGGCATCGCAGAGGGCGACAACGGTTGCCCCCTCAATCCGCATGAGGTTTGCGAGGTGCGCCCTCCCCATCATTCCGAGTCCGCAAACACCGATCTTCATCCGAGTCTCCTTGCGGGTTCCCCGGCGATTCGTGCGTGGCCGGACAATGCGGAATTATATCGGGCGGTGGTGGAACGCCGCAAGATGCCATGCGCGGTTTGCATTTGACGGAGAGTTCGCAGGGACGAGCGGTAGGCGGTGCGTATACGACTGGCAGGGCGCTTGACAGGTGGCCGACTCGCAAACGCGCCGGCAAAAATCTTTTCTTGACTGCACTTGGAGGTGTCCTATAATGCTGTGACTTGCTCGAATGTGTCCGCACGAGCGGGCGCGAGCACGTGTGTTCTTTTGTCGGTTTGGTATCGAGCGCCAGCGATGTGGATGCCGCGAACAGCTTGGGGCCTTGACATCGGCGAGTCCTCCGTCAAGGCGGTGAAGATGCGGCGGACGAAGGTCGGCGCCGAGATTCTGGCGTTCGATTCGGTGGAGCGGACGCCGCCGACTGGCGATTCTGGCGACAAAGATTATCACCTGCGCGCCGCCGTCTCTACGCTCGCTGAGCGAAACTCCTTCCGCGGCTGTCCCCTGATTGTCTCCATTCCTGAACCAGTGTTCAGCCGTTTCATTCCTTTGCCACCGGTAGATAAGAAGCGGATACCCGAGGTTGTTCGCTACGAGGCGCGGCAGCAGATACCCTTCCCGATAGAAGAGGTCGTGTGGGACTACCAGCCCGTCCGCGAGGCGACCGAGCCGGGCGAAGAGACGGAAGTTGCCATCTTCTCGCTGCGGTCCCAGTTTGTCTATGCGCTCGTCGCAAACCTCTCCCTTTGCAAACTCGAGCCAACGAGCGTGCTTCCGATTCCGCTCGCGTTATACAACTTTCTGACCTTCGACCGCGACGTGGCGAAGGGGACCATCGTCGTGGACCTCGGCGCAGGCAGCACGGACATTGTCATCTGCGACCCCGAAAACTTCCGCGTTCGCAATATCACGGTGTCCGGCAACGGGATCACGCGGGCGCTGGCCGACCGGCTGAAGATCAGCATGGCGGAAGCAGAAGCATTGAAGCGGCAATGCAGCGATCCCGTGCAGGCCGAGCGCCTATTCAAGCTGATTCAGCCGACATTGAGCGATCTCGTGGGGCAGGTTCAACGCACCATCGGCTTCTTCAAGTCGCAAATTCATAACGTTCGCATCGAACAAGCCCTGCTCCTCGGGAACACCTTCCGGCTGCCGGGAGTAGCCGAGTATTTTGCGAAACAGCTTGGTGTAGACCTGATGCCCGCCAACGTGCTGGAACGGATTACTCTGGGCAGCCGGGTGGATGGTTCTCAGTTGAAGGCGATGCTCCCGTCGCTTGGGGTGGCCATCGGGCTTGCGCTCCAAGGGATTGGGGTAGGGCGGGTGCAGGTCAACCTGATGCCGCGTGAGCTTCTCCTGCGCCAAGAGATGCAGAAGAAGCGGCCCTGTGCGGCGGCCGTCGTTGCTTGCCTTGCAGTGATGCTCGGCGCCAGCTATCTTTCGGCCATCGGCGAACGCAACGTGGTAGAGCGGCAGCTGAAGGGACAGCAGCAGATTGGGGAGATTGATACGGCGTTTACCGCCGCAGAAAAGGCGTATCGGGATACGGCCGAACAGGTAAAGGCGGCCATCAAACGGCTTGAAGAGCCGGTGAGCTTGAGCGGCGGCGGCAAGGGCATCGGATACCGCGGGTGCCTTGCGGCAACCAATGCGTTGAATCAGGTGCTCAACGGCATGAGCGACGACATCTTTCTCGAGAGCATCGAAGCCGCGCCGGCGCAGGCAACAATCAAGCGCGATGACAAGACCGTTACCGTGCCCTGCATCCGCTTCACTATAATCGGCGAGAGAAAGGGTCCGGACCTGGGATTCCTCGAACGGCAGGTGGAAGCCCGGTTCAAGTCGGTGCCGGCATTTACCGACGTGTCCTACATGCCGAGGCGCGTGCTGATCGGCGAAGCGGAAGTGGTCAGCCGATTTGTTCTTACCTGTAATTACCCCATCGAGAGGTAGGGGTAAGCGAAACGATGAGGCGACTGCTCGACATCATCAGCAAGCATCTCTTCTGGGTTCTGCTCGGGCTCGTGGTCTTGGCCGAGATTGCCGGGTATCTTCTTCTCGTTCGCCCGAAGTATGCCGAGGCAGACGCCCTGAGAAAAAAGGTCGGGCAAAACATTTCGACCCTCAAGAATTGGAAAAGCCCAAGCAAAGT
>CAZBRH010000003.1:11821-17061 GCA_964494245.1 uncultured Planctomycetota bacterium | reverse complement strand
CTAATGAGCGTATGCGTGCAGACGCTCTCGAGGAGCAAAAGGAACTCGACACCACGTTCGGCCAGACGCTTCTCATTTTTGCCCCGTTGAGCGGGCGGTTCGACCGGGATTTCTCGGTGCTCGCGAACCTCGTTGGCCCCTTCAGTGTCAGAGCCGCCTACGATTGGTGGGACGAGTATAAGGTGCGCACGGCGGCCCTAAGGCGGAGCATCCTTGAGCACAAGGGCTTCACAACCGCCAACAACGCGCTGGACTTTGTGCCCCCGCCGGCTGACCCGACGCCGGATATCGCGTTGGTCAAACAAGTCCAGCGTGAGTTCTGGGTGCAGCAGGCCATTGTCGAAATCCTCAAGACCGCGAGTCCCGAATCGGCGCCTCTGATTCATCTGGTGCGAAAGGTCTCCACAAGACCGACCCCGAGCGGGCAGCTGTCGCATCCTTGGATCCGGACGATTCCCTTCGTCTTGAGCGCGCAAATCGAATACAAGAATCTTTCCCGACTCCTTGTGGCGCTTCAGAACTCTCCGATGCCCGTGTTCGTCACCGGCTACCGTGTGATTCGTGCGCCGATGCCCGAGGCCGGAGCAGAGGGCGCTCCTGCCGCTTCGATGTCCGTGCTCGACGCCGAGATTTCCTGTGAGCTTGTGGAGTTCCTCCCCACGATTCATACCGTGGCCTTCAGCGGCCCGATGTTCCGCGACGGCAACGACGTCAAAAAGTGGGTCCTGGCGGAGAACGAAGCTCTTCGGACCGCGACGTCCGCATTGATGGAAAGTATTCCGACCCTTCGGCGCAGAGCCGAAGCGATACTGGGGCAGACACTTGCCGAGTTCAAGGCGAGCGCGGAGAAGGGAATAGAGTCCCGACTACGCGAGATCCGAGCCGCGGCGGCCGAGGAGCTCAAGAACGAGCTTGCTGGCTACGACCCTGGAGAGCTGACCCCTGACATACGAAAAGAGATCGAGGACCGGAACAAAAGGGCGCTCGAAGAGCAGTTGAGCCAGGCGCGGAAGGCGGTCGAACGGGCCGATGTCGAGTTCGCCGAGAAGGCGGGAGGGTTCGCCCTCGCCTATGTCTATTTCTATCCGCTGCTGGCGCAGAAGGCATACTTTGTCGGCGGAAAAGCCGCCGACAAGGGCTTGATTTGCGTCCGTGCCCCGTTTGGGAAGAACGACTGGTGGCTTGCCCGCCATGCGGATACGATAAAGAAGGAAGAAAAGGAGGTTTTCCGCGAGTTGCAGAGCGGCCCGCTCCCCTTGGCGGCCGTCGAAGTCGACAAGAGCGCGCCCGAACGGATTGTGCTTTTTGTGGACCGCGGTGCAGGAGTCGTCGTGAAGATGGCGCTGGGGCAGACGGGAGGAAGCACGTGGCGTGTGTTTGATGTGGTGCAGACAAGCGGCTCGCCGGTGACGATCAGTGACGTGGCGTTCCGATTCGCCCCGGCAATTCAGGCCGTCGCCGCGAAGGCCGCGATGATTCCAGCTGAATCGAGCGCCGTTACGCTAACCATCACGCCCGAGGACGAACTCAGCAAGAACGTGGTGCGAGACATCGAGGTTCCGCTCGCGCAAGACAAAAGCGGCATAATGAAGATTCAGGTGCGGCTTCGGAAATAAAGAATGAAGGCGTCGTTCGGTTCCACTGCGTTCCGATGGTTCGACAAAGTCGTTGTCGCTGTCGTTGCGCTGTTGACGCTGCTCTATATCGGCGGGACGATTTTGCGGCGGCCGCCACAGGAAGTTGGCCCTGAGGAAATCCAACGAGACATTGAGGAGCTGAAGCAGAAGCAAAGCGGCGCGAAGCACGCTAGAACCGTTCTGACGGCGGATTATCTGAGCTCCACCGTGGGGGAATTGCGTCCAGATGCGACGAGCATCGACGCGCGGCGGAGTTTCTTCATCCCGCGCGAAGGTCCCGTCCAGCCCGTGAAAAACCTCTTTAGGCCTCTATATCTGACGAGGCGTTCGAATGGTCCGGAGCCGGAGCCAACGCTGCGGGAGATGGATGCCGAACATCGTGACGCAGAAATCCTAGTCGGCGACAAGAGTGTGGTCCGTGTCGCCTGGGCCGACGGGGAACCACCGCGCCTTACCTTCACGCCGCTGGCCGTCGCCGATGCGAACACCACTGTCAAGCTTGTCAAGGACGGGGTGGAACTCGGTGCAATCGACGTGGCCGTCAGAGTTGTGGGAGAGGAACCGGAGACAATCGGCCCCGTCCCCGACCTTGCTGTCAGGCCCGGGCAGGGGCGGGCGCACGTGAGCTGGGGCGTGGCCGCCGGCGCAAATGCATCCGTCGATAAATATGAGCTTTACAAGTCGGAAAACCGCGAAAGGCCGACGCTGTATCTGACGGTGACCGTTCCCGCCGGTGCACAAGATGGAGCGGAGTTCGATGGCGTTCGTGCCGACGGCGAAGCACCGTTGAAGGTGGCTTTCGCCGATAGGCGCTTTGCGGTCGAGGATCCCGATGTGCCCGGAGGCGTCCATGTTTTCTACTGGGTGAAGGCGGTCGGAGCGGGAAGAAAAGGCGCCCGAGTAGAGGGCCCGATGAGCGGCAGCGTAAGCGTCGAGATCGAGGAGGCGTTTGAAATCTCCCTGGGTCGGGGTTCGTCTGGCGACCGTGTGTTTCTCAATGTGTCGGTGCTTCACAAGATGCCGAGCGGAGAAGGCGTCAAGGTCACAAAGTCGTTTGTGGTGCAGCCAGGCCAGCAGGTCGGCTGGAAGACCGCGGAATACTTTGATAGGACCCGGAACCTCCGCTTGAGAGACGTGGATTTTTCGACGGGATACTGGGTGTTTGCGGTGTTGCCGAACGAACGGGTGCCGGGAGTAGAACGCGAGATCATCCAAGGCGGGAAGGTAGTCGGAGTTCGGCAATCAGAAAATAGACAGCAAGAAGTATTGCTTATCAACGCGCGAGGGCGTATAAAGATGCTTCCGACGGGCGTCCGCGGCGATGGCTAGCGGGAACGCCGGCGGAACGTATATGGGATGTGGTTTTTTGTGAGCGAACGCGTGTTTTTTCGCGGCTCACGTGCTTGTGGTCGTCGCTGGGAGAGCGAGGCATGCAGAAGCGGAGTTGCGTAGTGGCTCGGTGTATCCTGCGGGCGGGTGTGCTGATGTGCGCATTCGTGGTGGCGGGAGCGGTGACCGGGTCGGAGGCGCCAGCGAAGCCGGGCGCGCAAGAGCAAACCGGCGAGACGTTGCAGGCGCAGTTGGCCGCGGGATACCTCCGCACGGCGCAGCGGCACCTGCTGGCGGGGCGGCTCCGAGAAGCCGCCGCGGACTTCCGCGCCGCACTGGCCATCGATCCTACGCTTGGGGCCGCCCGTGATGGGCTTGCCCAGGTCAATGCGAAAATGCAGGAAGACGGGAAAGCGGCGCTGGCGCCGGAACCCGTCGCCGAGGAGGTGGTTCCGCCCAAGGCGGTCCAGCCCGAACCCGCTGATCGGCCCGCTGCCACACCGGAAAAGGCGACCGAGCGGATTGTTGCGGCAGAGACGTCGGACGGCGTCATCCGCGCGCAGGCGGCGCTCTTGCGGATGTGCGCGTCGGCTCGTCAACTGCTCGCCGAGCAAAAGTTCGAGGAAGCAGGCAAGGAATATGAGGCGGCGCTCAAGGCGGCCGACTTGCTGGCTGAGCGGACGGACGTCTCGCAGATTCAAGCCGAGGCGCGGCATGGGTTCAAGCTGGCACGGGAGGGGCTGACCGCCCAGCTTGCTGCAAAGCCGACGTTGGCATCGGCGCCTGCGCCGAACGTGGAAACGCCCAGCAAAGCGGCCACCACGGAGGGAACCGCCCCGGCAGCCCCGGCGCAGCCCCCGGCCAGCCGCACCGCCCCGCAAGCCGTCGAGCCAAAGGAAAGCATCACGGAAGTTGACGCGGCTGCGGAGTTCGACGAGGCCATTCGCGCGGTCGGCCAGATGATGCGCCCTCAAACCCATATCCTTACACGGAAGAGCTTGCCGGAACGAATGAAGGACGTCGCTCGGCCGAAGGAAGACGTGAGTTCCCAGCGCATCGGGCGGCAGGATTTCGAGTCCACCGACGATCAGGAAATCGCGAAGGAAATCCAGGCGAAGATGTTGAAGCGCGTCAGCGTCAACTTCAAGGACGAGCCGTTCGAGCGCGTCATCGACTACATGCGGGAGGCCGCGAAGGTAAACATCGTGGTGGACGAGTCGATCCGCCCCGTCGTGCGTCCGGTCACACTGTTCGCGGAAAACATGCAGTTGACCAATGTCTTCTACTGGCTGCTCCAGCGCCAGAAGCTTGATTACCGGATTCGCAAGGGCGCGATCTTCATATCAGACGCTGCGGGCCTCAAGGAAGCCCCGGTCCAGGAAATTCACGACATCGCCGACCTGACTCTCCGAATCAAGGACTTCACGGACATCGGGCAAGAACCGATCGCCGTCCCGATGCTTGGGAAAAGCGCTCTCAACCGTCTGGCTCTCGATTCACGGGACGACAAGGAGGAGCTTGAGCGAGAGCGAGAGGGGCAAAGCTGGGCGAAATTCATCCGCGAAAACGTTGCCCCCGAAACATGGTCCGGCGAAGGCGGCGTCCAGCAAAACACCATCGCCTATCGGAACGGCAAACTCGTCATCACCCACCAGCCCGAGGTGCAGGAGCGGATTCGAGAGTTGCTGGCGAGCTTCCGAAAAGCCCGCGCCATCCAGGTCGCCATCCTCTCGCGCTTCATCGAAATCAGCGATGACTTCTTGGATGATCTTGGCTTCACCTGGGGCGAAATTAGCGCAGGGGCGATTACGACCCCCGGAATTGGTCGGAGCACGGCCTCCTCATGGCTGCGGGCGGCTATTGCAGCGGATAGCGAGGTGGCCATGGGAACGGAGTTTTCGAGCAGGCAAGGCATCGTGGTGGAGGTGGGAATCTTGAAGGCCTGGCAGGTGCAGGCGGTCATCAACGCGGTCCGGAAGCACAAGAAAGGTAATGTGCTGACCGCGCCGCGGGTCACCTGCTTCAATACGCAGCGAGCATATTTGACCGTCAGCACGCGTCGCAACTATGTGCGCAGCTATGATAGCGATGGAAACCCTGAGATCGCCCAGGTGAACGACGGCATCATTTTCCAGGTGCAGCCGTGGGTCAGCGCCGACCGGCGCTACATCACGCTGGAACTCCACCCGCAGGTCAACAAGGCAAGTGAGACGTTTCGTGCGTTCGAGTACGGTGCCACGACCAGCCCGCTCGGGTCCGACGGCTTGGACAACG
>CAZBRH010000003.1:8668-11784 GCA_964494245.1 uncultured Planctomycetota bacterium | reverse complement strand
ACGATTGTCCAGAGAGTGGAGTTGCCGGACGTTACGGTGCGTGTGGCGCGGACAACGGTCTCGGTGCCGGACGGTGGGACACTGATGATTGGTGGGCTGGCGCAAGCCCGCGAGGCCGAGGGTTACGCCACTGTGCCCATTCTCGGCGACCTGCCGCTGATCAAGCATCTCTTCACCTCAAGACGAAAAATAGACGTTCGCAATAACCTCATCATCCTGGTCACCGCCGAGATCGTGCCGGATGTTTTTGAGGAATAAACACATCATTGAGCAAGAAGAGGATTGACGGCTTGGACGATTCGCCATGCCCTCGACGGGGGCACAGCCGCACCATTGCTCGCCGGGTCGCCTCCGTGAAATGAGTCAGCCCCCGCGAGTAAGAGCGAACTTTCTCGCTTGCCAATCGTTACGATGTATTGTGGGGGAAACTAGCCCGGATTCGGGAGGGAGCGAATGTTGTCGGACTTGAGCAGAAGGCAGCTCACGACAGCGATCACCCTTGCCCTCCTTGCGCTGCCAGCGGCGTTCGGCGCAGAGAATCTTTCGGAGGATATTGCCTTCGGTTGCGGCCTTGCGGACAAGAAATTCTTCGACCTTGCCGTCGAAGTTCTTTCGCCCAAGTTGCAGGCCCAGCTCGAATCAGACGCCGACAAGAGACGTGTTTACGCTGCGCTGATCGCCGCCCACAAAGACCTTGGTCGCCGCCGCTACAGCGATCTTCCTGCCGAAGCCGAGAAGAAGCTTCGTGAAGAGCACATGAGCGCCGCAGCCCGCTACGAAGAGTTTCTGAAAAAGCTCGAAGCGCCCGCGGACCCAACGACGCTGGACGGGCTTATCGCTCTTCGCAACAGAGCGTTGCGCCTCGCTCAGGAAGCCGCCGATGAACGAAATGAACAAGCGCGCAGTCGTCTCAATGCCCAGATGATCGAGGCGTTTGAAACCACGATCCGCGGCATGACGGCGCTCGTTGCGAAGCTCAAGGCCCCGATCCAGAAGCACGAGCAGGATATGCCGGACTGGGACAAGAAAGCGGCATTTGAGCGCTGGGAGCGCGAGCAACGCGACCTACAGGACCCATACGTTCGCGCCGCTCTGGAACTCAACCGAACGCGCTACATGTTTTACAAGGCATTGCCCGCCACGGACAAGGCCAGGCGCGACCCACTTCTCGCCAAGACCATCGAAGAGCTTGACGAACTCTGCGCTGAGTTCGACCAATGGGCGTATAGCATCATTGGTCGCCTCACGCTCTGCCAGGCCTATACAGACCAGCGTAAGTATGAAGACGCCCGCCAGTCCGCGGAACCAGGGCTGCTTCTTGCCGAGGAGCTTCTGAAGCAGGACAAGACCGGCCAATTGAAGGCCACCATCGTGCCTTACCGAAACAAGCTCCTCGCCGCCTGGGCCTATGCGGTGGCGCGGCTGAACAAGTTCGACGAGGCCCTAGCCAGACTGAAGGATGTTCGCGATGCGGCGAACCAACCCGACCCGGAGATCGAGAGCCGGGTTGCAGAAATCCTGTTGATGAAGGCGCAGGCGCTCGATGCAGCACAGAAGAAGGATGAAGCCGAGCCGCTCCGCGAACAGGCGAGGGCTATCCTCAACCGCGTGGCGTCGATCGATGAGGCGTCTGCGCAGCGTGTCGGAGTGATATTGGAAAAGTTCGGCTTGGGCGGCGCCGTCGGCTACTACGATGCCCTCAACAAGCTCGAGGACGCTCGGCGGCGCCGAGACAACGAGGCGATCATCCAGCACGCGATACGTCTACTGAGCTTCGGAAGCGCTGTTCCGGCCGATAAACGCGCTTACGCGCTCATCGTCTTGGGGGCGTCTTATTGGCAGGAACGCATGTGGTTCGAGGCCTACACCGTTTATGCGCATCTAGCAACGTCCCGGGATGGCGGGGACGACCCCGAAAAGTGGGCGCGGTTTGTTCCTGTGGCGCTCCAGCGGCAGTTTGAAACCAGTCAGGACCCTGCGGACAGGGTTCTCTTGGAGGGGGCTCGCAAGTGGCTGCGGGACAACTTCGGCGGGCCCGACCGCGAGTTCGAGGAAGGCAGGGCCGCCCGTGCGAAGGGCGATTACGCTGCGGCCATCGAACAATTTGCCAAGGTCCCGGAGACCTCGGCGTATTACGAGTCGGCGCTGGCGCAGATCGGCGAATGCCACGTGCTCCTTGCAAGAAAGCTCCGACAGTCCAATCCGGCGCAGAGCGCGGAGCATCTCGAAAAAGGGAAAAGCGCGCTCCTCAAGTTCCTCGATTATCTCGAGAAGCACCCGACGGAGTTTCCCGCAATCCTACGCCGTCGGAAGCAAATCAAAGCCGGAGCCGTTTACCGTCTTGCGACCGTCTACATGTGGCCCGGCAAGGAAGATTACAAGGCCTGCATCGCACTCACAGAGGGCTACACGGAACAGTTCCCCGACGCCACCACCTTGCACGCCTATGTGTTCTACAACCGGGTCCGCGCTCTCGTGGAACTTGGGGAACTGGAGAAGGCCGAGAACGAGTTGGTGCAGCTCAAGAGAGCCGCGTCCCAGTTGACCGAGGCCGACGCCGAGAAGGAGGCCGAGGCCAAGCAACTTGTATCGTATCCAAGCGATCTCGTGTTCCGGGCATACGTGGAGCGTAGTCAGGCGCTCCGTAAGGAGGAGGCGGAACTTCGGGAACAGGCAAGGGTGCTTGCTTCGGACAACCAAGAGGCCGCCAATCTACTGGTCGAAAAGGCGGACGAAGCCAAGGCCCGCGCAGACCAGTATTCCGACCGGGCGCTCGATAACATCGTCGCGGCTTTCGCCGAGAACCCGGACCAACCGTTCGATAAGTTCCTTTACGTCATCTATCAATACCATCGTCAGAACCGCCCGAACGACCTGCGGCTTTACCTGGAGCTATTCCTCAAGCGATTTGGCAACGACGACACGCTCACGCCAGCCCAGAAGGAGGAAGTGGAGAAGGCCCGCACGTTGATTGGACTGACGCTTTTTGCTTGTGGCGAGTTTCGGCTTGCGGAGCAGGCGCTGCGGGAGCGCGAGGCCGCACTGGATCGCGCCTTCGAGGAGCTCAGAAGGAGCGACCCTAACGCGAAGCGCAGTCCGGAATACTGGACAGTGCG
>CAZBRH010000003.1:7881-8650 GCA_964494245.1 uncultured Planctomycetota bacterium | reverse complement strand
TCTGGCAAAGGCCGCCAAGGAACTGGCAGCCGAGTCGGGGGAACACTGGAACCGGGCGATGGCCATCTTCGTGGACCTCCACAAGCAGCTCGAGGAATATAGTGACGGCTGGTGGGATGTCACCGCGAGCATTGCGGAACTCCGCGACATCCGCGAGGAATACGACGACACGCTCCTCGTCGTCGGGCGCTATGTCGCCGTGCGCCCGCAACTCGGGGGTCCCGCCATCCGCGCACGGTATTTGCAGCTCCTCAAACAGATACTCAAGCGTGGCAATAGGGAGCAGAAGGCAAGGGCACTGGCTCTCGCCATGCAGATTGAGTTGGCCGGCATCGAGGAACTACGAGCCGACCAGCAGATGGAAACCGCGACGAAGCATGAGAGGATTCTCCGCGCCATCGACTCCGTCCGGATCGACTACGGCACCGATGCGGACATGACGCGATTCCGCGGAATCGTGAAGGAAGTGGTTGAGAGCGCGGCGGACGAACGGACGAAACAGGAAGCGCAGGAGCTTCTCAAGAAAATCGGCGGATAAGGAGACCCGGCAGTGCAGCGACGGACGTTAGCAGGTGGCGTAGTCCTGTGTGCGCTGATGATTATGCTGCTGCCCGAAGCGATAGAGGGCGGCACCCTCACCCCCGACCGGATCATCCCCTACACGGGCGCTCCCATCGCAGACATCACGGTCACTGCGGCGGAGGCGACCGTTGTGAGATACAAGCCCACCGCTGGCGGGGCCGAATCCGAAATCCCCGCCGCCGCCGTA
>CAZBRH010000003.1:7238-7863 GCA_964494245.1 uncultured Planctomycetota bacterium | reverse complement strand
AAAGGAAATCGGGTGGGGAGATGGCGGCCTGTTCCGCCAGGCCGTGGCGCATTTCAATGCCGAGCGATACAGCGCCGCTCTGGATGTAATCAAGCGGTGTCCCGATACAGGGCCGCGAGAGTTTTGGTACGGGCCGTATAAGCCGATTCTGGAGGGGATGTGTCTTGTGCGCCTCAAGCGATACGCCGAGGCGCTTCCACTGCTCGACAAGGCGATTGCTACCTATCCGAAGTCGTTCTACGTGATTCCGGCAATAGAGCACAGCGCCGAGGCCCACCGCGCACTCGGAGAATTTGAGAAAGCCGCCGCGGTCTTTGCCAAGCTCGACCCGAAGGAAAATTATACGAACCTCACTGCAACGGAGCCATACGGCAAACTTTGGCAACTCCGGGGGCGAATCGGCGTTGCGGAATCGCTGGTGCAAGTTCCCGGTAAGCAGGCCGAAGCCGGGGCGGTTTACGGCGGACTTGCGAGCGTCTGCGAGCGAATTCTCTCGGACCCGCCGGCATCGCTCAAGGGCACCTTGTCGGAAATCCAGGACATCTACCAGCGCGCGCTCGTTGGAAAGGCGCAGGTTCTTCTCAAGGGCGGAAAGCTCAAAGAAGCGCGCGAGTGGATCGATGAG
>CAZBRH010000003.1:709-7215 GCA_964494245.1 uncultured Planctomycetota bacterium | reverse complement strand
ACGGCGCTCTTTCTTGCGCTCGGCGACCTGCTGCTCGAGGACGCGCGCAACGCCTCCGATGCAGACAAGAAACTCCGATACAAAGAAGCGCTGCTGGCATACATGAAAGTGTATATTGTGTATCCAGACCAGAAGGAACAGGCGCGGCGTGCGCTGCTCGGCGCAGGAAAGGCGTCGCAGCTTCTCGACACGCGCGAAGACCGCCTACGCGCCATCCGGCTCTACCGGGAGCTTTGGTCGGAACACAAGGGCAGCGACGAAGCGGCCGAGGCGCGTAAGCTCCTGGGCATTCTCGGCGTGACCGTAGAGGACAAGTAAGCTTCACGTTTTAGGAGATCTGGAATGCGTGGAAAATCGCGGTGGTTGATGTCGGCTGTGCTTGTGGGGGTCTTGGTTTGCGCTGGCGCTGTCGTGTTTGCGGCCGACGCCGGAAGGGACACGGGCAAGGTTGAGGTCGGCAAGGAAATGACCTTGTTCGACACGATCAAGGCCGGCGGCCTCATCGGAGCAATCATCATCGTCCTGCTCATTATTGCTATCGCTCTCACAATCGAACACTTTATCAGCATTCGGCGCGGGGTCATCATGCCGCCGGAGCTGCTGGCGGACGTCGAGGAATGTTTCGAGAAGGAGGAATACGAGCAGGCCATTGCTCTCTGCGAAGAGCAGCCGACCTTCTTCACAAACGTCATCTCCGCGGGGCTTTCCCGTATCAACGCCGGCTACAAGCAGATGGAGGACGCGATGGCGGAGGCCGGCGAGGAGGCCGCCACGCACCTGCAACAGAAGATTGGCTACCTTGCTCTGATTGCCAATATCTCGCCGATGCTTGGCCTCCTGGGCACCGTGCAAGGCATGATCCAAGCGTTCCAGAAGATTTCCGGCGACGTCGCGCCGAGCGCCGGAGAACTTGCCGGCTCGATCCAACTTGCCCTAGTAACGACGTTCCTTGGGTTGATCGTCGCCATCCCCGTGATGTGCGTCTACCAGTTCTTCAAAAACCGCGTGCAGCGGATCGTTCTGGAGGTTGGGGCAATCAGCGGAGAGCTGATGGCCCGCTTCCGTCCTGTGGAGTAGCGCGATGCACGTGACAAAGCGTTTCCATGCTGAAGAACTTGATATGAACATCACGCCGATGATCGACGTGGTGTTTCAACTCCTCATCTTCTTCCTCGTCGTGTCCGAGATTGCCTCGCGCGACCACATAGAAGACCTGACGCTTCCGGTCGCCAGCGAGGCGAAGGAAGAGGAGGCCATGCCGGACCGCCTGGTTATCAGCGTTTCGCATAAGGCGGGGGAGGACCGCATCTGGATCGCCGGCCGCGTGCGAACCATCAACGAAGTCGAGAACTATCTCCGCGTCGAGAAGCAATTCCGCGGCTCTGGGGCAGGGGAAACGAAGCAGCCCGTCCTCATTCAGGCCGACCGCCACGCGAAATGGCAGACGATTCAGGACATTATGGAGAAGGCATCGAAGCTCCAGTTCTGGCGCCTCTCTTTCGGCGTCAAACTGCGTGAGTAAGGGAGCAATCGACGATGAAGTTTCGTCTGGAAAAGCCGCCAAGCAAGGACACAGAGCTGCAACTCACACCGATGATCGACGTGGTGTTCCAACTCCTCATCTTCTTCCTCATCGGAACGAAGTTTCGCGTGCCAGAGGGAGAACTCGAGGCCTACCTACCACGCGACGAAGGGCCGCCCACCGAGCTTCACAAGCCGCTCGTTGACGTGAAGGAAGTTCGAATCACGCTTCGGGTTTCCCAGCGGGGAGCGACGGACCCCGACGCGCCGCCGATCGTGCTTCTCGATAACACCGCCAGTCCAGGCGTCGTCGAGGGAGGCGGAATGGCATGGCTTCGCGGACGGCTGATGGACATTAGCAGCAGCGACAAGACGGTTCTCGAAAAACTGCCGATCGTCATCGAGGCGGAACCACACCTCGCTTACCGCTGGGTCATCGAGACGCTGGATATCTGCCGCGCTGTAGGATTTCGGCAAGTGAATTTTGCGGCCTCGAAGCGCAACGCTCCGCTCCCGCCGGGAGCGCGCCCCGGTCCCCCTTCGTAGTGGTATCCGCGACGGCACGTTCGGCGTTTCGGGAGAGGGCTACATGACAGTGAGAAAATGGTGGTTCGCCCTCGGCATTGTGGCCGTGTGGGCCGGCCTTGCCGTTTCCACCTTTGCGGCCGACGCGCCGAAAATCTTCGAACGGGGTGGCGTTCGCCTGTTCATCGAAGAAAAACGTATCGAGATGCAAGGGCGCTTCTGCCTCGCAGAGGGGCCTATCGAACTGCTTGCCTGTGCCAAAGGCGGCAAGGAATATGAATCGGTCATCTCCCTCGACGTGAACCCGGAGATGCTGCACCTGTGTCTCCTTATGATGGGGCTGAAACCGGGCAAGACCGGTCCCCTGCACCAGGGCGACCCCGACCACGCACCCACAGGCGATCCCGTGGTCGTCAAGGTCAGGTGGAATGTGGGCGATGCCGAGGTGCTGCACCGGGGGGAAGACCTTTGCTGGAATGTCATCGACCGGCGACCGATGGACCGCACGCACTGGGTTTTTGCGGGCAGCCGAATTCAGGAAGACCCCGAAACAGGGAAGCGCGTTTATTGGGCCAACGTCGAAAAATCGTTGATTGTGGTCTATCGGGACCCCTTTGCCGTGCTCGACTTGCCGCTGGCGCTGGGCGCGAACGACGACGCCTACGTGGTAAACAAGAACCTTGTCCCCAAGGTTGGCACACCGTGCACGGTTATCCTGGAGCCGGGGCAGGTTGGTGCTCCAGAGAAGAATGCAGCAGGGGGCAGCGTGTTCCACGTGGATGTGACAGGGGGCGGGCGTATCCTTGTCAATGACGTCCAATTCGCCGACCTGAAGGCAGCGCTCGGAGTTATTGCGCGGTATGCGCCGCGCGATTCGTGCAGGGTAACAATTGATCATGGCCCGACGCAGGTCGAGTTCGGCACCTCCACCGCGGCGGCTGCGGCGGAGGCCTTCGAGGCGCTGAACGCCAGCGGCATTGCGATTGAGTCCGTGGCGTCCACGCATCTTCAGCCCGACAGCAAAGACGTCGCGACTGTTGCGGTCAGAGGCAACGAGATCGCGGTCGGCGGTCGGCCGCTGGCCGACAAGGAAGCGGGAATTGCCATCCGCGGCGAGGTCAAGCGCGCGGGGGGAGGAAGCGTCGTTATCGAAGTAGGTGAAGATGCGACGTTGGCGGCGGTGGCCCGCGCACTACGCGCTTGTGACGGCGCCGATGGCGGGCTGGTTCGGATAGTTTGGGGGCGCAAGAAGCCCGCAGCAGCAGGGACGGTGCCAGCAGCGGAACGGCCAAGAAATCAGGCGGGCGGCGGCATCTTCTTGATGGAAGTGCGGGCGAACGGAGATGTGCTCATTGACGGCGCCGAAGCCGTGGACCCTGAACCGACCCTGCGGACTATCGGCGTCCATGCTCCGAACGATTCGTGCTCGCTGACTGTAGAACACGGTGCGCCGCCGCGAGCGATCGCCCGCGTTTTTTCCGGGCTGGCCGCCGCACAGATCGCGCTGGAGTCCATCCGGATGAGCCGCGTCAAGGAAGACATTGCGGACGTGGTCGCGGTGCGGGTTGCCGGCGATGGGATCTCGGTCGAGGGCAAGCCGATGGGGCCGAGGGATGTGGCCAAACTTGCTGAGGAGCGACTTGCGGGGAAGGAACAGGGCGGAGTTGCGGTTCAGGTGCGGCAGGGCGCTCGCCTCGATGTGATCGCAGAGATTCTTGATGTGCTGGCGGACGCCACGGGGAAGGCCACGGTGCGCCTGCTCTACAACGAGAAGTAGAGCAGCACGTCCGCTTTACGCGGAGCACGCTTCAGAAGACAGAGGCCTCCTCGACCTCAACGTCCTTCTCGAGGACGCGGGTTTCGTCCGAGTCCGGAGCGCCCAGCGGATTCCCGTGTGCTCGCACGTAGGAATACACGTTGTTTCGTTCGCAGCAGGAGGAGCAAATACGGTTCCAGGGGCCTTCGGACAAGAACGACCGGCCACAGGAGAGGCAGGTGCGCGGGGCATACTTCACCATTCGTTCGCGCCGGTAAATCTGGGAGCGAAGCCGCGAGCGTTCGGCCGCGCTGCGACGGTTGACAATCTTGCTGCACTCGACCGAGCAGTATTTCCTCCGTCCAGGCGGGACAACTTTACTGCATCCTTCGCGCTGACAGATCATTTTCTTGCCTCCTGTAATCGCCTCGAATGGCCTCTATGTTCTATGTATCGGCTGTTTCGGCCAAAAACTTGAACCAAATCTGAGCGTTTTTTGGCCTGTTCAGTAGGCAATTGACTCAGTTTGAACGCTGCTGCTATAATCAGACCAGTTGATTGTCAGCCGTCCTTCTTCCTCGGTTTGCCAGGGCCAACACAAATGGGGCGCCGCTTCTCTGGTCAACTCTTGTTCGCTCTGCTTTTGTGCATACTCCTTGCCGCAAAGGCGCGGCCTGCCGACGACGAAGCGGCGCTTCCAGCGCCCGTTCTGACTAGGGTGGAACCGACGACCGTGCCTGTTGGCGGCGGCGTCCGAATCACCCTGTTCGGCTCCAACTTCGACACGGGAGCGCCGGAGGAAACTCCGGTGCGCGTCCTTGTCGCGGGGCAGCCCTGTACGAAGGTGACAGTCTATTCCGATTCGCAGGCAACGGCGCTTGTTCCGGCATCGGCGGGCGCCGGAGCCGTGGACGTCGAGATTCGGAACCCCGATGGTCAGAACGCCGTGCTTCGCGACGCGTTGTGTTATGACGACGGAACCCTTTGGCTTGCACGCTGGTATCGGCTGAGGGAGTACGTCGGGCGAATCTGGCGGCTCCTGGCGCAGGGCGGCGTCACAATGATTCTCCTCGCCGCTCTGTCGATCTTTGGCGTCGCTTGGGTGATCCACTGTGCGCTCTCCGTCCGCCCCTCACAAATCATGCCGAAGGCGTTCTTGGATCGCTTGAGCGGGCACATTTCACGGGGAGAGATACAGCCGGCGATGGATTGGTGCGAGGCGGATGGCTGCGCGTTCAGTCGTGTTGCCGTGGCGGCGCTCCGCAAAGCAGGCGAATCGCCGCAGAAGGTTCGGCAGGCGGCGGAGGCCGCGGGTTCGCGTGAGGCCTCTCACCTCCTCCAGAAAATCAGCTACCTTTCCTACATCGGTGTTATTTCGCCGATGCTTGGCCTGCTTGGAACGGTGCTGGGAATGATCATGGCCTTTCGCACATTTGCCCTGGGGGAGGTCGGCAGCAAGCACGTCTTGCTCGCTGCCGCGATTCACAAGGCGATGATCACGACTGCCGCAGGCCTGATCGTCGGCATTCCCGCGATGGCGTGTTACTACTTCTTCCGAGGCAAGCTCCTGCGGATCGTTACCGATATGGAGGAAGTCACCGAGGACGTATCCGAGGCGGTGGCCGCCGCCGGAGAGCACGAATGAATTTCCGCAGGGTATTCGAGGGGCCGGAGGAATCCTTCCAGATGGCCCCGCTCATCGACATAGTTTTCCTTCTGCTCACGTTCTTCATCGTGACGGGTGCGCTGGCCGTTCAAGAAAGAGAGACGCCCATCCGCCTGCCAACGACAACGGCAGCGATCATTCGCCCTCGCGAAAAACTTGATATCGTGGTCAATATCACGCGGGAGGGGCGCATTCTGATAAACAACCAGCCCTACTCGGTTTCACGGCTCCGAAATGTCCTTATCGAAATGCGTCGGTCGGCGCGCACTGCTCCGGTTTCCGTCATCATTCGTGCCGACGGGAAGGCGTTGCACGAGGACGTTGTTGCCGTGATCGATGCCTGCACGGCGGCGAAGCTGAAAAACATCTCATTTGTCAGCGTCGGGAAGGGAACAAAGCCCATTGAGTAATTCAACCTTCACACGAGCATTGATCTTTGCGGCGATGTTGTCGCCTGTTCTTGCCGCAGCGCGGGCCGAGGAGGCGAAGCCAGCGACGGAGGCCGACCACCAGTTTGAGTTTGCCGAAGAGCTTTTCAAGGTCAAGGCATACCGAACGGCGGCTGCCGAATACCGCGCCTTTCTCCGCGATTACCCGCAGGACCCGCGTCGCGAGGAAGCTCGCTACAATCTTGCCCTTTGCCACTTCAAACTCGGGGGCGAGGCGGAGCTGAAGAAGGCCCTTGGCGAACTTGTGGAGCTCCGAAAGGAATTTCCCGCGGGCGTGCGCCTTCAAGACTGCCTTTTTCGCCTCGGGCACATCCGCTACCTTCTGGGCGACAGCAAAGGCGCTTTGGCTGACCTCGGCGAACTAGCCAAGCTGGATGTTCGTCCAGACCTTCAGCCCCTGATGCATCATTTCCTGGGACGGGCGCACTACGACCTCGGCCAGAATGCAGAGGCGGTCGAACACCTCTCCGCCGTGGTCGCTGGCGAAAAGACGCATCCGCTGCGACAGTTCGCCCTGATTCTCGTCGCCGATGCATATCTGAAACTGAACAAACTGAAGGAACACGAAGAAGCGTTGACGGCCCTGGTC
>CAZBRH010000003.1:0-699 GCA_964494245.1 uncultured Planctomycetota bacterium | reverse complement strand
ACTACAAGGACCTGCCGACAAAGGATGAGATGTGGTTTCGCCTGGGCGAAGCGCGGTTGGCTCTTGGTGAATTCTCTCTGGCGCTGGATGCGTATAAGAATACCGACGCAGCCGGCCCGTTGGGCGACCGCGCTGCACTGGGGGCGGCGAAGGCCCTTCTCGGACTAAACAAGTATGCGGAGGTCGAAAAGGCCTGCGAGGAACTGCTTGCTCGCTTCCGGCCCACGCCGGCCACAGAGGCCCACCAGATTCCTGAACAGTGCCTGTATCTCATCGGGCTGGCCAATTTCGAGCGTGGCCGCAACGAGGCAGCATTGGATGCCTTCAACAAGTTGCTCGCAAAGCTTCGGCAGGGGAGCATCGCCGAGGACGCCGCCCTCAAGGTCTGCTGGTGCTACTATCGCATGGGGGACTCGTTTGCCAAGAAGCTCATCGCCGCATGCGTCGATTTCCGCCGTTTGTTTCCCGCCAGCCAGCGGGGGAGCCAAGCCGTGTTTCTTGCCGCCGAGGGGCACCTCCGCCTCGGTGACTACAAGGAGGCGGCAGAGCACTATAAGCAGGTTCCCGCGGGGGACGTAAACTACGCCGATGCTCTTTATCGGATCGCCTATTGCTACCACAAGTTGCGGAATCCTGAGGACGCGGCTCGCGCTTACGACGCCTTTGCCGGGACGTTCCAATCGCACTCGAAGGCCGCGG
>CAZBRH010000002.1:44607-51660 GCA_964494245.1 uncultured Planctomycetota bacterium | reverse complement strand
CGGCAAGTTCACCCGCTACCCCGAAGGTCTCGCCTCGGCGCTGGAGAAAATCTCCGCTCGGCCGGGGCTTGCCGAACAGAAGAACGCGGTGATGGCGCCGATGTATATCGTGAACCCGGCGATGGCGGCATTTGCGGCGGTGGGGCTTTTCTCGACGCATCCGCCGACGAGCGAGCGCATCCGCATCCTTCGTTCGATGGGCGGGGCGTCGCTCGCCGACTATGAGCAGGCCTTCGCACGAATAAAGAAAGGTTCGATTATTCCCGCCAGCGGCCTTGCGGCCTCGCGCCCGGTCGGCGTCCGTCCGGCGTGGCAGGAAGGCGAGCCGCGACCGCCCGAACCCGACGCAACGGAGCGGGCGCGCCAAACCTCCGACCTTTTGTGGAAGATCAACAAATATGCCTTTATTGCCTGCCCGTGCGGCGCCCGGCTCAAGGTTCCACCCGGCTTCAAGTCCCGCAAAGTCCGCTGCCCGCGCTGCGAGCGCGTCCATGACGTGCCGGCCGCCGCGTAGGCGGTGCTTGATGGAACTGAGCCGCATGATCCTGTGCCTCATAACTCAGATAAAGAGGACACCGCACGAAACAAGAGGTGTGCAGACACATCATGACTGATCTACCGAGCGGCCAGCAGCCGCGTTGTGCGCGTGTCTATATTCTGCTTCAGCGCGTTTATTCGCTCATTGCTGCGGCCATGCTGTTGCTCATGGCGTTCAGAAAAATGAGCTTCGCCGTGGGCGGGCGTCGGATCACGATCCAGGGCCATCCAGGACGGTTGCTTCTTTGTTTCTCTGTTGTCTGGTTGCTCACAGTGGTCTGGCAGCGCAAGGCGCAGCTCCTGCGCACTGGCCTTGATGTTCCATTGCTGTTGTTGCTGGCTGTCGCCGGTCTCTCGAGCGCGCTGTCGCCGTTTTCTGAGTCGTCCCGCGACCTTATCAATTTGTGCGCGGAGGTCCTTTTTTTCTACGGACTCGTGGCGCTGGTGCGGATACGAGCACACACATGGGGCCGCCGGCGCGAGCTCGTGATATGGGCTCTACTGCTTTCGGGTGCGGCCTCCGTGGTTGTTGGGCTTGCGATTGCGCCGAACGGGATTTCTGACTGGTGCACGGGCGACCGGCTTGCGCAGACTCCGATGGGCAACCCGAACCGGCTCGGCGCGTACTTGTGTCTTCTTTTCCCTGTCGGGGTAGGCCTTACCGCCGCGGCACATCGGTGCACAGGATATGCCTGGCGGCTGGCAATCCTTGTGCCCGTTGGCTTCGGGCTTGTGTTCACGGGATCCTGTGGCAGCTGGCTCGGAGCTTTGGCCGGCCTTGTGTGCTGGGTCTTGCTGTCCGAATTCAAGAACCCAGTCTTGCGCGGCGTGGCAGTAGCCGGAGTTATTCTCGTGCTGTTTGTCTCCGTGCCCGGAGCGTTTCGGCGCTGGACGCCTCTCCTCGATGACACCACGCACCTACACGAACGAACTGAGCTGAGCGATGTAGGACTACGAACACGCCTGATTTGGTGGGGCGATGCCGCGCGGCTCATACGGCAGTATCCTGTCCTCGGCATCGGTTTCGGGCGGGCCAATTCGCGCGCGGCCCTCTGCCTCGCCAGGGCTTCTGGCAACACCGCACCTGACCTCCCTCCCGCACCACACGCACACAACGCTATTCTCGAAGTTTGGCTTCAGATGGGGCCGATGGGTTTGATTCTGGCTTTTTGGCTTCTCACCCGCGTGGTGCGTGACCTGTGGCGAGTTCGACGCACGAGCGGTGACCATGACGCAAGGCGATTGGCATCCTCCGTGATCGCTGGACTCGCGGCGATTTTTGTCGCAGGCCTCTTCGATTCCGTCATCCTGCACGACCGCATCAATCTCGCCGTATGGGCGCTGCTCGCAGTCGCGGAAATAGGCGGGCGTCCCAAACCGCCTTGACGCTTCGCATTCGAGCGGAACCTTGTGAGCGCCTGTTTGCTTACTCGCTGCTGTCGGCGGCCTTCCGACCCTTTGCGTCCCTTGCGGCGAGGCATTTCACGGACTTAGGGGGGAAAGCGACAAAGGCGGATGGAGCCGTCGAGCAGTTCGGCGTAAATCGCCACCTCCGCGGTGCATTCCCCGAGCATCACGAACGTCTTCCCGGGCAAGCCGAGCGCATCCGTCTGAATCCCCGGCTCGTGCCAGTGGCCGATGACAATCAGGTCGGCTCCCGTGCTGAATTCCGCTCGAACCCGCCGCTCATCAGGCCGGAGCTTCTTCCCGCGCCGTCGGGAGCGGCGGTTCGCAGCAAACCACTGGTATCCGCGTGCGAGCCAGCCGCTCGCAAACCGGGGCAGCGCCTTGACAAAGGTGCTCGCGGGAAAGTGGCTCGCAAACGCGCGCATCACCTTGTGGAAGCGGTCGTTCTGCGACCATTCATCGCCGTGGGAGAGGCGGACACGGCGCCCCACCAGCTCGCCCCGCCAAGCGACGCGGACGAGCTCCAGCCCGTGCCGCCGTGCCGTCCGCTTGTCCAACAGGAAGTCTCGATTCCCGCACGTCAGGACGACGCGAGTGCCGGAGCGGGCGAGCCGTTCGAGCGCGCCGAGAACGGCCGCGTGGCCGGGACAGGCCGCGTGCTTCGGACCGATCCACGCCCCGAACAGGTCGCCGAGGACAAAGACCCTCGCCGCGCCGCCGCAAACCTCATCGGTGAACCGGACGAACAGATCGGTCTGCGGCGTGTGGTCGGGGGGTAGGTGCCAATCCGAGACCAGCACAATGCGTCCACGAGGTGCGCCGTCGGATGCCGCCACGTTTTGGAACCCTGTCGGGATATCCTGTTCTGGCGGCTAGTATATGCCGGTCGGGCTGCTCCTGCAACCGTCTCGGAAGCGCGAGTTCGATGCCGAATATGCGTGCCATCGACGTTCTGCCGGTTGGATATGTTCCATCGACATCCCGCGTGATATAAGATTGTCCTCGATGTCCGAATGGCGAAAGACGCTCGACGAACTGGCGGCCGCCGGCCTGCTGCGCACGCCGGTCACCATCGAAGGCCGGCAAGGGCCGCGCGTCCGCATCGACGGCCGCGACGTCCTCTGCTTTTGCTCCAACAATTACCTCGGTCTCGCGGGCGACCCGCGGCTGGCCGAAGCCGCGAAGGCGGCGCTGGACGGCTACGGGGTCGGCGCCGGCGCATCCCGTCTCGTCTCTGGCACGATGACGCTCCACTGCGAACTCGAAGACGCCATTGCCCGGTTCAAGGGTGCCGACGCCGCCATTGTCTTTCCGACGGGATACATGGCGAACGTCGGGACGATTCCCGCGCTTGTCGGGCGGGGTGACACGATCTATTGCGACCGGCTGAACCACGCGAGCATCTTCGACGGCTGTCGGCTCTCCGGCGCGACGCTCCGCGTCTATCCGCACCGCGACGCCGATGCGCTCGACCGCCTGCTGCGCCGTGAACGCTCCGGCCGGGCGCTCGTTGTCACCGACACTGTCTTCAGCATGGACGGCGACATCGCCCCGCTCCCCGACCTCGTCGAGGTCTGCGAACGGCATGGTGCGGCACTGATGATTGACGAGGCCCACGCAACCGGCGTGCTCGGCGAGCACGGCCGCGGCGCGGCTGAGCACTTCCGCGAAAAAGGGGACGCAGGCCTTTTTCGCGTGGCGCCGTGCGTGCCGAACGGTGAGACGATGCTGAAAGAGGTTCAGGCATCCTTTCCGCTCGTCGTCATGGGGACGCTGAGCAAGGCCGTCGGCGCACTTGGCGGCTACGTCGCTGGCAGCCGCGACCTCATCGACTTGATCGTGAACAAGGCCCGCAGCTTCATCTACACGACCGCCCTGCCCCCCGCCGTCTGCGCGGCCGCGCTCGCCGGCCTGTGGATCATCGAGCAGGAGCCGGAACGCCGAGCCGCTCTCTGGGCTCGCACGCGGCAATTGCACGAAGGGCTGCGTTCGCTCGGCTTCGACATCGGCGCGACGCAGACGCCCATCACGCCCGTCGTCGTCGGCGCGTCCGCCGACGCCGTCGCGCTATCGAAGCGGCTCTTCGACGCGGGCATCCTCGCACCCGCCATCCGACCGCCGACGGTGCCCGAAGGCACTGCTCGCATCCGCCTCGTGCCGACGGCAGCACATACGCCGGAGGATATCGATGCTCTCTTGGTCGCGCTCGAAAGGAAAGTGTGAAGGAAAAGGTGTCAGGGATTTTTTCGCTGCGTGGCGAGTGCGTCCGTCCATAGGGCGAAAGTGTTCCTGCCCTTGTTCGAGAACGGTTTGACAGACACTTCGCCATGCGGTAAAGTCCCGCCGTGGCGGTTTGGTCGGGTTTTCGGATTCTCTTTGAGGGCAGGACAATGGCGGTGATGCGGAGAGGTTGGAACTCGGTCGGCGTGGTAGCGGCGGTGGCGCTGTCGGCGCTGTTTGCCGCCGGGTGCGGCGAATCTGGCGTCGAAGGCGACGCGCTGTCGTTCGCGCCGCCGGAGGCGTTCGGCGTCATCCACATCGAGTTGAAGCCGCTGGTGGACTCCGTTCTCGCGGAGCTCCAGAAGCAGAAGGCGGACCTGGGCGACGTGCCGCTCGATGAAATCCGGAAGACAGCCGAAAAGGCCGCCGTGATGGACGTGTTCCTGATTCCGGGCGCCGGGGACAGGCCGCTGAACGTATGCGGCATTGTGCGTCGCCCCATCACCCCCGCCGATTTCGGGGCGCTGATGAAGGCCAGCGGGGAGAAGGCCCCGGAACTCAAGAAGCTCGGCAACGGCCGCTACGGCACGGACGACGACAGCGGCCAAGTCCTCATCTATGGTCCCGAGGCAAGCGACGTCCCGGACGGCGTCCTGCTTATCGGCGAGCAAACGCTGCTGACCGAAGAGTATCTCAAGCGGTTCGGCACGGGGAAGCACGAGAAGGTCCGCCCGCTGATGCGGGACGTGCGGCTCGCCGCCCCGCTCTGGGTGGCGGCGTCGCTCGAATCGCTCTGGCTGCCCATCCCGATCAAAGTGACGAGCGTGAGCGGGTGGTTCGATACATCGGGCGGCGGCGATGGCTGCGTCACGGTCGGCTTCGCTGACGAGGCCAATGCAAAGACGGCCTATGCTCAGGTCGCAGCGCTCGACAAATCCGTCGCCGAGAACGTGGCCATCGAGCAAAAGGGCAACGTCATCACGGTGAAGCCGAAAGGCGGGAACCTGCTGGCCCGGATCGTATCAGACATCATTGCGTCCCGACAAACGGTAAAGAAAGCACAATGACGCAGCGGACATATGCAACGATCTTCCTGACGCTCCTTTCCGCGGCGGCGTACGCTGCCGCGCCGGTTGAGCCGGAGCGCCGCAACGCCGTCGTCCTCGCCGTCGAAAAGGCCGGGCCCGCCGTCGTCAACATCAGCACGGAGCGCATTGTCCGCCAGACCATCGACCCCTTCTTCGAGTTCCGAGACCGGTTTTTCGACGAGATGTTCCGCGATTTCTTCGGCCGACACGCGCGGACGTTTGTCCAGAACTCGCTCGGCTCTGGCGTTGTCATCAGCGACGATGGCTATATCCTGACGAACGCGCACGTTGTCATGCGGGCGACGAAAATCAAAGTGACGTTCCGCGACAAGAAGCAGTTCGACGCGGTGCTCATCAACACGGACTCCGAACGCGACATCGCGCTGCTCAAGATCGAATCGAAGGAGCCGCTTCCCGTCGTCCCCATCGGCACGTCGTCCGACCTGATGATCGGCGAAACGACTATTGCCATCGGCAATCCATTCGGCCTCGAGAACTCGGTGACAACGGGCGTCGTCAGTGCGACCGACCGCTCGATCCGTGCAGGCGACCGCGAAGTCTTTTCGGGCCTGCTCCAGACCGACGCCGCGATCAACCCCGGTAATTCCGGCGGTGCGCTCTTGAACATCCGCGGCGAACTCATTGGCATCAACACGGCGATCCAGGCCGCGGCTGAGGGCATCGGCTTCGCCATCCCCGTCGATGCCGCGCTCCAGAGCGCCTGCAACCTGCTCGATTATCGGGTGCTACGGCGGATTCATATTGGCATTACGACCGTAGCGGCGGCACGCGAAGTCCGCATCGACGCCGTCGAGCCGGGGAGCCCCGCTGCCGCAGCGAAGCTCCGCCCCGGCGACGTCATCCTTGCGCTCGACAGCAAGCCGGTCTCCGGCGAGTTCTGCTTCCGCCGCCTCGTCATGGAACACAAACCCGGCGATACGGTTGTCTTCCGGGTACAGCGCGGTGCAGCCACGCTGGACGCGAAAGTGACGTTCGGGTTGGTTCCGGAGCCATCGCCGACCGAGCTGGCCAAGGAGAAGCTCGGGCTGGACGTGCAGGACTTGACGAAGGATCTCGCCGCGGCGCTGGGGATACAGGAGGAAGCGGGCGTGGTGATTGCCGGGCTGGAAGAGAGGGGACCGGGGGAGGAGGCGGGACTGCGGCGGTCGGACGTCATCGTGCATTTTGGTGGCATGCGGTTGCGAAACGTCCGAGCGCTCGGCATGGCGCTCAAGGACATTGAGCCGAGAACGCGCATTGCCATCATCATTATCCGCAACCGGACGCTCTATCGGGCGGTAATCACGTCGCGATGAAGAGGCCGTCGAGACTCACGAAGTTGGCGCGAGATGCCGCGGCTGGGCGGCCCATCAGCCGCTCCGATGCGCTCTGGCTCGCCACGGTGGCGGATTTCGAGGAACTCCTCTTCCACGCCAACCGCCTGCGCGAGCGATTCTGCGGGAACGTCGTCCACCTCTGCTCCATCCTCAACGCGAAGAGCGGCGCGTGTTCCGAGGACTGCGCGTTCTGTGCCCAATCCGCGCGGCATCGGACGGGCGTGAAAGTCTATCCGCTTGTTTCGCGCCGGCGCATGACAGCAGCGGCGCGCGCGGCGGAGCGGGCCGGCGCGGACAGCTTCGGAATCGTGACTTCGGGCGAGGGGTGCGCGGAGGGCGGAGCGGATTTCGCCGTGATCTGCGAGGCGGCGGGCGCGATTGCTCGCTCCGGCCGGGTCGTTCCGTGCGTCTCGATCGGCCGACTGAGCCCGTGTTTGGCGGCGCAGCTCCGAGAGGCAGGCGTC
>CAZBRH010000002.1:38474-44570 GCA_964494245.1 uncultured Planctomycetota bacterium | reverse complement strand
ACCTTGAAACGTCAGCCCGGTTCTACCCGCGTGTTTGCACAACGCACAGGCGCGCCGACCGGGTGGCGACCGTCCGGAACGCGAAGGCCGCCGGCCTCCAGGTCTGCTGCGGCGGCCTCTTCGGCATGGGCGAAACGTGGGAAGATCGTGTAGACCTTGCTCTCGATTTGCGGGCGCTTGGTGTGGACGCCGTGCCCATCAACTTTTTGAACCCGATTCCGGGCACGCCGCTGGGGACACGGCCGCTGCTGGAACCGACCGAGGCGCTCCGCATCATCGCCCTGTTCCGGTTCCTGCTGCCGGACAAGGAAATCAAGGTCTGCGGCGGGCGCGAAATAACGCTCCGCGACCTCCAGTCGTGGATGTTCCACGCCGGAGCATCGGGGACAATGCTGGGGAACTACCTGACGACGCGGGGCAGGGCGGCAGAAGATGACCTGCGGATGGTCGCCGACCTCGGACTGGTATCGCGGGGCAGGAGTCCAATCGTCGGCATCCCGGCGTCTCGCGGGGCCGAGCGCCGTGTGAACCGGCCCTGACCTCCGCTTGTCTATGCCGGTTCTTCGAACAGCTTCCGCCAGCGGGCGAGTTCGCGGCGGACGCAGCGGGGATTGGCGCTGCCAACGCCTCGGTAGCGGCGGAGGCAATTGTCCACGCCCAACGCATCGAAGACGTCTTCCTCGATCTTCGGGCAGACTTCCTGGAAGTCCTTGAGTTCGAGGTCGCCGAGCGCGATGCGCTCGGCGAGGCACCGGCTGACGAGCGTTCCGACGATGCGGTGGGCGTCGCGGAAGGGGACGCGCTTCATCACAAGATATTCGGTGAGCGAGGTGGCGTCGATGAGGTCGTGCTCGGACGACGCGGTGATGCGCTCCTTGTTGAAGCGAGTGGCGGCAACGAGGGGAACGAGGGCGTCGAGGGCTGCGCGGATCGTGTCCGCAGCGTCGAAGATCGCTTCTTTGTCTTCTTGCAGGTCGCGGTTGTAGGAAAGCGGCAGGCCCTTCATTACGGTGAGCATTTGGACGAGGTCGCCGATGACGCGGCCGGCCTTGCCGCGGATGAGTTCGAGGGCGTCGGGGTTCTTCTTCTGCGGCATGATGCTCGACCCTGTGCAGAAGGCATCGTCGAGCTCGACGTATCGGAACTCGGCGCTGGCCCACCACGTCCACTCTTCGGCGAGGCGCGAAAGGTGCACGGCGAGGATGCTGAGCACCGAGAGGAACTCCATGCAGAAATCGCGGTTCGATACGGCGTCCACGCTGTTGTGGGTGATGCTGTCGAAGCCGAGGAGCCGGGCGACGAACTCGCGGTCGTTCGGGATGCTCGTTCCGGCGACAGCGCCGGAGCCGAGCGGCAGTTCGTTGACGCGCGAGTAGCAGCTCAAGAGCCGCTCGCTGTCGCGCTCGAGCATCTCGACGTAGGCGAGCAGGTGGTGCGCCAGCGGGATGGGCTGGGCATGCTGGAGATGCGTGAACGCGGCCATCGGAACATCGACGGTGTCTTCGGCCTGCGCGAGGATTTTTTCTTGAAGGGCGCAGACCTGTTCTTCGATGTGGATGATTTCGTCACGCATCCAGAGCCGGAGGTCGAGCGCCATCTGGTCGTTGCGGCTGCGGCCGGCGTGGAGCTTTTTGGCGACGCTGCCGATCTTGCCGACAAGCGCCAGTTCGACGGCGGTGTGGATGTCTTCGTTCTCGATGCGGAACTCGAAGCGGCCCTCGGCCATGTCCTTCTCGACGCTGCGCAGCCCCGCGATGATCTTGCGCTTTTCGGCCTCGGAGATGACGCGGACGCGGGCGAGCATGGCGGCGTGGGCGATGCTGCCCTGGATGTCATATTGGTAGAGCCGGCGGTCGAACGAGATGGATTCGGTGAGCCGCTCGACGGCGGGGTGGGTTTTCTTGCGGAAGCGCCCGCCCCAGAGCTTGTAGGGGCGGCTGTTGTTTTCCTTTTTCTTCTGGGCCATCCGGGCGTCTCCTTGCTCGGCTGCGTCAATCGGCCTGCGGGCTCTCCGGCTCCTCCCGCGTCAGCGTGAGGAAGATGTCCTCGAGCCGGCTACTAGTATGGCCGAGCAAGCGGAGTTCGTCAACTGTTCCTTCGGCAATCAGGCGACCGTGATGGATGATGCCGATGCGGGTGGCGACTTCCTCGGCAATGGAGAGCGTGTGGGTTGACATGAAGACGGAGGCCCCGCGGGCGGCCAGTTCGCAGAGCGCGTCCTTGACGAGCCGCGCGCTCCGCGGGTCCAACCCGACCATCGGCTCGTCCACGACGAAGACCTTCGGGTCGTGCATCAGCGCAGCAGAGAGAACGACGCGCTGCCGCATGCCGTGCGAGTAGCTTTCGGCGAGGTCGTCAAGGTAGCTCGTGGTGTCGAACTGCTCGCTGAGGCGGGCGATGCGATCGCGCGACGCTGCGGGGTCCATCCCGTAGAGGTTGCCGACGAACTGGAGGAACTCGCGGCCGGAGAGTTTTTCGTAAAGGAAGGGCTGGTCGGGGACGTAGCTGAGGATGCGGCGGGCGTTGACGCCATCGGCGTGCACATCGAAGCCGCCGACGCGGACGGTCCCGCTTGTCGGCCGCAGGAGCCCGACGATGACCTTGATGGTCGTCGTTTTGCCGGCTCCGTTGGGGCCGAGGAACGCGTAGAGCTCGCCCGGCGCGACGCGTAGCGAGATGTCGTCCACGGCGGCCTTGGTGCCGAACTGCTTTGTCAGGTGCTCGATCTCAATCGACATGCGAGTGTTCCGTTCGAGCCGCGGAGGATAGCGACAGCGCGCCCTACATCGCCTCGGGGACATGGACGCCGAGGAGGTGGAGGGCATTGCCGAGCACGACGCGGACGGCGCTGACGAGCTGGAGCCGCGCGGCGGTCAGGCGCTCGTCGTCGCTGATCACCGGGCACTGCGTGTAGTAGTTGTGGAACTCCGCGGCGAGTTCCTGAAGGTAATTTGTGAGGCGGTGCGGCTCGAGCTCGATGGCGGCTCGTTCGATGACAGCCGGGAAGGAGCCGAGGCGCGCGGCGAGCGCGATGTCCGGTTCGCCGAGCGCGTCCAGCGCTTCAGCCGGGCCGGTTGTGTAGAGGCCGCGCGTCACGTCGCGCGGGTCAACGCGGCCGCTCTCCTGCGCCTTGCGGAGGATGCTGGCGATCCGCGCGTGGGCGTATTGGACGTAGTACACGGGGTTGTCGAGCGACTGGCGCTTCGCCAGTTCGAGGTCGAAGTCAAGGTGGCTGTCGTTCTTCCGTGTGAGGAAGAAGAACCGTGCAACATCGACGCCGACCTCCTTGATGACTTCTTCAAGGGTAACGAGTTCGCCGGCGCGGGTGGACATTTTCACCTTCTGGCCGCCGCGGATGATGGTGCAGTGTTGGACGATGACGAAGCGGACGGCGGAGACGTTGTGGCCGAGGGCGCGCATCGCGGCCCGCATCGTGGCGATGTGCCCGTGATGGTCTGGCCCAAGCAGATTGATGACTTCCTCGAACCCGCGGGCGAACTTGTTTTCGTGGTAGGCGATGTCGGACAGGCGGTAGGCCCACGCACCGTCGCTCTTGACGAGCACGCGGTCCTTCTCGTCGCCGTAGGCCGACGTTCGCATCCACACGGCGCCGTCCGATTCGTAGGCGAGGCCCAGTTGCTTCATGCGGTCGAGCAGGCGCTCGATGTGGCCTTCGCTTTCGAACTGGCGCTGGCTGAATACTTTGTGGTGCTCGACGCCGAACCGCTTGAAGTCGGCGAGGATTTGTTCGAGGATGGTCTCGGCGGCGCGGCGGCCGAGGGCGGCGATCGCTTCGCCCGGCGGCATCTCGGCGTACTTGCGGCCCTCCTTAGCGGCGATGTCCCGCCCCATCTCCGTGATGTATTCCCCCTGGTACCCGTCCGGGGGGAACGTAACGGTTGTGTTGCCCAAGGCGTAGAGATAGCGAGCCCAGACCGACTCGCCGAGCTTGTTGATTTGGTTCCCGATGTCGTTCAGCCAATATTCGGTAGCCACATCGTGGCCGGTGAATTCAAGTATGTTCGCAAGGACATCGCCGATGGCGGCCTGGCGGCCGTGGGCGACCGAAAGCGGGCCTGTTGGATTCGCGGAGGCGAACTCGATCTGCACCTTGCGGCGGCCGCCAAGTTGAGAACGGCCATAGCGGGGGCCTTCGGCGAGGATGCGGCGGATCAATCCGAGCCAGTAAGAACGAGCGAGAAAGATGTTGAGGAAGCCGGGGCCTGCGGTTTCGACTCGGGCGACGGCTCCGCCGAGGCGGTCGGCAGCGGCCTCGATGGCGCGCGTGATGCGCGCGGCCACGTCGCGCGGCGGCTCGCGGGTGAACTTGGCCAGCCGCATGGCGACGGGCGTCGTCAAGTCGCCATGCTTGCCGCCGCGACCGTAGTCCACCGCCGCGAGGGCGTCCGGCTCTTCCGGCCTGAGGCCGGGGATGTCGTGAATCGCCTCCCGGATGACCGCGCTGATTTCCTTTTCTATGGCCACGTCAGGTTCCTGGGCGTTGTTTGGCGCCGGATCGTATGACCGCCTTTCGCTTCCATTCGACCCTCGGGGCGTCCCCCCAGAGGAGTTCGAGGTCATAGAACCGGCGAGCGTCTGGATCGAAAAGGTGGACGACCACGTCGATCATGTCCAGCAGAATCCAGGGGCTATCTGGTTCGCCTTCGACGCGGGGGGGCGGAAAGCCGGGCGAGGTGAACTCGTCGAGGAGCCGTCCCCGCAACGCCCGGAGCTGGCGGCGGTTATCGCCCGTGCAGATGACAAAGAAGTCCGTGGCGTTGGAGAGTTTGCGCACATCCAAGATGACGATGTCAGAGGCCTTGAGTTCGTCGGCGATTCGGGCCGACTTTTTGGCCATGTTTCGGGGTGTTATCGTTGGTCTCCGGGCACACGTTCAGCGGCAGCCGTCATCACTGGCTGCGAATTCTACATGCACGCTCGCGGAGTGTCAAGCCGACGCGCAGCGAACATCTCGGTGGCGGTTGACCGCCTCGTGGCGCCCGGATATACTGGGTTCGCAACGGCTATTTGTGTTGGAACATCGGGCGAACCTCTGGAGGGTCTTGCGGCATGCGGGTCAACGTGGTCGGACGGCATCTGGCGCTCAGCAGCGACGAGATGGCGCACGCAGAAGCCGAGGCGGAAAAGCTCGGCAAGTTTTTCGACGGCGTGAATGTCGTCAGCATCACGTTCACGCGGGAGCACGCCGTCGTCAAGACCGAAATTGTCTGCACGGCGAGCGGCGGCAAAACGCTTGTCGCCGTCGAGCCGGGGCGAACGGTGGACGAGGCGCTGGAGTTCGCGTCGGACGCGATGGCGCGGCAGATCAAGCGCTACAAGGTGAAGCTGCTCGACCACAAGACGCACGGCATGCCCCGTGGCGAACAATCCGCCCCGCCCGAAGGCGGCTCCGTGGAGGAAGCGTAGATGCGGCTTGTCGATTTCATCCTGGAAGAATCCATTACGGGCGAGCTCCGCGAGAAGACGAAGAAAGGGGTGCTCACGGAGATGGTTCGCTCGATTGCCGATGCTGGATGCCTCGATCCGGGGTCGGTGGATTCGGTGGTCGAAGCGCTGCTGGCCCGAGAAGAGATCGGCAGCACGGGCATTGGACAGGGCGTCGCGATTCCGCACGCAAAGCACCCTGCGGTCCGGCGGCTCCTCGGGGCCTACGGCCATACCTCCACTGGGGTTGACTTCGACGCGCTCGACCACCAGCCAGTCCGCTCGATTTTCCTGATTCTTTGGCCCGACGGCGTCATTGGGCCGCACCTCGAAGCTATTGCTCAGGTCAGCCGTGTGCTGAAGACGGGGAACATCCTCGACCGGCTGAAGCTGACATCGGACAAGAAGGAAATCGTGGAACTGTTTGAGGCAGCCGACCGACAGACAGAGGCGCGAACGTAGTCGATGGCGACTTACTCGGCCGAAATCCCGGTGACGATCGAAGAAAACCTGCATCTCCGGCCGATGCAGGTGCTGGTCGAGGCCGCGTTGCGCTTCAAGGCCGACCTGACGATTTTTCGCGGGAACAAGCGGGCGGATGCCAAAAGCATCCGCGCCTGCGGTGTAGGCGCGCTCGATCGGTTCGGTAAG
>CAZBRH010000002.1:35735-38464 GCA_964494245.1 uncultured Planctomycetota bacterium | reverse complement strand
CTCGCGGCCGAAAAGGGTCCGCTGCGGCTCATCGCGGAGGGCGTCGATGCCGATGAGGCAGTCCGGGCCATGACCGAAGTTCTCCAAAAGGAACTGAACAAGAGGTAGCGCGTGGAGCTGTTTCGCGGCATTGGCGTCTCGCGCGGCGTTGCTGTGGGCGAGGCCTTCATCATTGAAAGCGAGCGCATGCCCGTCCGGCGCCGGACGATCCCCGAAGACGAAGTCGAAAACGAGGTGAACCGCTACGAGGCCGCCATCGCCGAAGCCATCGCGGGCATTCACCGGGACGAAGAGCGGCTCGCGCCGAAACTCGGCTCGGAGTATCTCGCGATCTTCGAGACCCACATCCGCATGCTGGATGACCGGCGGCTCTGCGACGACATCATCGCCCGCATTCGGGACGACCACCTCGCCGCCGAGGCCGCGATCGACGACGTTCTCCAAAAATACGTCCAGCTCCTCCTCGAAGACCCGAGCACCGCACGATGGGTCGCCGACATCTACGACGTCCAAAATCGCCTCCACCGCGTGCTCCTCGGCCGCAGCGCCGGCCCCGTCCGCGAACTCGATCGCCCCGTAGTCGTTGTCGCCGAAACCCTTATGCCTTCCCAAACCGTCAGCTTCGACCGCGAGAAAGTCCTCGCCATTGCGATGGAGGAAGGCGGCGTCACATCGCATACCGCCATCATCGCCAACGCACTCGGCATCCCCGCCGTTGTTGGCGTCCGCGGCCTGACGGCCGGAGTTCGCGCCGGCGACCGTCTCGTCGTCGATGGCGGCGCTGGCGAAGTCATCCTCGATCCCGACGAAGAGACGCTCGCCCGCTACGTCGAAATCAAGCGCGACATCGTCGAGGCCGACCGCCGCCTCATCGATGAGCTCCGATCCCTGCCGGCCGAGACGCTCGACGGCCGCCGCATCACCCTCTACGCCAACATCGAGTTCCCCCGCGAAGTCCAGACCGCGCTCGCCAGCGGCGCCGAGGGAATCGGGCTCTACCGCACGGAATACCTCTACCTTGAAAAGGGCCGCGAGCCAACCGAGGAAGAGCACTTCGAGGCATACCGCACCGCTGCCGAGGCGATGTGGCCGGGGCCGGTCGTCGTCCGGACGTTCGACCTCGGCGCCGACAAGGTCGCCGACCCCGCCGGGCCCGCTCCCGCCGAGCCGAACCCCTTCCTCGGCTGCCGGTCGCTGCGCCTGTGCTTCGAACGCCTCGGCATGTTCCGAACCCAGCTCCGCGCCATTCTGCGCGCCTCCGTCTACGGATACATCAAAATCCTCTTCCCGATGGTCACCTCGCAGGAAGAACTCGCTCGCGCCAAGGAAATCCTCGCTGGCGTCCGCGAAGAACTCGACGCCGAGGGCGTCCCCAGCGAACCCGACATCGAAGTCGGCATCATGATCGAAGTCCCCGCCGCTGCCGTCCTTGCCGACGTCTTTGCCCGCGAGGCCGACTTCTTTTCCATTGGCAGCAACGACCTCATCCAGTACACGCTGGCGGTGGACCGCGGCAACCCCATCGTCTCGCCGCTTTTCCAGCCCGCCCATCCCGCCGTCATCAAGCTCATCAAGCACACGATCGACGCCGGGGACGCCGCCGGGATACCCGTCGCCATGTGCGGGCAGATGTCTGGCGAGCTCGCCTATCTTGTGCTTCTGCTTGGGCTTGGACTCCGCCAGTTCAGCGCCAGCCCCAAAGTCCTGCCCGAACTCAAGCGGGCGATTCGTTCCATCAAACTCGAAGACGCCCGCGACATCGCCAACGAAGTCCTCCGCGAGGCCGACGTCGCCCGCGCCCTCGACATCCTCACGACGCGCCAGCGAGAACTCCTCGGCGAAGGATAGCCCAGGACATGGGCGGGGGGCATGGTCTCCCGCGGGCGCAATGCGCTACGGAGAGGCGCAGAGGCGACGGGCGCACCTTCGGCCATTGATGCCTATCCGTGGTGAATCTTTGGCGATTGCGGCGATGGCCGCAGGCGGCTATCCCCTTGCCGCTTCCGCCGGCGCTGCTGCCGCGGCCGCTCCGTTCTGCGCTTTGTTTGCGGCGCGACGCGGGGCACGAAGGTCGATGATCGCGTGTTTCGGGCAGACTTGGGCGCATCTCCCGCAGAGCGTGCATTTCTCGTAGTCGATCACCGCAAGGTTGTCGATGATATGGATGGCGTCGCTGGGGCATTCTTTCTCGCACTTCCTGCACGCGATGCAGCCGGTGGCGCAAATCTTGTTGACGATGGCGCCCTTGTCGCGGCTGCTGCATCTGACCCAGACGACCCGCTTCGCGGGCAGGACTTTGATGACGCCTCGTGGGCAGATGCGCTCGCAGGCGCCGCACGACGTGCAGCGTTCTTCGATGACGTGCGGCAGGCCGTTCGCGCCGATGAAGAGGGCTTCGAACGGGCAGGCCTCGACGCACGAGCCGAGTCCGATGCAGGCGTAGTCGCAGGCCTTTGGGCCGCCGTGGACGAGCAGGGCGGCGCGGCAGTCGGCGACGCCGGAGTAGGCCTCCTTGTCCTTGCAGCCAGTTCCGCCGCCGCAGAGCAGGCGGGCGACAGTCGGCTCCTTTTCTTCGGGGGCGCGGCCCATGAGCTTGAAGATGGCAGCGCGGGCGTCGGCGGAGCATACGGGGCAGCGGGCGGGCGAGGCGTCTCCGGCGACGATGTGCTCGGCCATCGCTGAGCAGCCCGCGAGGCCGCACGCCCCGCAGTTCACCCCCGGCAGCAGCG
>CAZBRH010000002.1:34563-35725 GCA_964494245.1 uncultured Planctomycetota bacterium | reverse complement strand
CCTCGACCTGCTCGATCCGCGGGTCCACGTGGACGTGAAAGACGCGGGATGCGATGGCGAGGATGACGCCAATCAGCACGGCGAGGACGCCGAGGATGATCAGGGAGCTGACGACGAAGCTTGTTGTCATGTTGGTTGCCTGTTGTCTCCCATCTTATCCCTAACCTGCCATGCCGGCGAAGCCGAGGAAGGCGAGGGCCATCAGCCCGGTGCAGAGGAACGCAAGCGGTGCGCCCTGCATGCACCGGGGCACATTCAGGTATTGGAGCCGTTCGCGGATGCTGGCCATCAGGAGCATGACGAGCGTGAATCCGAGGCCGCCGAAGAAGCCCTGAAGCACCGCACCGAGCAGGTTCACCTTGATTGTCGCGTCCGTCGTGTTCAGGAGCGCGACGCCCAGCACCGCGCAATTTGTCGTGATGAGAGCGAGATAGATGCCCATCGACCGGTAGAGCGTGGGCACGTGGCGCCGCAGGAACATTTCGACGAACTGCACCAGCCCGGCAATCACGAGGATATACGATGCGGTCTTGAGAACCTCGACGAGGCCCCCCTCTTCGCCTGCGATGCCGGGGAAAAACGTCCGCAGGAACCACGAATTTTCTACGAGCACGTGCGCATACAGGAGGTAGGTGACAAACGACGCCAGCGTCATCACGAACGTGACGGCGATGCCCATCCCGATGGCCTTCTTTTTGTCGTCCGACTGGCCGATGAACGGGCAGAGGCCGAGGAACCGCGCGATGACGAAGTTCTGGACGAGCAGGTTCAGGATGGCGATTTGGACAATTTGCCCGAAGCTCATTCGGCCGCCTCCCCGGCGGGCCGCGGCCGCCGACGCCGGTGGCCGATGGCGCGGAACGTCGCCATCAACAGCCCGAGCACGAGGAACGCCCCCGGCGCGAGCACGAGCACCGTCATCGGCTGATAGACCGTCCGGCCAGCGGAATCGAGGTAAATCGGATAGCCGAGGAACGTTCCCGCGCCGAGCAACTCGCGGATCGTGCTGATGAGCAGGAGCGCGAGCAGAAAGCCGAAGCCCACCCCCGCCCCGTCGAGCACGGACCGCGCGACGGTGTTCTTGTATGCGAACGCCTCCGCCCGGGCCATGATGATGCAGTTCACGACGATCAGCGGGATGAAAATCGAGAGCGCCTTGCTC
>CAZBRH010000002.1:32660-34540 GCA_964494245.1 uncultured Planctomycetota bacterium | reverse complement strand
AAAAAGCCCTTCATGATCATATCCACGATGGTGACGAAGCTTGCGATGATGATGATGAAGCATGGGATACGGACGGCCTTCGGGATGACGCGCCGGAACCCTGCAATCATTGCGTTCGAGCAGACGAGGACGACGGTCGCGGCGAGCGCCATCGAGAAGGCGTTCTTCACGCTCGTCGTCGTTGCGAGCGTCGGGCAGATCCCAAGAATCAGCCCGAACGTCGGGTTGTTCTTGAAAATGCCTTTGGTGAACTCGTCGAGGTGCCGGGGCAAGGTTGTCTCCGTAGCAATCGGTCGGCCTTCCGATTAGGCGCGGGGCTGCAAGCCCCGGCGCGAAGTGGAAGCCGCGTGGCATTATATTCAGCAGAAAGGGCGGGTCAAGTGCTCAGGCGAGCGGAACTGGATTCCCGCTCGTATGGCCGAGGTCTTTGCGTATAATTGTGCGTGGTCGGCAAGGTCTGCCGGGTTGGTCGTTGCCGTGGAATGCCCGCCGTGGGCGTTGGAAGAATGGCCAGCGGGAGGGAAGGACTCTGAACGTCGCAGCGACAACAATCCGACTTCGCGGGCGGCCGCTGAAGCGGGCTGCTGCCTACGCCATCGTCGGCTTCTGGCTCGTGATGTGCGCGTGGTTTGTGCGGCGCGAGGTTCTGCCCCAGTTTTATGCGCCGCCGACACGCGGCTACGCCGCGCTGCGCGCCTACGCGCGGCTCAGCGGCGGATACCGCATGGGCGTCTATGCTCCGAACGGGCGGCGGATCGGGACAACGGAAACCACATACCAATTCAAGGGCGACGAATTCGAGATCGCGTCGCGGGCGGTTGTCCACCTCAGAGACTCGTCGCTGCTTGATCTCGCCCTGGGCCCTGCTGAAAAGAAGTTTGATCTCTGGTCGAACGTGACCGTCGGCCCGGACGATGCGCTCCGCTCGTTCCGTGTCGCCTGCGATACCCCGCTGCTTTCGGCGTTTGCCTTTGGCACGGTTTCCAACGACCGCCTGACCGTTCGCATCAATGCCGGCGGTTCGCAGGTCATTCGGGACTATCCGGTGGACAGGGACGACCTGATGTCGAGCGGGCTGATGGCGATTGGTGCGCAGCCGCGGTTGAGCGAAGGCCAAGTCTGGCGGGTGCGGATGCTCGACCCGCGGAAGCTCCTGGAGCGAAACACAACGCCATTCAGCGCGGGCGTGGCGGTCGTGAAGCGGCGGACGAGCATTTTGCTTCGTGGCCAATGGTATCGAGTCTGGGAAATCGAGTTGGCTCACGGTGGGCAAGTCGCTCGATCGTGGGTGGACAGCCGGGGGGACGTGCTCAAGGAAGAGGCCTTCGGAATCGTGATGATTCGTGAGCCCCTGCCGCACGAGACGGGGGTCCCGGCGGGGGCCGAGGCGACCAGCTCCCCTGCCGGAACATAGCGGAGCCCGAAGAAGCCGCTTGCAAACCTCGTCCGGCCCCCCTATACTTCGCCCCAGAAGAGGATGGCCGGAGGAACTCTTGAGCGAAAGGACGCCCCAATGAGCCCGCTGTTTCACGTCGCCGAACTGGTTCGGATTGGTGTCGAGGACGAAAAAAGCGGCGTCGCCTTCTACGAGACGCTCGCACGGAAAACCGAGGACAACGACCTGCGCAAGACCTACGAAGCACTAGCGCAGCAGGAGCGATATCACCAGAAGCGCTTCGAGGAGTTGCTTGAGGATCTCGGCAATGTTCAGCCGACGGAGAGCTACGCCGGCGAATACATTGCCTACCTCCGGGCGATGCTCGATAGCCGTGCGTTTCGCGCCCCCGAAGCGGCTGCCCGGATGGCCCGGCGCTGCGAGGACGACGCCGCGGCGCTCGACCTCGCTATCCGCTTCGAACGCGACACGCTCATCCTCATGA
>CAZBRH010000002.1:25281-32612 GCA_964494245.1 uncultured Planctomycetota bacterium | reverse complement strand
GGCGAAAGACCGGGAGGTGGTCGATGACCTCGCCCGCGAGGAACAGGGGCATCTGGTGGAACTCGGCCGGGCGCGACAACGACTCGCGCCGTGAGACGCTGCGGCTACGCAGCCGAGTGAGGCAGAACGAATGTATTTCAGCGTCGGCCTGATTCATTCGTCGCCCAAGGTCATCCCGCTCCTGACACGGGTGGCCCACGACGTGATCGCGGACTGCGAGCTGATCCACATGGTGGACGAGGGGATCGCTCGGCTTATTGCCGAGAACGGAGAGGTGACGGAACCGGTATCCCGCCGCGTGTGCACGTATGCCTTGAGCGCCGCGGCAGCGGCGGAGGTGGTCATGCTCACGTCGGCGAGTTTTGGACGCGCGATCGACGCCGTGCGGGCTACCGTGCGGATTCCGGTAGTCCGGATCGACGAGGCAATGGCCGAGAAGGCGGTCGAGTTCGGCTCGCACATCGGCGTCCTCAGCGCGGCCAAGACAACGCTTGCTCCGACGGTCGCGCTGCTTCGGGAGCAAGCCGACGCTCGCGGCAAGGATGTGGCCCTGGAGACATGGCTGTGCGAGGATGCGGCCGCCGCACTGAACGCCGACGACCTTGAGGCCTACGACTGCATCGTGCTCGGCGCTCTGGACCGCCTCGCCGGGAGCGACATCATCGTCTTGGCGGACGTGATGATGCACCGTGTCGTCCACGCGGCCAGCGAGCGGGCTGGAGTCCCCGTGCTGGCGGGCCCACAACACGGGTTCGAGGACCTCGCTAGGAAGCTGGACTATTTCCGCCGCTGAAGCGGTGAGGAGCGGCCGGCTTTGGTCAACGAAGAACGAGCAACCGTGTTGGCTGTCGAAGGGGGGAAGGCCACGCTCGAACTCGAACGGAGCGAACGATGCGGAACGTGCGGCCTCTGTTCTGGAGCGGCGGGGACGCTGCGGCTGACGGTCGATGCCGTTCCTGGGCTGAAGCCGGGGCAGAAGGTGGTCATCGCAATCGACAGGTCGGTTTCGCTGCGCAGTGTGCTGCTTCTGTTTGGGCTGCCGCTCGCGGGGCTTGTCGTCGGCGCCGTCGTCGGCCATACGTGGCCATTTGGGGGTCTGACGCCCGACGTGTGCTCGGTCATTCTTGCTGGCGCCCTGCTTGTCGTGTCGTTTCTGGTCGCACGGGCCTGCGACCGGCGGACGAAGGGTGCGTCGGTGCAACCCGCCATCTTGAGGATTGAATCGCCATGAGCGACATGTATCCGATTCTGTTCGACCCAATCCCGCGTGAGAAGCTTTGGGGCGGTTCGTTCCTCGCACGGTGTTTCAACAAGAAATTTCCTCTGGATGCGAGGATCGGCGAGTCGTGGGAAATCTCCGATTATCCCGAACTGGAGACGACGGTGGCAAACGGCTCCCTCGCCGGGGCTTCGCTTCGTCGCCTTGTGGAAGAGCGCACGCAGGACATCGTCGGTGATCCCGCCATCCTCCAGGCCGGGCGGTTCCCGCTGCTGGTCAAGTATATCGATGCGAAGGAAACGCTTTCTGTCCAAGTTCATCCGGGCGACGACTACGCCCGCGAACACGCCGGTGGCTCCGGCAAGAAGGAAGCGTGGTATATCATCCATGCCGAACCCGGGGCCAAGCTGATCCGCGGCGTCACCCCCGGCACCACCCGCGAGAAGTTCCGCAAGGCCATCGAAAAAGGCGAGCTCGACCCCTGCCTCCACGCCTTTGATCCGAAGCCCGGCGACGTCATCATGATCCCCTGGGGAATGACCCACGCCATCGGCGCCGGAATCGTCCTTGCCGAGGTCCAGCAGACCTCGGACATCACGTATCGGACGTATGATTGGAACCGTGTGGACGACGAGGGGCGGCCGCGTGAGCTCCATGTGGAACAGGCGCTTGCCGTGACGGATTTCGAGCCGCCCAAGGCCGACACCCGCCAACGGCGGCTGCTCGACGACGGACCCTCGAAGCGCTACGAGGGCGTCCGATGCGACAAGTTCGTTCTCGAAGTGATCGAGCTGGCCGGAGCACTCGACGATGCCCCGCCGCCCGCGCGGTTCGTCATCCTCAATGTCGTCGCCGGTGATGCCGTGCTCGAAGCCCGTGGAGGCACTACGTTGCTTCCGCTCGGCTCGACCGCGCTCATCCCAGCCGCGCATCCGCCGTATCGGCTCCGAGCCGACCGCGCCACCGTGCTGCGGTCATATGTGCCGTAAGGATGCTTCCGCTTTGCCCCGCCTGGCGCCGCCCGTGATTTCGGCGGTTCCATCAGCGCTTGCCCATGCAGCAGTTCTTATATTTTTTTCCACTGCCGCACGAGCAAGGGTCGTTGCGGCCGGGCTCCCGTTGGGCGCGAACGGGGACTCGGCCGCGCTCCGACTGGCCTGATCCGGTAATTGCCCGGTCCATCTGTGCGCGGTAGGCGCTGGCATTGCTATGGACAAGGTGGAGGTCGCCTCGCTCCTCCTGCACCTCCGTCCCCAGCTCAATCTGAGCCCGGAGGAGCATATCGCTGACTTCTTCCTGAATTGCGGCAATCATCGCCTCGAACGCCTCGTAGCCCTCCTTCTTGTAGGCGATTTTCGGGTCGATCTGCGCGTAGCCGCGGAGGCCGATGCCGCTCTGAAGCCCCTCCATCACGGCGAGGTGGTCCTTCCAGCGGGTGTCGATGGCCTGGAGGATGAGGACGCGGGCGATCCAGTGGAGTTGGCGGCGGCCGATTTCGGCGGCGCGCCGCTCGAGCGCCTCGAACGCGAGACGTTCCATGAGCTTGCGGAGCGATTCCACGTCGAGTTTGCTCAACTCGAACGGGTCGAGGTTTAGTCGGAACTTGCGGTTCATCTTGGCGGCGAGGCCGACGAAGTTGCGGCCGGCGGCGGCGAGGTCGGAATCGAGGAATGTATCGAAGGCGTGGCGGACGGTGTCGGCGGCGACGATGCCCGCAGGCCGCTCGCCGTATCCGGCCATCGCGGTCTCCACCAGAATCTCGAGAATCGCCTCGTCCACGTCTTCCATCAACTTCTGGACGTCTGGTTCGACGCCGAGTCCAGATCTCTTGAGCCATTGTTCGAATTCGGCGGCGGCCCACGCCGCCGGGAACGTTTCGGGCGGCAAGAAGCAATCAATGGAGGCATTGACGACATCGGCGACAATGCGGTCGAGCTTCTGACGGGCGAGTGCTTGCCGCGCCCGCTCGCACACAAGCGCAGTAATCGTCCGCTCGTCGATATCCATCAGTTCTTGCATCTGGGCAGCAGGAATAGAGACGTGGAGCTTCGAGTTGATCCACCGTGCGAGGGGTTCGAGCGAGATTTCTTCTGCCACCACATTGGCTGTAAAGTAGGCGCGGAGCGCGGCGGCGAAGAGGAGGCCGATGGCCTCTTGCGGCTCGCGCCCTTCGGCCTCAATGTTCTTCTGGATATCGGTTATCAATTGCTTCTTCAGATTGTTCCGGCGCTCGTCCACCGCTCGGCTGAGGGCTGTTTCAATCTTGGACGATGCGGCGGAAAAGCGGAACCGGCCGAACGCCCACGCCGCAAGGCGCTCATACGAAGGGTCTTCGGCAAACGATTCGCCTGCGAGAAAGTCCTTGATGGACGATTCCGTGCAGCGACGGGCGAAATCGCGTGCGTCGCCGTCCGCCAGGTCGCGCACCTGGGCGCTCAACATTGCGCCGAGCTCGTCGCGGGAGGCGGCGAGCCAATCATCCCGCGAAAAGTGGAGCCCAAGCCCGTCCGCCCAGGCCTTGAGCGGCGCGTAGTTCCGTTCGGCGGGAACGGCGTCGTCCTGCACGTATTCTTCGATGGCGTGGTCGATGACACTTTGGAACGTCCGCGTCACGATTTCGTCGAGGCCGCGGCAGGAGATGCAAGGGAGGGGCGACGCAGCGAGGGCGTCGGCGACGGCTTTGCGGAGCGCCTCTCCGCCAAGCTTGCTCAGGTCGAACGGGTCGAGCCGCACGGCGAAGTCCTGTTCGATCCGGCGGCAAAGCCCGACGAAGTCGCGCCCTTCGGCGGCGAGCGTCCTGCGAACGGCGGCGGCGATGGAGGGATAGTGCCAAAAAAGGGCGAAACCGTCCGGCTCGTCGAGTTGGGTTGCCTTGGCCTCTGCGGCGGCGCGGGCGACAAGCGAAAGCGCCTCGGCGGCAAGATCCTCCAACTCGGCGGGGCTGATGCGGATGCCGAAGCGATATTCGGCCCAGCAACTGATGCGCTCAGGGGATGGTCTCCTTCGGAAAACGTCAGAACGGAGATAGAGTTCCGTGCCTCTTCGGACAAGTGCGGAGATGATGCTTCCGATGCTCTGGGACCCGAAGCCCTCGGTCAGTCGTTCGACCACAAGTGGTTCGATATTTTCGGGCCTGCCGAGCAGCGGCCCCCATTCGGCGCCGCTGATGTTGCAAGGAAGTTCTCCGCGCCACGCCAGGAACCCATCGTAGTCCCACTTCCTGCTCGGCAGGAGCGGCAGGTCGGCGATTACCCCGCGATGCACCCAATCGCGGATGATGGCAGCCGTGGCGGCGGGTTCGACTGCTTCAGCGAGCTTTGCAGAAAGAATTTCCGCGAAGACTTCGTGCCAGGGGCGCTCGATTGTGAAGCCGAGCTCCTTGACGCGCATCTGGGGGAACGACGACCAGCGTTCGCGGCTTTCGAACTCGCCGAGCGCTTCGGCGATTGCGCGCGTGGCCGCGGCTTCGATCTCGTCCCGATCTGGGCGCATTCCGGAGGCGGCCTCGGCGGCGCGCTCGCAGAACCCCTGGAAGCCCAAGCGGCGCCAGTCGGCCTCGGATGCGTCCACGCCGCAGGCCGCGCGGACGGCGGCCGCTGCAAGCTGGAACGACCGGCGCAGCTCGACGCCCTCGCCCTCGAGCCATTCAGGTTGGATAAACTCGGAAATGACTTCGGAAGCCACGACTTCCGGTGGCCGTTCGCGGAACGCTTCGAGCACGGCCTGACGCTCGCCGTAGACGAGCTTTCGCTGTTCGTTCATCACCTCATCGTATTCGAGCACATGCTTCCGCATGCCGAAGTTCATCTCTTCGACTTTTCTTTGTGCGCGCTCGATGGCTCGGGTGACCATTCCGGCCTCGATGGCTTGGCCGTCGCGGAGGCCGGCCTTTCGCATGAACCCTCGGACCCACTCGCCCATGAAGATGCGCATGAGGTCGTCTTCGAGCGAGAGGAAGAAGCGGGAGGAGCCGGGGTCGCCTTGGCGGCCAGCGCGGCCGCGGAGTTGGTTATCGATGCGGCGTGCTTCGTGGCGTTCCGTGCCGATGATGTGGAGCCCGCCGAGGGCGACCACCTTGTCGTGTGCCGCCTCGGCTTTTGCTTCGAGTTCGCCGAGCCGCGCGAGTAGCTTTTCGGCGTCTTCGGGCGACATTTCGATGCCCATTGCGGCAGCGATCCGGTGGATGTTCTCGCCGGCGGAGAGGGCGGGGTCCCAATGTGCGCGTTGGCCGGGACGCAGCCCGGGCAGAACCAGTTCGACGGGAGCGGGGGGCTTTTCGGCGGCAAGGCGCCGCGCGTTGCGAAAGACGTTGATGAGGTCCTTCGCCTCCGTCTCGGTCTTTTTCCACTGGAGTTCGAGTTCGGCCTGGAGCTGGAGCGTCGGGTTCCCGCCGAGGACGATATCGGTTCCACGTCCGGCCATGTTGGTGGCGATGGTGACGGCGCCCGGCTCACCGGCCTGGGCAACGATGGCGGACTCTTTCTTGTGGTATTTGGCGTTGAGAACAACGTGCGGGATGCCGCGGCGTTGGAGCCGCTCGGAGAGCATCTCAGACCGCTCGACCGAGACGGTACCGACAAGGACAGGGCGGCCGGTCGCGTGAACCTCGGCGATTTCTTCGATGATGGCATCGACCTTCTCGGCGTCCGTCGCGTAGATGACGTCGGGATAGCTGACGCGGCGCAGCGGCTTGTTCGGCGGGATGGGGACGACTTCGAGGTTGTAGATTTTGGCGAACTCTGCCGCCTCGGTCAGGGCCGTGCCCGTCATGCCGGCGAGCTTCTTGTAGAGACGGAAGAAGTTTTGGTACGTGATGGTCGCCAGGGTTTGGTTTTCTTCCTGGACGCGGAGACCTTCCTTGGCCTCGATGGCCTGATGGAGGCCGTTGGACCACCGACGCCCGGGCATCAGCCGTCCGGTAAACTCGTCCACGATGATGACCTCGCCGTCCTTGACGACATAGCGGCGGTCGCGTTCGAAAAGCTCCTTCGCTTGAAGGGCGTTGTCGATGTAGTGCGGCCAATCGACGTTCTTGCCGGTGTAGAAGCTGGTGACGCCGACGAGCTTTTGCGCGGCGAGGATGCCCTCTTCCGTGAGGACGACGGCCCGTTCCTTTTCCTTGACCTCGTAGTGGACGCCTTTCTTGAGCCGTTGGGCGGCGCGGTTGGCGATGTAGTATTTCTCCGTCGTCCCTTCGGGCATGCCGGAGATGATGAGCGGCGTCCGCGCCTCGTCGATGAGGATGTTATCGACCTCATCAAGGATGGCGTAGTTGAGTTCGCGCTGCACTTGGTCTTCCACGCGGATTCGCATGTTGTCGCGGAGGTAATCGAAGCCGAACTCGTGATTCGTGCCGTAAACGATGTCGCAAGCGTAGATGGGCTTCCGCATGTCCGGGTCCATCTCGCTCTGGATGGCGCCGACGGTGAGGCCGAGGAACTCATACACGGGGCCCATCCAGGCGGCGTCGCGCCGCGCGAGGTAGTCGTTGACCGTGATGATATGCACGCCCTTGCCGGTCAGGGCGTTCAGATATGCGGGCAGCGTGGCGACGAGTGTCTTGCCTTCGCCGGTTACCATCTCGGCGATCTTGCCCTGATGGAGCACGATGCCACCGAGGAGTTGGACGTCGTAGTGCCGCTTCGGATAGGGATGACCTTCGAGCCGGCGTGCGGCCTCTCGAACGACAGCGAACGCTTCGACGAGAAGATCGTCGAGCGTGGCGCCATCGGCAAGCCGATTGCGGAACTCCTCGGTCTTGGCGCTCAATGCCTTGTCCGAAAGCTTTTGGAGTTGCGGTTCGAGCGCGTTGATCGCTTCGACGGTCGGCTGGAGTTGACGGAGCATCCGCTGGATTGCGGTGCCGCCGAGGACGAGTCGAAAGGCGTCGTTGAAGAAGCGGCCGATATGGACGGGGACGACCTCGGCGATCTCGATGAGCTTGTCGGTGAATGTGCGCTTCGATTCGCCGCTTTTCATGGGTGAGCTTCCTGCACCGCCGCAGAAAACACGGAGTGCCTATTCCTCGAAGCCGCAGTCAACGCGGCAGGTGCCGCGCTGCAACTGCGGCGCGTTGAAGTTTACCAGCAAATCGTCCGCGCAACCAGAGAGT
>CAZBRH010000002.1:1784-25121 GCA_964494245.1 uncultured Planctomycetota bacterium | reverse complement strand
CGACATCTCGCCCTCCGCACTTATCCCTTAGCCACGCTTGGAAAGCCGACTGTAAGGGCTTCCGCCCGAAGTTCCGGCGAACGGCGGCGGTAACGCCGACAAGGGCCTTTGTAATCGTGTCAATCGGCCTCATTTCGTCCTCTGCAGCAGGACCTATCTTAGGGTCATGTCTTGGCCGGGGACTTTGCCGAGGGCGTCATCCCACGCCTCAGGTATCGTATACTGGATGTCCGCAACGCTCCGCGCTCGAAGGATTCGGATGCCGCCGAGCTTCGGTTCGAAGAACACACCGAATGCCTTGAGGTCTGCTTTGTTCTCGAAGCGATGGCGCTGGAGCACGCGGACGCCCTTCGTCGGGTGGTCCCAAGTGGTGCCGACGCGATGGAACTGCCAGACCTCGACGCGGTAGATCGCCTGCCCGCGGCCGGCGTAGAAATCGCGGAGCCGCGCCGTCTCGACGAGCACGAACGCCTTATCCTTCGTCCCGTGAGCGTAGAGCGGGCGGAGATGGTCGCAGAAGCGCTCGACCTGACGCAAGCTATCGAGTTTTTCGAGGAGTTTCGGCACGCCTATCAGCCGCCCGATGACCTGGCTCTTGCGTTCGTCTGGAACCTCCTCGTCGGGCTCGAAAAATTCCGAGAGGTCGAGGCGGTTGCTTGTCAGCGCCTTGGTCTTGAAGACATAGTCGAAGACGGGGCCGGCCTCTTCGTCGTCTATGTGGAGGTCGACGCCTTCGATTTTCGTATCGCCGCAGTCGATGAGCAGTTGATAGGTTCCGTCGGGCAGGTCAGGGATTTCGAACCGGCCGGTTTCCGGGTCGATGGTGCCCTTGTGGTAGCGGTTGACGATTTCAAACAGCGTCGCCCGTTCGCGCTCGAAGGCCTGAATACTCCTGGCCTTTCCGGGCGGCAGGATCGTTCCCGAGATGGAGCCCCCACCTCCCGCTGCCTGAGCGGAAACCGCCGGAGCCAAGATAAGAAGAATCAGAGAAAATGGCCTCATGCGAAACATGCCACCAGGGCAGAGCAAAGCGCGAAAGGGTTGAACGTTCCTCCCTAGCTGGAATCCCGTACCATAATCCGCTCAATGGAGAGGGCCTTGCCGGTGCTTACGTCGGCGTCGATGATAGCGCCGGAGAGGCGGACATCGCCAGAGGCCACATCGAAGTGGGCGAACATTCCCGTGATGAATCGTTGCAGCACACGATCCGTCCGCCGCCCGATAATCGAGTCGTAGGGACCAGTCATTCCGATGTCCGAAATGTAGGCGCTGCCACGCGGGCGGATGCATTCGTCGGCAGTGGGCACGTGCGTGTGGGTGCCGAAGACGGCGGTCACGCGGCCATCAAGATACACGCTGAGGGCCTGCTTCTCGGATGTCGCCTCGGCGTGCATGTCGACAACAATGAGGGGCGTCTCGCGGGCGAGCGCCCTGACGGCGGCATCGGCGGCGCGAAACGGGCATTCCGCAGGCCCGAGGTAAACCCGACCAATCAGGTTGATGATGCCAACCTTCTGGCCGCTGCGAGCGGTGAAGACGGCTGCCCCACGCCCCGCAGCGTCGGGCGGGTAGTTGAGCGGACGAAGCAGCGGGACATCGCCGCTGATGAAGTCGACAATCTGTGCCTGCTTCCAGATGTGATCCCCCGTCGTGACGACGTCCACGCCGCTCTTGCGGAGTTCGCCGACGTGCTCGGGCAAGATGCCCGAGCCGCCCGCCGCGTTCTCGCCGTTGGCGACGACAAAATCGATCGCGCGGTCTCTCACCAGCCCGGGCAGTGTATGTTGGAGCATCGTCCGCCCAGGCCGACCGACAACGTCGCCGACGACGAGGATACGGAACGGCATTGGCTCCCTTTCTATTTTGCGTATTCGACGACGCGGGTCTCGCGCAACACGGTGACCTTGATTTCGCCGGGATACGCTAGTTCCTTTTCTATCTCATTGGCAACGTTGCGGGCAAGCACGGCAAGCTGATTGTCGGCCACACGCTCGGCGTCCACAATCACGCGCACTTCGCGGCCGGCCTGGATCGCATAGGCGGTGCCCACGCCCTGAAACGAGCCGGCGATCTCTTCGAGCTTCTGGAGCCGCTTGATGTAGCGTTCCAAACTTTCGCGTCGGGCGCCCGGCCGCGACGCGCTAATCGCGTCCGCCGCCTGAACAATCACCGCATACACACTTTCCGCCGGGCAGCCCTCGTGGTGCGCCGCAATCGCATTGACGACGACGGGCTTCTCGTCGAATCGTTTGGCGAGGTCCGCCCCGATCTCCGGGTGGCCGCCCTCCACCTCGTGGTCGACCGATTTCCCGATGTCGTGCAAAAGCCCGATGCGCCGAGCCAGCGTCGTGTCGAGCTTGAGTTCCCCGGCGATGGCCGCACAGAGCTTCGCTGTCTCTATGGAATGCTGAAGAACGTTCTGACCGTAGGACGTCCGGTATTTGAGGCGGCCGAGGCATTCGATCTCGCCGGCCTTGAGGCCGTGCACCTCGAGTTCGGCTCCCGTCTGCCGCCCTGTCTGCCGGATGACTTCCTGCACCTCCTTGTTGCACTTATCGACGACTTCCTCGATCCGCGCCGGATGAATGCGGCCGTCCTTGATCAGCCGCTCCATGGCAAGCCGGGCGACCTCGCGCCGGACGCCGTCGAACCCGGAGATCACGATGACGCCGGGAGTGTCGTCCACAATCACGTCAACGCCCGTCGCCTTTTCGAACGCGCGGATGTTGCGGCCTTCGCGGCCGATGATGCGCCCCTTCATATCGTCGCTTGGCAGGTCGATCGTCGAAACCACGTTTTCCGCCGTGTGTTCGACGGCGCAACGGCCGATGGCCTCGACGACGATTTCGCGGGCCTTCTCTTCGGCCTGCTCCTTGGCGCGCTCGATGTAGCGCCGGATCATCTGGTCTGTCTCGCGCTGGACTTCGCCCTCGAGCCGATCGAGAAGCATCTTGATTGCCTCGTCGCGCGACAGATTCGACAAACTGAACAGCGTGTCCTTTTCGCGGTTGATGAGGTTTTCGAGTTCCTTTTCACGTCCGGCGACGTTTCGCAGCCGTTCCGCGAGGTCCTTTTCCAAGTTTTCGAGGTATCGCTCCTTCTTGATCTGCACCTCGGCCTTCTGATCAATCGTATCCTCGCGCTTGGCAAGCTGGCGCTGAAGTTGCCGGAGTTCCTGGCGGGTCTCCTGCGTCTCCTTTTCGAAGTCGGCCCGGAGCTTGAGCAGTTGCTCCTTCGCTTCGACCTCGGCCTCTTTGACGATCCGCTCCGCCTCCTGTTTCGCCTCCTCGATGATGGCGTTTCCCTTCGCACCCGCCTCGCGCCGCAGCTTTCGCTCTCGGCCAAGCCCCACCGCCAAGCCGACCGCCAGGCCGACTAGGACTCCCGCAACCGCAATCACAACATAAACAATGTCCGCCATTGCAAGCAGTGGCATTAGAGTCCATAATCTATCCACGCAACCCTCCTTTCTCGGCCAAACAAGCGCGAGGCAAGATGCAGCACCATGTGACGGAAAGTCGCGACGTCAGAAAGGCGCTCAGGCAGGACGATACCGGGTGAGGCCGAGAACCCCCACGAGGCAATCGGGAAGGAACCCGTGTTGCGCAGGAAGGCGAGCTCACAAGCTCGGAGGTGCTGTCAATTCATCGCTGCGAGAACATACCTCGCGTCGGCCTGCCCCGGTAGCTTAGACCACCGGGCAAGGCCTCCACAGAAGCTTGTGAGATACCTCCGCATAAGCCGCGGCGCCCAAAGCAATTACAATCCTACGCTACCAGACCCTTCGGCCCACCGACCTCGTCGGCGCGGGGGTGAATCGCGGGTTCTTGTTGCGCAAACCCGGCCCCGCGCAGCGATTCAAAAGGGGCTCTATGCTCTCCCGGGCGTCGTCGGCTGCCCGTTGCAGCGCCTTTGCGGCTGCCTCGCAGCAACAGACCGAACGCCAACAAGGGTGGAAAAGAACCCGGGGACCACACAGGCCGCCCGGTCCAATCAGTCCTACACCATATAATTCTAGACTAGCTCTCCCCGCCAGTCAACGCAAAACTCCCGCTGCGGGCGTCAAACCGTCAATCCCCCGTCGGCGACTGACCAAAGTTCGGGGCCTCTGGCGGGACTTCCGTTTCTGGCGGAGAGGGCGGGATTCGAACCCGCGGAAGGGGCTCAAGACCCCTTCAACAGTTTAGCAAACTGCCGCTTTCGACCGCTCAGCCACCTCTCCGATTCGGCCTCGGCGCCTGTGCACTACGGGTGGGCCCGCAGGGATTCGAACCCCGGACCAACGGATTATGAGTCCGCTGCTCTGACCGCTGAGCTACGGGCCCAAGCTCTCCTGCGGCCCATGCGAATTATACGAGCCGCCGCGGCTTTTGCAACACTGCGAATTGTCGGTAAGCGTTCCGAAGATTGTGGGGAGTTGGGACAGGAGACGAAGTCTCCTCTTCCCCCAACTCAACAGACGGCCTTGAGATCGCAGTCCGCTTGGTTCTCCCAAAGATAAGCGGCAAAATGGGCAAAGCGAAGGGTGTTCTCGGAAACCGTCGTGGGCGGCCGGTGGAGTGCCGCGCCACAACACTGCTTTCAGAATTCGCAGAGCGGCCCACGGAAATCTTCCGGCTCGCTCCTTGAGGTTCCAAGGCGGCACCATGATGCCGCACTCCAAAAGCCCGCCAGAGCGGGCACGCCGACAGCAAAGAGCGCAATTGCCTCGGCAGTTGCAGAGGAGACGCCCGGCTCTCTAAATCACCGGCGGAGGGCAGAAAAATGCGCCGGATGACACTCGACTACGACTGGCCTGGCAGCGGTCTCAGAGGTCCGCCTCGGACAGTTGGAGACGGATTTGGGCGCCGGCGACCTTGGCCACGCGGTCCGGCTCGTCCAGCAGTCCGCGGTCCAAGCTAACTGCGAGCGTTTCGGCTCGGATGTAATCGGCCCAGGTCTCGACGGCGGCGGCGAGGCGTTCGTCGCTTGTGTCGAAGCGTAGGCGAATGCGGGCGTCCATCTCAAGGTCGGCTTCCTTGCGGAGCTGCTGGATGTGGCGGACAATGTCGCGGGCGGCGCCCTCCGCGATGAGTTCGTCGGTCAGCTCCGTATCAAGCGCGACACCGAAAAGGGGCCCTTCGGCAGCGGCAAACCGGTCGGGGTCTAGTCCAATCAGGTTTTCGGCGATGCGGAGTTCCTTGACGTTGAGTTCGTCGGTGATGTGGGTTTGGAAGCGCTCGGCGCCGGCGCGCACGTCGTCGGACGCTGTTGCGATGACGAGCTCGTGGAGCGGCTGGCGGACGCGGAGGCCTTTGGCTTGGCGGAGGCCGAGGGCAGCCGAGACGACCTCCATCGCCGCGTCCATCTCGCGCGAGAGCGTCTCGTCGATAAGCGACTCTTCCGCCTGTGGATATGCGCAGAGGTGGATGCTTTCCGGAGCGTCGGGGGCGGCCCCCCGGACGAGGTTCTGGTAGATGCGCTCGGTGACGAAAGGACAGATGGGCGCAATGAGCTTGATGAAGGTAACGACGGCGGTGTAGAGCGTCTGATAGGCCGCGAGCTTGTCGCGGTCGTTTGCGTCCCTGGTCCGCCAGAATCGTCGGCGGTTGCGGCGGACATACCAGTTGGAGAGGCCGTCGACAAACCGCTCTGCTTGCTCGACGAAGCCATACAGAAGGTAGCCCTCGAATGCCTGGCGCGCCCGCTTCACAAGAAGCTGAAGGTTTGAAAGCAGCCAGCGGTCGATATCCTGCCGCTCGGCGGGCGGCACCTGCGAAGCGTTGGGATCGAAGCCGTCGAGCCGAGCGTAGTTTGCAAGGAACGCATAGACGTTCCAAAGTGTGTTGAAGACCTTCCGCTCGATTTCCTTGCCGAGGTTGTAGCCGAAGTTCAGGTTGTTTACGGGGTTGTGGCGACAGAAAATCCACCGCATCACGTCCACGCCCATCTTCTCGGCGGCGTCGTCAAACCAGATCGCATTGCCCGCCGACTTGTGCATCTCTTCGCCGTTCTCGTCGCGGACAAGCGCGTGCCCAAGCAGCGTCTTGAACGGCGGGATATTTTCCATCATCGTGGACATCGCGAGCATCGCGTAGAACCAGTTGCGGAACTGGCCCGGGAAGCACTCGGTCACAAGGTCCGCCGGAATCCACTTGGCCCAGTATTCCCGGTCGGTGTTGTAGCGAACGGTCGAGTACGCGACGATGCCCGCGTCGAGCCAAGGGTTCCCGACGTCTCGGACCCGCGAAACCGGCTTCCCGCACTTGCCGCACTTGATGCGGACGGCGTCGATGTGCGGCCGGTGAGGCGAATGGCCCTCGAAGGCGTCCCACCCCTCGATGGCGCGCTCGCGGAGTTCATCCTTGCTTCCGATGACGTCGAACCAGCCGCATTCACACTCCCAAATCGGCAGCGCGAGACCCCAGTAGCGCTTCTTCGAGATCATCCAGTCCCGCATGTTGTCGAGCCATTCGAGCTCGCGTTCGAGCCCCCATTCGGGAATCCAGCGGACTTGCTTGGCGACCGCCTTGATCTCCTCGCGCCACGACATGCGGATATACCATTCGTGGACGTTGCGGTAGAGGAGCGGCGTGCTGCACCGCCAGCAGTGCGGATAGCTGTGTGTGTAGGACTCGGTCTTGTAGAAGCGCCCCTTCGCGCGCAAGCTGTCGAAGACAGCGTCCTTGACGCTGCCCGCGAAGCGGCCGGCAAGGAAGCCGTAGCCGCCGATGTAGACGCCCGATTCGTCGATGGGCGCGAGCACGGGCAGACCCGTCTCCAGACCGAGGTCGAAGTCCTCCTTGCCGCAACCGGGCGCGATATGGACGATTCCTGTGCCCTCGGTTTCGCCGACCATGTTCCACGCAACAACGCGGTGCGCGGACGCAACCTTCGCCGGCTCGGGCAGTTCGTCAAAGGGGCCTTCGTATTCGAGGCCGACAAGTTCGCGGCCCGCCACGTCCGCGATAAACTCATAGCTGCCAATCAGTTGTCCGAGACAGCCGCGGCCGATGTAGTAAGTTTCGCCCTTCTGCCGGACCTTCGAGTAGATGAGGTCCGGATGCACGGCGCAGGCGACGTTTGCCGCCAGCGTCCAGGGCGTCGTCGTCCACACGAGCAGGAACTCCCCGGGGCGACCTCGCAGCGGCATCTTGAGCACGACCGATGGATCAGCGACCTCGCGGTAGCCCTCGTGCATCTCGTGCTGGCTGATGCCCGTCCCGCAGCGTGGACACCAGGGCATCGAATCCGCCCCCTTGTAAATCAGCCCCCGCTTGTGACACTTCTTCAGAAAATGCCAGATCGTGTAGTTGTTCTCGTCCGACATCGTGTAATACGAGTCGTCCCAGTCCATCCAATATCCAAGCCGGATGGATTGCTGCGTCTGGATGGCCGAGAACTTGCGGACGCGCTCCTTGCACTTTTCGACAAAGCGGTCGATACCGAAGGCCTCGATGTCCTTCTTCGTCTTGAAGCCCAGGTCCTTTTCGACCTCCACCTCCACCCAAAGCCCTTGGCAATCGAAGCCGTTCTGGTATCGCATGTGGTGGCCGGTCATTCCGTGGTAGCGGAGGAACGCATCCTTGTATGTCCGGCCCCAGGCGTGGTGAACGCCCATCGGATTGTTTGCGGTAATCGGCCCATCGAGGAACGACCAGATCGGGCCGTTCTTGTTCTTCTTGCGGAGTTTGTTGAACGTATCGTTTTCCGCCCAGAATTTGAGGATATCATGTTCGGACGGGATAAGGTTGGGCTGTGTCGGCACTGGCTGGAACGTCACTGGTTTTTGATCTCCTCTGTGAGCGGGGAGGGATTCTATCGGCGGGAAAGCGCCAAGTCAAGCGAGCGAATTGCCTCGCGAAAAATCTATACGAAAGTGAGTCATTGCCTCAAATAGGAATCTATAAGAAGCTGGCCGCCTCCGAAGACAGGGAGCCCCCGTCTTTGACCGGGCCGAAACGACGAGAAGCCGCATCGGGGGCCGAGTGGGCCCCCAGTTCGGGGAAGCCGGAGGGAACAAGGTCATGTGGCGAGGCAGAGCGAGAGTTATTCACAAGTTCACAAGTTATGCACCCTCCCCCCTCTGGATTCCCCCTACCACCAAGACGACGGATATTTTTTCGTATAGATTCTTACGTGAGGCAATAAGGGCTTCGCGCACAAAGGCGCGTCCATCGGCGCCTTGACGCAGGCGGCGCTCTGCGCTAAAGAAACGAACACCGGCCGCAACAAGGTGGATACCAGGACCCCAACCATAGTCCTAATCCTAATATCTTACCCGTCCTCGCCGAGCGCGGCCTGTGTGCGAGAGACGGGGAGCAGGATTACGATTGTCGGTAAGCGTTGGACCAGGCGCTCGACAAGGGGTTGGCAATGAATAATATCCGTGAGTATCTCTGCGACGCAGCAGCCAAGATTACGGACGCCGCCGGGAAACACTTCGCATCAAAGAAGGCGCTCCTTGCCGGGCGCGACGGCCTCCGCTCCAAATACCTCGAAATGATGGGCATCGTGGACCTGCCGCCGCCGCCCGAACGCCGGCCGCTGAACGCGATCGTCACCGCGAAGACCGAACGTCCTGCGTTCACGGTCGAGCGCCTCCGTTATGAGTCGCTCCCGCGGCTCTACGTGACGGCAAACCTCTATGTGCCGAAGAAACTCGACGGCCCCGCGCCGGCCGTCCTCTACGTCTGCGGCCACTCGCCAAGACAGAAGCTGCAATTCCAGCACCACTGCCGCCGCTGGGCCGAACTCGGATTCGTCACCCTCGTCGTTGATACCATCCAATACGGCGAGATCAAGGGCTACCATCACGTCTGCTACGCGAAGGGCTGGTTCCACTGCTACTCGCGCGGCTACACGCCCGCGGGCGTCGAACTGCTGAACGGCATTCGTGGCGTTGACCTTTTGTGCTCGCGGCCGGAGGTGGACGCCGACCGGGTCGGTGTCACGGGCATCTCCGGCGGCGGCGCCATGAGTTGGTGGGTAGGTGCCGCCGACGAACGGCTCAAGGTCGTCGCTCCCGTCTGCGGCACGGGCACGCTCCGCTCGCACATCGCCGAACGCACGCTCGACGGCCACTGCGACTGCATGTATTTCATCAACTACTACGGAATGGACCTGGCCGACCTCGGCGCGCTCATCGCACCTCGGCCGCTTTTCATCGGCTCGGCCGACCGCGATTTCATCTACTCCATCGCGTCGATCCGCGAGTGCTACGAGCGGGCGAAGATCGCCTACGACCTGCTCGGCGTCCCAGAGAACATCCGGCTAGTCGAGACGCCCGGGCCGCACTCATACCACGCGAACTCGCGGCAGGGAATCTTCGCGTGGTTCCTCAAACACCTCTGCGGGCGCGACGTTCCGCCCAGTGAGATCGCCGACGTCGATGAGTCCAATCCGATTCCCGACGAGGATTTGATCGTTTACGTCAACGGCCCACCGGCGGACGAGCGGACGGCGACGATCCAGGACAGCTTCGTCCCGCTCGCGCCGAAGCCGAACATCCGCTCGGTCAAGGACTTGCGAGCGGAACGCAAGCGTGTCGTCGCGGGGCTACAGGCCCATTTTCCCGCCGAGCCATGCGAGCTCGACTGCCGCACGGAATACGAGTTCGCTCACGGCGACGGAACCGGCCGCCGCCTTTCGTTCACGCCCGAAGTGGGCTGGCGCCTGTCCGCCCGGCTGACGACACACAAGAGCGTGCAGGGCGTGAAGGCGCCGGTATACGTCGAGATCGCCGGGCGCGGCAAGCGGTCGCCTTGGGCGACGTCGATGCCGGGGATGCACCGGTTCGAAGTCGAGCCACGCGGAACAGGCGAGACGGAGTGGGGCGACGGCCTCGCGCGGCACGTGCGCCGCGCCGCCGCCGTTACCGGCCGGACCATCGCGTCGATGCGGGTTTACGACGTGCTTCGCGCGGTCGAACTCGCCCGAGCGCTGCCCGAATGCGATGGCTCCATCGTCCTTGCGGGCGATGGCGAGATGGCCGCGGTCGCCGTCTATGCGGCGCTGCTCGACGGCGGCATCCGCGCGGTCGTGCTCGCAAACGCGCCGCCGACACTGGATGCGCCGTCGGACCCCGACGGCAGCGGCCCGGCAATCGAGATGCTCGGAGCGCTGCGGTTCGCCGACCTGCCGGTGGCTGCCGGGCTGCTCTATCCGACCGAGCTGGTTTTCTTCCAGGGCCGGCCCCACGAATACGGTTGGGCGGAGGAACTCTACGCGCGGTTGGGGGCGACGGCCCGCGGCGAGCCGGCTCGGGCCGGGCGCATCACACACATCCGAAACATGGACGAGTGGCAATTCCCCGCAGCAAAGACCCGGTGATACGCCGCGTCACTTGCCGGCGTCGGAAGCTCCTGCTCCTGACTCTGTGGTTCGAGCAGGAGGGACGCTGGCGGGGCTGGAAGGGCCGCCGAACCCGCCGAAGCCGCGGAAGCCGCCGGGGCCGCGCGGGAACTGGATGCCGCGTTCCTCCATCCGCTTGCGGAACGCCTTGAAGAACTCCGCCCGCTTCGCCTGGTCTTCGGGCGGCGTGCTTTCGATCCGCTCCTTGATGCGTTGCGGGCTGAAGCGCTCGCCGGGGCCGCGCCGCTCCTGCGTCTGTATGCCGCCGGGCGCGTTAGCCCCCTCGGCTGTCGGCGGCTGGCTTGTCTCGCTATGGCTCGCGGCGGCCGGATCACTGGTGGAGCGGGCGGCTGGCTCGCGGCGCTCGCGGCGGCGTTCCTCACCGGCCGCTCGCATCTCCTGCATCCGGTCGATCAGGTTGTCGAGGTAGGCGGTCTTCTCTTCAGGTGGGAGCGCAAAGTACTTGTCGATGCGGGCGTCCATCACCTTCCGAAAGAGCGGACCGGCGTTCCTGAAGAGCCGCTCGCGCTCTTCGGGGGTGAGTTCGGTGCGCGGCGGCCGCCAGACGCCCTGGCTCTCGAAGTTCCTGACGACTTCGTCGAAATACTTCTGCTTCTCGTCCGCATCCAGCGCCTCGAACTCCTTCGAGGCGACGTATTTTATTGTCTCCTCCGGCGTCTGCGTGGACGGGACGGGAACGACGACCACGGGCCGTTCGCGCGGCCAGAGGACGTATGCGCCGGCACCGACGGCTGCGAGGACGGCGGCATAGACGGCAATCATCAGGAGCTTGGCCCGTTGCATGCGTGTCTCCTATTCGATGTCGCCAACGTGGCAGTCGGCGAAGAGGTAGTTCGCTGCTCCTGGCGTTCCGGGCGGCCCGTGGAACGGCTCGTAGTCGTGCATCACAAACACCCGCTCCTCCCCCCTTCGGGTGAGGAACGAGGTGCCGACTTTCTGCCCGCCGAGCATCGTCCGGTAGGCATAGCTGCTGCCTTCAGAGGCGAAATAGTTCTTCTCAAGGTCAGCGGGGCACCGCAGCACCTCGCGGTCGGGCAAGAACGGCGCGAGCACGTCGGCGATGCTCGGCTCGTCGGTCAGCCGCAGCGACGGCATCTGTGCGGCGATGGGCATGTAGTCGTTGCTTCGGTTCAGATACATCCGCAGGCCGACGCCAATGGCGTGGAGGTTCGCGCGGCACTTGGTTGCGCGGGCGAGAGCTCGGGCGTGGAACACCGCGGGCACAAGCAGCCCGGCCAGCACGCCGATGATCCCGATGACCACAAGTAGTTCGATGAGCGTGAACCCGCCTCGCTTCATAGAGAGCGCCTCGTTGCCGCCGTTCGGGTCAGCCCGCACCCTGCATGCTAGGTGCGCCCGGCCTTGCTCTTGGTAACGCCCTATTATACTACGAACGAAACAGGCGGGGGCTTCGCCCCTGCGCTGGGGCACAGGGCTGTGTCCGCCCTTCAGGATTGCCTGACCGCATACGTGGCGTCGAAACATTCGGCCCAGAATCCTTGATGGTGCGGTCGAATCCACGGTATAATGCGCGCGGACATGCGGCTTCGGGGGTGTTCTTATCAACACATGATGAGCCGCAGCGCAGCGCTCGGGCCGCAAAGAGGAGGCGGAGAGTGAAACTCAGACGAGTGATGTCGTTCGTCACCGCAGGATGGATCCTGCTGCTCGGAGCAGTCTCCGCCGAAGAACTGCGCCCCGATCGCCCTCCGAGCGAGACATTGTCCTACTCAAGCGGCAGGGAGAAGAAGGAACTCAAAGAAGGGCGGCGTATCCTCTTGGACGAGGACTCGTATCCGCGTTTGCCGGCGAAAATCGTCGAAGGCCCGACCGTGTCCCGGAAGGATGGCGGCTATGTCATCGGCTTCGCGTTGGACAGGCCGGACGACGTGCTCGTGCGCATCGTGGACGAGAAGGGGAACACGGTGCGCAACCTTGTCTGTGGCGTTTTGGGGTGGAACGCGCCGGAGCCGCTCCGACCAAACGCGCTCGCGCAGGAGCTCTTCTGGGACGGGAAGGATGCAGAAGGCAAGCCCGCGCCGCCGGGCTGCAAGATTCGCATCGGTGTCGGTCTCCAGCCGCGGTTCGACCGATTTGTTGCGCACGACCCCGAGCAGATTTTGCCGGACCTGTGTGCACTCGAAGTGGACGCTCAAGGACGGGTATATCTCGGGCTGCATACGGCGCGACGGGGCGACAACCACCTCGTCCGCTACGACCGCGACGGCAACTATTTGGAAGCGTGCTTTCCGCCCAACCTGAACCTGCTGAAAGGCAAACTCGAAGATGTCCACCGTCGGGTGACCTACGTGGACGGCCAGGCCGTGCCGTCGAAGCGCTGGCTGCGCTGGCCCCACTTCGCCTACAAGATGAAGTACGGCGAGAACCTCGACGCGAAGTTCGATAGCGATCCAAGACATCATCCATTCCCGATCCGGTTCGCGCCGGACGGGCGCGCGTATGTGGTCGACGCTGGCCCGGCAATGGACGACTGCAAGGGGGCATGGGCTGGACCGAGCGAAGCGGCGGAATCCCTCGGAATCAAGCGGATGGTGGAAAGCGATTCCGCCAGCAAGGTGCGGCTGATGAACGTGCAACTCGACCCGTTCTGGTTTCTCGACTACTTCCGCACCGGCTACGGGCCGTGGACGTTCGGCTCCGACGGCAACGCGTATTTCGTCCGGGGCAACGACGTGCGGCTTCCGGGCATCTTCAAGGCCTCGTGGCCGGACTTGAAACCAGCCGCCGATTTCGAGTTCAACGGCGAGGACCAACTCGGCGAAAAGAGATACTTTCTGTCCGCCGTGAAGGACAAGGTAAAACCGGCTTTGTTCGGGTTCATCGCGGACTTGACCGTTGATGCCGAGGGGAATCTCTACGTGGCGGACGAGCCGGCGCCCGTTCGAGGCGCCAAGGAATATGTTCCCTTCGTGGAGCTCAAGATATTTCGCCCGAAAGGACGGCTTGCGCTCGTCGTAAAAGAATACGAACTGGCGGGCAGGCAGGCCGCGCTGGGCTCCATCTATGGCCTGCGTGGGAACGGCAATTCGCTCTACGTAGTCGCCAGAGAAGGCCCGATAGTTGAGAAGACCTCGGTCAAGGGATGGCGGAGTGGAAAGCTCGTCAAGTTCGGCATCTCGGCGGGCCCCACATTGAAGGCGATCTGGGATCTGCCGCTCTCCGGCGAGGCCGCCCTTGTGGCAGTAGATTCAGCGGCCAATCCACCAATCGTGTGGGTGGGCAACGGCAGCGGCCCCGCGACGTTGATGCGGATTATCGACCGAGGCGACGCGCCGGGCGAGGTGCGGCGCTGCGGCCCCGGCATCCGTCCCGGCGTCTTGGTCGAACCCTGGGCCATCGCACTCGACGGCAGGGACGGGATCTTCGTCTATGACTACGCCCGCGGCCGAATCGTTCGCACAAACGACGATGGTTCCCAGTGGACGGAATCCGACCCCATCCCGTTCCATCAGACCGCGTTCTGCTGTGACCGGGCGCGTGACCTCTTGTACGTCGCGCAAGGCGCCCGTGTCGCTCGCTTCAGGAGCGACCTGAAACCGGACGTGCTCGAAAGCGGAAAGCCCTTCCGTGTTGCTGGCAGCGCGCTCGGAGCGGTAAAGCGCTCCGGGGATGTGCTGGTCGGAGGCGGCAGGGGCAGGTATATCATGGCAACCGCACAGAAGCCCGAAGAGAAGAACAAGGCAGAAGAACCCTTTGCAGGGGCTGTGATGGTCTATGACTCGCTCGGCAACCCGAAAAACAACGCTCTTTGCCTCACCTATGCTCCGCCCGCCGGCATCGCGATGGATTCCCGCGGCGCGATCTACGTGAGCGACATGTGCGTTCCGAGAATCGAAGAGAATATGACGGTAGGATGGAGACGGGGAGGCAAGCCCATCCCGTGTGATTCGGAAGTGATATATGTCCTCAAGTTTCCGCCCGAAGGCGGCGTGCGGCTCTCGCGGAACGAACTCTGGGCACACCGTGGCGCGTCGCCCCATACAACCGGGGACTGTGTATGTTCGGTCGGGACAAACTGCCTCGCCGCGGATGATTCAGACCGAATCTTCGCGACAGACCTCATGAAGTATCACATCAAGGTGTTGGACACAGCGGGGAACCTCATCACGCGAATCGGCTCCTGCGGCAACGCGGATTGCCGAGGCCCGGAAAGCAAGTATCCGAAGCCGGAAATCGCCTTTTGGTGGGTGCACAGCATTGACTGCCGTGGGGACTACCTCTACGCCAGCGACCGGGACTTGCGGCGCGTCGTAAAGGTGAAAATGGACTACCGTGAGTCCCGCGAGGTCGAACTGCCGCGATAAGGGCCGCTTGCAGCAGGGACGCTGCCCCGCCGCGGTTCTTGGCCCAGACGTGAGGAACCGTTCTTGGGCGCATTGTATCCCGACAGCATTTTGCTGGGCGTGAAACAGCCCGGCCAGTATGTCGGCGGCGAGATAAACAGCATCGTCAAGGACCGCGCCGCCGTCGCGTTGACCATCGCCCTCGCCTATCCCGACGCCTACGCGGTCGGCATGTCGCACCCCGGACTTCAGATTCTCTACGCGATGCTAAACGCAAGAACCGACGTCGCCGCCGAGCGCGTCTTCGCTCCGTGGCCTGACATGGAAAACGCCCTCCGCCGCGCCCACGTCCCCCTCCTGTCGCTCGAAACCCACACGCCACTCAGCGAGTTCGATGTCATCGGGTTTTCTCTTCAACATGAGTTGACATACACGAATCTGCTCACGATGCTCGATCTCGGCGGCGTGCCCCTTCGAGCCGCCGACCGGCGCGACTCGGACCCGCTCATCATCGCTGGCGGGCCTGGGGCGCTCGCCCCCGAGCCGCTGGCCGACTTCGTTGACCTCTTTGTCATCGGCGACGGCGAACCGGTCATCGGCCTGCTTGCCGACGCGCTTATCGCCACGAAGGGCATGCCGCGCTCGGAGCGGCTCGCCGCGCTCGCCCGCGGCCTCCGCCACGTCTATGTCCCGTCCATGCACGAACCGAAATACAACGGAGATGGTCGCCTCATCGCTATCACCACGCGCACAGCCGGCGTGCCGCCGAGCGTCCGTGCCGCAGCCGTCCCGAACCTCGACGCCGCTCCGTTCCCCGACCAGCCGGTTGTTCCGCTCATCGGCACTGTGCACGAGCGCGTCACACTCGAAGTCATGCGGGGCTGCACACGGGGCTGCCGCTTCTGCCAGGCGGGCATGACGAAGCGGCCTGTCCGGTGGCGCTCCATCGAGACGCTGCTGGGACAGGCGCGCCGCGCTGTCGCCGCGACGGGCTATGACGAAATCTGCCTTGCGTCCCTTTCGACCAGCGACTATCCTGAGCTCCCTCGGCTGCTCGATGCGTTCGCGCGCGAGTTCGGCCCCCAGCATGTCAACATCAGCGTCCCGTCGCTCCGCGTCAACGAGCAGCTACGCGACCTGCCCGCGTATATTCGCAACGTCCGCAAGTCCGGCCTTACCCTCGCCCCCGAAGCAGCGACGGAAGCCGCCCGCCGCGTTGCAAACAAGATGATTACTGACGAAGACCTCTTCGCGGGCGTCCGCGCGGCCTACGAGAACGGCTGGGCGACCATCAAGCTCTACTTTATGGTCGGTCTCCCTGGCGAGACGGATGACGACGCCGTCCGCATCGCTCGGCTTGCCGACGAGCTTTCCGACCTTCGCAAGGAAACCGGTCGGGGCGGCGGCATCGTCAACGTCACCATCTCGTCGTTCGTGCCCAAGCCCCATACGCCGTTCCAATGGGAGCCGATGGCGCCGCCCGACGTGCTTCGGCGGCGGCAGAACGCCATCAAGCGAGCCGCCCGGCGGCACAAGGTGCGCCTCAAGTTCCACGACGTTGACCAGAGTATTATCGAGGGAACATTCGCTCGGGGCGACCGCCGCCTCGGCGAGGTGCTCCTTGCCGCATGGAAGAACGGGGCGCGAATGGACGCCTGGGGCGAGCAGTTTGATCTAGAGGCGTGGCAGCGGGCGTTCGACGCCGCCGGTTTCGACCCCGTTGCCGAGTTCGCCCTGCGCTGCCGCGACGTTGACGAACTTCTACCCTGGTCTATGATAAACGTCGGCGTCAACCGCGAGTTCCTGCTCGAAGAGCGCCGCCGCTCACTCGCGGGCGAATGGACACCCGACTGCCGCGCAGCGGGCTGTGTCGGCTGCGGCGTCTGCGCGGCAGGCGAAGCATAAGAAGCCGCGGATGGATGCAAGCTACCGCGACACGCGAGCAGACCTGAGGACGGTCATTGAATATGGAAACCCCTGTCTCGTTCAACTCGGATGTCCTGCTTCGCGGGATGCAGAGCGTGCCTGCGGGCGCAAGCATCGGCGTTGTGTTCGTCCATGGCTGGACGGGGCACCGCTGCGGGCCGCATCGCATGTTCGTAAACACAGCGCGACGGCTGGCGGCGGAAGGAATCGCCTCGCTCCGCTTCGACCTGCGCGGCCGCGGTGACAGCGAGGGCGACGCCGCTCGCACCGACCTCGACGGGATGATTGAGGACCTCCTCGCCGCAACGCGGTTTCTCCGGACCGAGGCCGGGATTGAGCGGGTCTATCCGCTCGGCCTTTGTTCCGGCGGAAACGTCGCTCTCGGCGCTGCCTCGCTCGACAAATCGCTCCCCGGCCTCATCCTTTGGTCAACGCCCCTCTTCGCTCCGCAAAAAGTGCGGGGCGACCGCGCGCGCCGCTCCGCCTTCTTCCTCGGCGAATACGCGCGAAAACTCTTCCGACGCGAGACGTGGAGGAAGCTCTTCCGCGGCGCCGTCGATTTACGCGGCGTCGCGAGGACGATCCGCGGACGGCCCGCGCCCCGCGAGCGCAATCCAAAGGACTCCCGGCGGGACATTATGAAGGACCTCGTCGGTTGGCGCGGCTCGGCACTCTTCATCTACGGCAGCCGCGACGACGAGGCCATCGGCGCCCCCGAATACTACGCGCGCTTCTGCGAAAAGCATGGCATCCCCGCCACCTTTCACACCGTCGATGGCGCGAACCACAGCTACTACTCCATCGCATGGGAGAACGAAGTCATCGAAATCACCGTGGAGTGGCTCAAGGCGCAGCGCGGAACGTAGGGACCGTGGTCTGCTTGGGCCCGGTCGCTTCGGCGCTACGGCAGCCCGTGGCTCCACGCCCCGGCGCTGGGGATGCCGAGCGCGCCGAGCGCGTCCACGCCATTGATGTAATATTGCCGCCGGTCGGCCGTCGGGAAATCCACGTCGTCCCACATTCCGCATGTGGTGAGCGGCGCTGCATGCCACCGGAAGGCGTAGTCCTCGTGCCAGTCGTCCTGTCGCATGACGTAGTAGCCGCTGACGCCCTCGGCCCGGCAGGGCGACCAGAGGACGAGCCGACGGCCGTCGAGCCACGGGATGATGCGGATCGGCCCCGGCGCGTCGGGCAGGGCGAGCGTCACCGGCGAAGGCCCGCTCTCGATTCCCCACGCATTGACCGCGCGAACGATGTAGGCGTAGCTGTCGGGCCAAGTAAACTCCGACGCCGGCCCGCTGATCTTCGCATCGGTATCATGGAACCAGGCCGTTTTCACCGGCTCTTCTGTGACGCGGGCGAACTTGCCCGCAAGCGCCTTCGCGCTGAATCGCTTGAGCCAGTATGAGCCGCCCTCGACAGGCGCACGGTAGATGTGGTAGCCGACGACGTCCGGCGCCGGCGACGCTGCCCACGAGAGCCGAACCCCCTCGCCGTCGAACACAGCACCCACGAACCGCAGCGCCGGAGGAGCCGTCCGCGCCGGGTGCGACGGCGGGCCTTCGTTCCCGTCAGCATCCACGGCTGCGACGCGATAGAATGTTAGTTTTTTCGTGTCGAGCCCGGTATCGCGGTAGTTGCGCTGGGTAGGCGGGAGCTCGGCCACCTTCTGCCATTGGGCGAGCCACGCCCGGTCGCCGACGCCGCGGTAGACGCGGTAAGCCCGCACTTCGCCACTGGCGGGTGGCTGCCAACTCAGGGCCGCCCCACCGCCGGCCTCGGTGACGACGGCGAGGTCGCGCGGACGGCCGAACGCCGGAGCCGCTGCCTTTGCGACGGGCTTGTAGCGATAGGTCCATGTCTCGCGCACCGTTGCCTCGCCGGAGCGACCGGTCTCCCAGCCGCCGGAGAAGACGACGACGTTGTTGCGGCTGTCGTATGTCACGTCGAGTGTGCCGTAATGGAGGTTCGGATGGACGAGCGGCAGGTCCTCCCAGCGGTTTTCATCGATATGGTAAACGGAAACCTGCACGCCCTTGCGTCTTTGGATGCGGAAGGCGAGCAGGACGTCGTTGGCGGCATCATAGACGGCGGGGCAGCCGGCGGGGCCGCTGCCTGTCGGCTTGAGGTCGGTCCAACGGTTCGTGGCGAGGTCGTAGGCCCACGTTGAATCTGCGGCAACGGCAAGGAAGCGCCCTCGCTTCGTGTCGAAGGCGCCCCCGCCGAGGTGCGGGAATTGCGGCTTCGGGCCGGGCGGCTTCATTGTGTGCCACTCGTTCGAGTAGGCGTCGTAAGTGTAGATGTCGCCCTGCCACCAGAGGACGACGCCGTGTGTCGGGTCGGCGGCGTGCGGCACCATCTTGAGCGGGCCTTCGTAATCGGTTGTTCGGGCCGCAAACCACTGGCCGGAGCGGGCATCCAGCACCCAAGGAATCGAGTATTCCATTTTGATGCGGAGGGAGTTGACCCAGCCGTGCCCGCCGGTGCCAGAAAGCGGCGAGACGACGACTTGGTTGACGGGGTCGTAGGCGGTGCCGGTGACGAGGCAGGTGGCGTTGGGCCATTCGCGGGAGTCGACGAGCCGTGTCCACGAGTTGGCGGCGGCGTCATAGAACCACGTTTCGCCGGTCTGAGGGGAGTCGGCCCGGCGGCCGTGCGCCCCCCAGAGGACGACGCGCCCGCGATCGCTGTCATACGTCAGCGAGGTCTCGTAGGTGATCGGGCACATGTCCTCGTCGTCGATGCCGAGGTCCCAGCGGCGCAGCACGAACGAGTGGGCGGGCTGTTCGGCGACCGACGGGGTGACGGGAGGGATCACGCCGCAATCACGCTCTGTGCCTGCCAATCGGGCAAAGAGGGAGCGGACTTCGGGCAGGTGGTGGAAGCCGCTGAACCGTAGCACGCGAATGGCGGCGCTCATCGTGCGCGGGTCCTCGTCCTTTTCGGCCAGTTCGATGAGCACGGGAACGGCGGCCGGGTCGCCGCAGAGGCCAAGCGACTGCGCGGCGGCATAGCGAACCGCGGGCGAGGAATCGCGCGCCAGTGCGAGCAGCGTATCGACGGCGGCGACCTCACGGCGTCCGCCGAGGCCGAGAGCGGCGCTGCGGCGGATGTCCGAGCGTGCACTGCGAGCGCCCTCGATGAGCGCGGGGATGACCTCCGGCCCCTGTGCCCGGATCGCGCCCCACATGTGCATCATCCGTGCGTGGTTGTAGAAAACGTCGAATCCTTCCAGCAACTCGCGGATTCCAGGGCCGTGGCCGAGTTCAGCGATCCGGCACGCGGCGGCGGCGGACGTGTCCTGACCGCCCCTTGCAAGGAAATCCTTGAGGAACGCAAAGGTTTCGGCAGGCGTTGCCAGCTCGAGGTGCCGAAGGGCAAACGAGAGATATTCGGGCGAGCCAAACGCAGCGACCTTTCGGATTGTGTCGTGCCCGGAGCGGCCGGCGAGTCGAGCGAGCGCGAGCAGAGCGTAGAGGCGAAGCCGCTCCGGCTGGGCGGCGTCGAGCGCAATGCGGCCGAGAGCGTCTTTTGCAAGCGGTGAACGGCCGCGGCCCAGCCCGATCATTGCGGCAATCAGCCCATCGGCGTCTGTTCCGGGATCGCGCATGAACTGCTCGACGTGTGCGACGGCCGAGCGGGTTCCGAGGGTTCCGAGCGAGCAAATGGCCGCCGCCCGCACACGCCGGTCGCTGTGGCGGAGCAGCGTCCGGAGCCGTTCCTCAGCTCGTGCACCGCCCTGCGCCCCGGCGATTTCGGCGACCTTGGCGACGATGGCCCAATGGGGATGTTCTGATGGCGGCGTTTGCCCAATGGCTTGCACGACGCCCTCGACCATCGCGTCGTGCCCAGCAAGTGCGAGACCATCGAGTGCGGCGCAGCGCAGGTGCACCGGGCTGGCCGAGTCGGACGCGAGGCGTGCGAGGAGTTCGGCGGCCTGTGGCGAACGGAGCCGGCCGAGGGATTGGCACGCGACGTATTGGACGCCGGGGTCGGCATCGGCAAGCAACGTTTCGAGTATTGGGAGTGCGGCTTCGGCCCGACGGCAAGCGCCGAGCCCGTATGCGGCGGCGCGGCGTGTTTCGATTGTCGAATTGCTTTCTGTCGCAAGCAGCCGGAGCGTGTCGGTGGCGTCGAGCTCGCCAAGCGCGACCGCGGCCAGATAGCGGTCGGCGGAGTCGTTGGTGAAGCTTTGGCGGACCCGCTTGACGAGCGACCAGACGGTGGATGCGTCGCCGGAGCGGCCCATCGCCCAGAGCGAGAGCGGGAGGGCGCCGGGCACCTTGCCCCAGGCGGGCTGCCACGTGTAGCGGCCGACGTAGGGTTCCCGGGCTCGGGCCAGCACGTCGATGGCCATTTTCCACGTGGGGGCGCCTTCTGGCCCGCCTTCGCTCACTGCCCAGAGCATTGCGTCGCGGTCGAGTTGCTCCCGCATGGCCTCGAAGATCGAAACTCTGCCGGGCCACGCACGAAGCAGGAAATCGCCTTCCATCCGATGGAGCGCGGCGAGCGCATGGAATCGCACGGACGCATTTTCGTGGGCCACCAGACGGGAAAGTTCGGGGATTGTCCACGACCGGCCGTTTTCGGCGAGCCGCCGGACGTGTTGGCGAAGGTCTGGCGATGGTTCCACGCGGTTGGGGCCGGGCGGATCGAACACGATGACGTCGCCGACAAGGCGTGTGCTTGTTCCGCTGGCGGCGGCCACCGAGGCAATCAGGTGTTCGAGGCGGACGCTTTCACCCGGCTCAAAGGGGCCAATCACTCCGTGGAACACGGATGGGACGACGGCGTAGCGCAGTCCCGTCTGGCGGTGAGCGGAAACAAGGACTTCGATAACCGTCGGCCATGCTCTGGGCACGGCAACTTTCGCTCCGGTCAGCGCGTCTGGCATCGACACTGCCCCGATCAGTGCCGAGGACCTGACACACCCGGCGGCACCAGCCAGCAGAGCCGCCGTAATCAAGGATTCTGCTCCTCGCATTTCCATGTATCCTCCAGATTGAGGCGGACCTGCTTGCCGGGCGGGCGGCCCGCCGAGCTATGACCCGCCCGCGGAGCGGTTGTTCCGCCAGGTCCCATTTCGGTTTTCGGCCCAGGGCCGCGCGCGGTTGCCTTTCGCGCGATCGGGCTTCGGGTTCAGCCGGATATTCTCCTTCCCAACCAATGCGGCGAGATCACGGTAGAGCGCATCGGAGACAGCGGCACGGAGGTCCGTGCCCGCTTCGAGCACGATGGTGCGGTCGTCCTCGTCGGCGATTTCGAGATAGACGACGGCGCTGCCGGGGTTCCGTTCGAGCACCGCCCTGATTTCCGCGAAGGTCGCTTCGGAGGCCGAGTCTTTTCCCAGTGAAAGGACGATGCTGTCGGTGAATTTCGCCCGCACCTTGTCGAAGGGGAAGACCTCGTTGACGCGGATGCTGGGTTCGTTGGTGCGATGGCTGACGAAGCCGCGGAGGAAAACCGGGCGGCCGTTTTCGAGCAAGGGGGCGCAGCGCTCGAGGTCTTCGCCGAAGATGACGCAGGCGATATTTCCGCTCAAGTCTTCGAGTATAAAGCGGGCCATTTTCTTGCCGGCGGCGGGTCCGCGCCGGGTGGGCGCGATCCGCAATCCCTCAACAATTCCGCCGATGAAGATCGGGGTGCCGTCCTCGGCCTCAGCGGCGCCGGAAGCATCGGCAGTCGAAAACGTCCGCAGGAGGGCTTCGTGGCTGGCCAGCGGGTGGCTGCTAATGTATAACCCGAGCACTTCTCGTTCCCTTGCGAGCAGCGTGCTTTCGGGCCATTCGGGAACGTTGGGCATCGCGGCGACCGCCGCCCGCTCGGTCTCCGGGTCTTCGGTTCCGCCGAAGAGAAACATCTGGCCGCGCTCGCGGTCCTCCTGGGACGTCGCCCCGATCCGGAGCGCCGCATCGAGGATGAGCGCGAGCTGCGCCCGCCGGACGCCGAATTCGTCGAACGCGCCGCACTTGATCAGCGTCTCGACGACCTGCCGGTTGACGGTGTGCAGGTCAACGGTATCGCAGAAATCGTAGAAGCTCTTGAAGCCGCCGTGAGCTTCGCGCGCGGAGACAATCGCCTCGGCGGCCTTCTCGCCCACGCCACGGATCGCTGCCAGACCATAGCGCACCTTGCCCCCTTCGACTGTGAATTCCGCACGACTGCGGCAGACGGATGGCGGCAAGACCTCGATCCCCATTCTCCGCGCCTCGTCGACAAAGCGGACGACGTTGTCGATATCGCTGCTTTCGCAGGTAAGCGTCGCGGCCATGAACTCGACGGGGTAGTGGGCCTTGAGGTAGGCGGTCTTGTAGGCGAGCATCGCGTAGGCGGTCGAGTGTGCCCGGTTGAAGCCATAGCCGCCGAAGAAGACGATGAGTTCGAAGATGCGTTCCGCAAGAGATTTCGGGACGTTGTTGGCGATGGCTCCCTGGATGAATGGCTCGCGTTTTTTCTCGATGTAGGCCGTGTCTTTTTTGCTGATCGCCTTGATGAGGGAGAGCGCATCGCCCATCGGGATGCCGGCAAGTTTGTGGACGAGGAGCATGACCTGTTCCTGCGTGGCCATGATGCCGTAGGACTCGCCGAGCGTTTCTTCGAGGATCGGGTGCTCGTAGCTGACGAGAGACGGGTTGTGTTTGCGGCGGATGAACTCTTCGACCATGCCGCCGCCGAGGGGGCCGGGACGATAGAGGGCGTTGGCGGCGATGAGGTCTTCGAGTTTGTCGGGCTTGAGTTCGCGCAGCATCGCGCG
>CAZBRH010000002.1:0-1768 GCA_964494245.1 uncultured Planctomycetota bacterium | reverse complement strand
AATTGGAAGACGCCGTTCGTGTCGCCGGCACGGAAGAGAGCGAACGTCGCGTCGTCGTCCAACGGAATCTTATCGAGGTCGATGGTCTCGCCTCGGTTTTCTTGGATGAGGTGGAGCGCGTCCTGGATAATCGTGAGGGTGCGGAGACCGAGGAAATCCATTTTGAGAAGGCCAACGGCAGCGATGTCCTTCATCGGCCACTGCGTTGTCACTTCGCCGCCGCCCGGTCGGCAGAGGGCGGTATGCTCGATGAGCGGACGGTCCGCGATGACGACGCCGGCGGCGTGGGTGGAAGCATGGCGGTTCAGCCCCTCGATACGCAGGGCGATGTCGAAGAGATCGTTGACCTGCGGGTCGCTTTCACGGAGGTCCCGAAGTTCCGGTTCCTGTTCCAGCGCCTTTTCGAGCGTGATGTGCAGGGTTTCGGGGACTTTCTTGGCGATGGCGTCCACCTGGGCAAGCGGCATGCCCATCGCGCGGCCGACGTCGCGGATCGCCGCGCGGGCGCCAAGCGTCCCAAACGTGATGATTTGTGCAACGTTTTCGGCCCCGTATTTTTCGCGGACGTAGTTGATGACCTCGCCGCGTCGCCGCTCGCACATATCAATGTCAAAATCCGGCATCTCCTTCCGTTCCGGGTGGAGGAGCCGCTCGAACATCAGGTTGTATCGGATCGGGTCCACCGACGAGATGCCAATGCAGTATCCGACCAAGCTGGAGCAGCCGGAGCCACGTGCCCCTGCGGGAATGTTCCGCTCGCGGCAGAAGCGCACGAAGTCCCAGACGATAAGGAAATACGTGTCGTAGCCGGTGCGATGAATGACATCGAGTTCGTATTCGAGCCGCTGCCGTGGACCAGGGGGATTGCCGGGGTATTTTTCGGAAAAACCGGCCTCGACCAGTTCCCGAAGGTATTGTTGGGCCGTCTTGCCATTAGGCGGCGTGAACGTCGGGAAATGCAACGTGGAGAAGTCGATTTTCGCCTTACAGCGTTCGGCGATCCGAACCGTGTTTTTGAGCGCCTCTGGATACGCCTTGAAGAGCTGCCGCATCTCATCGGAAGAACGGAAGTAGAACTGGTCTGTCTGGAACCGCATCCGCTGCACGTCGTTGAGGGTCCTTCCGGTGTTGATGCAAAGGAGAACGTCGTGGGCGCGGGCGTCGGCGGCGGTCATGTAGTGGACATCGTTGGTTGCGACCGTTCCGACGCCGAGTTTCCGGGCGAGTTCCGACAGGGGTCCGAGCAACCGCGCCTGATCCGCGATGCCGTTGTCCTGGAGTTCGACAAAAAACCTGTCCCGGCCGACCATCTCGACGTATTGGCGGCCGACAGCGAGAGCGTCCTCTTCGGCCCCGACAAGCAGCATCCCCGGGATTTCGCCTTTGAGGCACCCGGAAAGCACAATCAGCCCCTCCGAGAGCTCGGCAAGCACTTCCTTGTCGATTCGCGGCTTGTAGTAAAAGCCGTCGAGCGCCGCCGTCGTTGCGAGCTTGAGGAGGTTGCGGTAGCCAACATCCGATTCGGCGAGGAGCGTAAGGTGGGATGCGGCCTCGCGGGAACCCGCCGCTTCGCGCGAGGTGCGCGAACCCGGCGCAACATAGGCCTCGTATCCGATGATGGGCCGGATTCCCGCCTTCTCGGCCGCCTGGTAGAACTGAACGATGCCGTGGACGTTGCCGTGATCGGTCAAAGCAAGCGCCGACATCCCCAACTCGGCGGTGCGTGCGACGAGGTCCTCGATGCGGCACGCGCCGTCGAGCAGACTGA
>CAZBRH010000001.1:86307-89879 GCA_964494245.1 uncultured Planctomycetota bacterium | reverse complement strand
CGGTCGGCAACTATCAGGCGATCCAAAACGATTTCGCGGCCGAGCTCATCGCCTCGTGCGCTCCCAGAAAGGAGGCCGTGGCCATAATCCGCGCAGGACTGGCCAAGACGAACACGCGAGCCGCCTGCACTCGCGCGGCGGGAGTCGCAGGATTCCGCGAACTAGCCGAAGACTTGGTGGCAATCGTCGGAGATGCGAGGGCTGCCGTCGAGGACCGGGCTAATGCAGCGCGATATCTTGCGCACCTCAACCCCAGCGCGGAGACCGCGGGCGGCCCCCTCCTCGCCGCGCTCAAAACCGCGTCGGACCCGAAGCTCAAGAAAGAGCTGATACGCACACTCGCGCTCGCCGGCTTCAAAGACGCTGAGCGCGAAATAGCGGCGAACCTCGACAAGGAACAAGACAGGTTTGTCCGGATACGCGCGGTGACGGCGCTCGTGAACCTGAAGAGCGCCAAAGCGGGCGACGTGGAAAGCTGGCTCACCGAAGACGACCGCGCCATCGTCGAGGTCGGCTGCTGGGCGCTCGGAAGGGTCCACGGCGAAGAGGCCGTGAAGATTATCCAAAGAAACATCGACCGCCAGAAGAACCCACAACTCAAACAAGCCCTTGAGTATCAGGTCTCCAAGAAGCTCTTCCTGAGATGGTGAGCAGACAGGGAAAGGACGAACGGCGGAGTGACGAACCCTCCGGGCTTCGCCATTCGTGATTCGCCCTTCGGCATTTCCGACTCAGGCATTCCCTGCGAGCGAAGAGCGCTCGATCTCGTCTATCTCCCGATCCCACTGCGCGACCTTTTCGCCAAGATATTGGTGGCTCATATAGGCGGCGACAAGCGCCTGAGCATCCAGGGGGTGGATGGTTGCCCCGCCGAAGGCAATGAAGTTGGCCTTGTTGAATTCTTTGGCGGCCTTCGCGCTATAGAAGTTCTGCACCAACGCGCACCGGATGCCCCGGACCTTGTTCGCCGCGATGCAGATGCCCGTGCCGCTCGCGCAGACGAGAATGCCAAAATCATACCCGCCCTTCAGGTATTCCCGCGTCGCCTCGCGCGCGGCAATCGGATGGCTGATAAAATTCTGTTCGGTCGAGCCGACATCAACGACCGTGTGGCCTTGTCCCGTCAGATATTGCTTCAGATGTTCCTTCAATGGCATGCCCGCGCGGTCGGAGCCAACGACAATCTTCATGTGTTCTCCTCTCTTTTTACACTGTGGGCGCCGGCCTGCGCTACCGGATCGCCCGATCAGAATGCAACATCTCCTTCGGATGGGCGTTGCGCAGGATGCCCTGACACAAGTTGCGGACGTCCGCGACAAAGCTGCGGACTTCCTCGTCGTCCGTCTCAACGAACGATGCTTCCTGCCGGATCGCTTTGACGTAGCGTCGGCAATCCGAAACCGCGTTGTCCTGCGCCTGGCCGAGAACACGTGTTCCGCCGGTCTTGTTGGCGGACTCATAGTTCCCCGCCTCGATGTCGCGGACAACCTCGGCGATCGTTTTGTCCCACTGTTCCACGGTTTTCTTGAACCCGTCCAGGTTATATTTCTTCAGCATGTTGCGCATGCCCTCGGCGATCTCGCCCAGACGCTCGGCGACAGGGCGGGTCTTCTCATTCCGTTTCGCCTGTTCGAGGCGCTTGAGGAATTGCTCGTTCCACTGGTGGTATTCTTCGATGCGGGCATTGACCGCATGCAAAAAGACGCCGAGGTCCTGCACCGAGCGTACAAGGTGCTCCTTCTGCTCGTCCGGCAGCGTCTTCGGCTTACGGCTAATAATGGGGAAGATGTGGCCGCGCCAGATGGTGCATGTCGCATTGTCAACGAGCTTACGTTCCTTGTCCCCGGCCGCAGTGCGGGGGCGGACACCTTCGAGGTCAAGGACATATTCGCAGGGACCTTGGCCCAGCGTCCGCAGCATCATGTCGGCGGGTGTATGAACGGCAAGCGGCGTATCCGCGCGACGGTCTAGCGGATAGAAGAGCGCGCGGCTGTAGATGTTGCCGGGCGCGGGCTCGCCGGGCTTCGGAGCAGGGGGCTTCTCGCGCGACATTGCGAACTTTCTCGGCTCGTCGGCATAGAGCGCCAAATACGTGTCCTCGTCCTTGAACCACGCAGCGTAGATGTAGGTATAGACGCGTTCCTCGTAAACGACCGGGTAGCCCTGCTCCCAGGATTCTCTGTGCCCGCGGTCGGGGTCCAGCGGAATTCGCTTCTTCAGGTCTTCAGGTTTCGGGGCATAGAGAAAGTTGTAAGACTGGCTCCGCGTCATCAAGTCCTTCGACTTCTTCCCCTCAGCGACGAGCATGTTGGCTCGCCACTGAGCGTTGAACGGCCTCTTCCAGTCCACTCTTGTCGGCTGCTGAACGGGCAAGCCGCTCACATCCAAGTCGAACCAGAGGTTTTCGTGTTCCAGCACAGCGACGTAGACCGGCGAGTCGAGCAGTTCAATCCGGCTGCCTGCGACTCGCCGGCTGGGGCCTTCGCCTTCGAGGAGCAGGTCTACGACGGGGTCGCGGCCTTCGGCTGTCGCCTCGGGGACGGCCTTCTTGCCGCTTTCCTTCGTGCCTTTGAGCGTGCCGGGCCAGATGCACATCACAATGGCGCGATTGCCCTCGACGAACTGCAACAGAAAGTTTTCGGCGGGCACCGGAAGCACGTTGGTCTGGAACCGCGTCGGATCATAAACCACGTCGTAGCTGAAGAAATCCGGCAGCACTGCATAACGGCTTCTCGCACGGACTTCCACGAAGCCGCCCACCTTGAGCGGGCGGACCTTCACAAAGGCCTCTCTCGTCTGAACGGTCAGGTCCGCTTGGCAGTCGCCCGCCGACACCCGCAGCGTGCCTTCGTCTTCATCGACATCCACTACTGCGACGCCCCGGACGGGAGCCGTCCGGCCGCCTGTGGCGAAGACAAGGTCTACGCGTGTCCCTTTTCCCTCTGCGTTCTGCGTGAACAGAATGGGGCCGGCCGCCCCCGGCTGCACCAGGATGAGAATCCGCCCGTTGTCGATGGCGGCTCCCGCCGCCGGAGCAGCGCCCTGGGCCGCCGGTTTCCAGTCGCCGCGAGCGTCCGGATTCGCTTTCGCCCCAGCAGGCAGTTCCCATGCCGAGACGCCCGCTGCCCGAGCCAACGGGCACAAGGTCAAGACAGACAGCAGCACCGCACACCACAACAGCAAATCACGCGATAACATAGAACGGTCTCCTGGCCGGTGTCACTTTGCACGGGTTGTCTCCGGAACCGGTCCCCAGGACGGAGAGCTGCCGCCGCCGGGGGCCAGCCATACCATCGGCCCACCTTCCACAGCACAAATAGCAATGACCGAGCACCTGTCAGGGGGCTTGAGACCGGCCCGCCTGAGCAAGTCCACGTCCGGATAGTAGACAAAGCCGAGGTAAGCGCTGTCGGGCGACCAGAACGGCATGTCGTGCACGCCGCGGTAGGGCATGTTCTCGTCGGCAGGAAAGAAGTAGCGTCGGCCGTATTTTGCTTGGGGAGCTGGCTTTTCGCTGATATACCCCCTTTTGCCGCCGCCCCATTCGTAGTAGTGGTCATGTCGAGCCATCT
>CAZBRH010000001.1:82145-86210 GCA_964494245.1 uncultured Planctomycetota bacterium | reverse complement strand
CGCCGGCGGGTACCTGTGGGCCAGAGCCCCAAAAATAAAACTTGCCTTGACGGTCTGCACTGAGGTGCGTGATCCCACCTTTTTCGATCTGGAGCACCCTCTTCGTCTGGCCGCTGGCCGTATGCACGGCATCCACCCGAGTGCCGTGCGCAATAACAACCCAGGCATCATCTGGCGTCCAAGCGCACGAAAGCGCTGTTGTCCATCCGCTGACGTACGGATCGTGGAGAATCGCCCGCGGTTGTCCACTCCCATCGAAGTTGACCAGCCGCACCTCTTGGCCGCGGCGACCGGACTTGGCGGACAGGTCAACCACGAGGGCAACGAGCCGGCCATCCCACGAAACCTGCGACCAGCGGATGCTTTCGCCCGAATCAAACTCCGCCAGCGTGCGAAGGTCCTCCCCGTCGGCGTTCACCCGCCACAGGCGATGTCCCCGGGCGAAGTAGATGTAGCCGCGGCCAGAGAGCGCCTTTCGCAGGGCGGCCTGCTCGGGTGTGTCGCGGGGTATCCAGTCGGCCGCGCCGCCCGCTCCACTCTCTTCCGCCTTTGGCCGCTCTTTGTCCGCCTTTGTCCGTGCATCGGCGAGGTCGATCACATACTCGCAGGGCCCTTGCCCAAGGGTCTGACGCATGATGTCGATGGGCGTGAGCACGTCAAGCGGGGTGCCCTGCGAGCGGTCTAGGGCGTAGATGAGCGCGCGGCCGTACGGGTTCTCGTTCGGCCGCCCCGCGGGTATCGACAGATATGCTTCGCCAAGAACGAACCATGCGGGGTAATCGGGTTTGGGTGAAGGCAGAAAGACGTAGCAATCGTTCGGCCTGGCAAAGGGCGGGTCTTTCTTCAGCAGGTTTGCCCGCCACTCGGCGTCAAACGGGCGCTTCCAAGCGATTTTCGTCGGCTGGCGCGCGGGCAGGTCGCCGATGCTTCCGTCGAACCAGAGATTTTCGTGCTCAATGACGGCCACGTGGACGACGTCAAGAAGTTCAATCCGCGACGCCACAACGCGGTACTCGTCCCCGCCGCCTTCAATCAGCAGTTCAACAATCGGCTCACGGTAGGCGCCTTGCCGCTCGGCTCTGGGCTTTTCTCCGCTGCGACCGGCCGTCAAGGCGCCCGGCCAGACACACATCACAATGGCCCGATTGCCCTCCGGGAATACCAGCAGGAAGTTCTCTGTCGCCGGGCGCAGCCGCCGCCGAAAAGCGACGGCATCATACACCACGTCGTTGCTCGCAAAGCCCGGCAGCAAGGCATAGCGGGCTTTGGCTCGAACCTCAAGAAACCCACCGCCCTTGTCCGGCTGAACCGTCACGAAGGACTGCCCTTGACGCAACGCCAGGCCGATTGAGCGGTCGCCTGCCGCTGCCTGCAAAGCGGCCTCATCCGGCGAAAACTCCTTCAACTCAACGCTCTTTATCGCAAGCGGACCCGACGGAGCGACAAGGCCCAGTTCCACAGCGGTCGGCGCTCCGGTCGGCGGCTTCGTCTGAAGCGAAACCACAGGGGCGCCCGGCGATGCTGTCAGCACGAGCTGAGCATTCTCAAGAACCAAGCCGCCGGCCGGCGCAGCGCCCTGTGCCGCCGGCTTCCAGCCCTCACGCACGCTTGGCGGCGTTCCCGCGCCGGCAGGCAATTCCCATGCCGAGACACCCGCCGCCCGAGCCAACGGGCACAAGGTCAAGACAGACAGCAGCACCGCGCACCGCAACGGCAAATCACGCGACAACATCGAACAGACTCCCGTTCGGTCTCCGACAGCAAACATCACTTGCCCTCCTTCGCCGGCAACGTGAACTCCAGAATACCGTCGGCGCCCATCCGCGGCTTCAGGTATTTTTCGTGATACGGTTTCCAGGCAGCCACCAGATGCGGGTATCCCATCATCGCCTGTTCCACACCCGATTCGTTCAGGTGGCAACAAAAGTAAGATACATCCAGGTATGTCATCGGCAAGGAGATGAACTGGCCGGTCTGTGTCCTGGCCTTCCACTCGTAGCGAAGGAACGGGATTTTGTACCGGAACACCGGCGACGGCACGGCTCCGCTCTCGATCGCCTTCCGATCTGCAATGCTATACATATCCCAGCGCCTCGTGACGGAAATGACGGGTAGAACTTTGTCCTCGTAAGTCCTTCGCGTCTCTTCCGACCACAAACCCAGATTGGCCGCCATCGCCCAGACGGCCATGTAACTCGGCGTGCAATACGAGTGCATCGGGAGCATCACCGTCTCGATCGCCTCGGCCAGCATGCGCCGAACTTCGGCGTTGTCCACGTTAGTCCGTTCCGGCACGTTGAGGTCCAAGAAGCGGAACACGCCGAGATCACGACGAAGATTAGCCGCAATCGGGCGACCCGATGCAGCGTAAACCGGAACCAGCTCCCAGAAGCCGTGAGCGGGCGGCTCCCATCCTGACGGGACGGATTGTCCCTGCCCCAGGCGCTGCTTCATCGCCGCAACCTCCCGCCGCTTCTCCAGCGGAATCTTCCACCAGGCGACGAATTCCTTAACCACGGCCGCAGCTCCGAGCAGAAACTTTTCGTCACCGCTGGCCTCGTAGGCATCGAGCAGCCCACTTAACCGGTTGCCCAACGTGCTCGTTTGAGGATTCGCGTTCAGGTGAAGGAACCATTCGCCCTGCTCGATCAGGACTTCGCGCGCCCGCCGGTCGCCGCTGAGCAGGTAGTAAGGCAGCGCCCCGCCGGTGGTGGACAAATACGCCTCGCCCACGGCGGGTTTCGCTTGGTGCTGTTCGCGCGGCATTGCCATCGCTCGAAAGGATTCGGCGGCTTCTCGAACGGACTTCATCGTCTCGTCAGGCGTCTTGCTTGCCATGATGCTGCGTCCCGCCAGCTTGAAGCCGGGGATTCCCGCGTGGCCGGAATTCGGGTCTCGCTTTCTATGCCACGGTTGGCCGAGTTCCATCTGCTCTGCCTTGACGTGGCAGACGTCGATATCGCCGAAGTGGCGCGCCGCGCGTGCACCCAGCCGCGCCCACTCCCGCGCCCCGCCACGCCAGAACTCGACCGTGAACGCGCCGGTATGACCGTTCGGGACGTTGTAGTTGTGCCCCGCGCCGCCCTCATGCGTCACGTCGCCGAACTCCGCATTACCGTATAGATACCACGACACCCCGCGTTCCAGCACCCCTGCCGTCGCGGTGACATACTCCCCGAGCTTGTCCACCAGCGCGTTATACGCCTCCGCGAATGGATCGCTCCGCGGAAGCAGCGGACCGAAAACGCCGGTCGCGCAGACCCACTCGGGCGACACACGCGCCACCGGCCAATCTTGGAATGCGGCGTTCAGCGCGCGAGCGCGTTCGGCGACGGCAGACCCAGCCGCGAAATCAAAGAGCACTTCGTGCGTCTTCGCGGTTCCTGCCCTTGCGAGGAACGGCTTGCCGCGCGCCGAATGCAACCAGATAGAAACGCCCTCTCCGTCGCCCGCCCATTCCTTGGGGAACTGCTGCCAGAAATCCCGCACACAAACCGCGAAGCCGCCGCCCGGCGACTCCACACCGAGCCAGCCGTCCGCCCTGCCGGGCAGCGGGTCGCCCTTGCCCACCAAGCAAAGCATCCGGTAGTGCCAGCCGCTGCGTTCCTCCGGCTTCAGCGGCAAGTTCCTCTGCACTCTCCTGCGCAACTCTTCCTCGCCCAGGTAGCCCCAGGTGTACTCAAACACGCCGTCCTGAAAGAGGCCCTCCCCCTCGGACAGCGCCAGCGGCTTAGCCGCACCGTCGATCCCGCAAGACGCCTTTTCGGCGGTTGCCCCGATATGCAGCCCCCAGCCGCCCAGCTCCAGCGGCCTCTTAGCGCCCAGCCCAAGCACCGTGTGCTGCACACGAACCAGCCCCGTCCCCGCGTATACGTGGACCCGGACCTGCCAGCCGTGCGCATCCAGCGCGTCGCCAAATCGCCCCCGGACCAACATCACGCCTCGCAAAGGCCCTGCTTCCTCGACATGCGCCTCGGTTTGCTTCGAGAAAACTGGCGTCTCCGCGCCCGACTCCAGGATGAACAACCGTAGTCCTTCGCCCGCAACCGCGCGCCCGCCCGCTTC
>CAZBRH010000001.1:71792-82132 GCA_964494245.1 uncultured Planctomycetota bacterium | reverse complement strand
AGGAGCGACCGTCCGCCAACCGAAAACCGCAGTGGCCCGGCGTCCGCTGCCACTGCGCCATCTTTTTCAGCGATGGCCAACGCCCTGCCCGGCACGGCCCGCCGGGCGACATCGGGACCGAATTCCGCCGTGTAAACCGAGCCGACGCCCTTCTTCAACGGCGCCAGAAACACGAGCAAGACAGCTCGCAACGACCCGTCGGCATAGCGGCTCAACGGCTCGACTTGCAGCGGGACTTCCGCCCCGGCGCTGTCCACGAGGCGCACGTTGGACGCGTCCTTCAGCGTCCCCGGCGGCATTGGGAGTCCGACCTCGACGGGGTAGATGTCCACGTCGGCAGCCGCAGCAAAAACCTCTACCGGCACCTTCGCAACGTTCTCGGCTGCTTCTGCACGGCTTCGCGCCGTCCCCGCTGCATTCAGAAACAGCAAGACGCTAGAAACAACAAGCAGAACCCCGTTCGAACGCATGACACATCCCGGCTTCAGCATGTCCTTGCAAGGTCTTCGTCCTTAGCAAGGACATGGGTCAGCATAGGCCTTAGTATCGTGCTCCGGCTTCGCCCTTGCCGACCACGATGTCGGCGAGCGACTGGAGCCGCTTGCGGCAAGTCTCGTCGTCGTGCTTTTCCGACGCCTCACGGAGCACGGTCTCCGCCTCCTGCGGCTTCCAGGTCTTCCACATCGCCCACGCGGCAAGCTCCAGCGAATGGCGGTCTTTGAGGAGCCACGGGACAAGCTGTTTGGTTTCCGGGCTGGCCAAAATCGTCAATGCGATGGCCGCGCGGAACCGCGTGTCCCGGTCGTCGGAATCCAGCAGTTCGGCGATCTGCTCGTCGGCCTCGACGCAGCCGATGAGGGCGAGCGCCCAAACCGCTTCGTGGCGGACGTCGCTGTCCTTGCTCGGCCGGAGCGCCGCGCGGAGCGCGCCGGCGGCCTCTTTGACGCGGAGGATGCCGAGGGCGCGGGCGGCCTCAGCATGGGCGCGAGGCGGCAGATCGGGGCGTCCCAGTGCGGCGGTGATTTCCGCGACGTGCGCGCGGTTCCGCACGATGCCCAGGGCGCGGATGCACGATGCCGCGGCCTGCGGGTCGCGGAGGTGCTTCACAAGCTCCTCTTCGCCCCGGTCCACGCACGAGGCGAGGAGTTCCGCCGCCATGTCGCTCACAACATCGCTTGCATCGCGCAGGAATGGGACAACTTTGGCGGCGTCGAGCGTGCCGCGCTTTCGTCCGTGTCGGCTGTCCCGTGCGTTGCGGCTCAGGCAGCCCTCGATGCGGTCACGGAGTTCGCCCTGGGCCTTCGACATCGCGGCGAGAAGAGCGGGCGCCACTGGAAGCCCTGCGGCGACGAGTTCCTCGCGGGCATGCGTCCAAGTCCGCCAGTCCGCGTCGGCAAGCCGGCGGAGCGCATCGTCCACCTGTTCCACCGGGTCGGCATCGAGCAGGGGCGAGAGGTCAGGCATGCGAAGGTCTGCCGAGGGCCACTTGAATCGGCCGGCGAGCGGTTGGCCAAAGAACGGGTCTTCACCGGGCGTTTTTTCGGGCGGCCACGTGCCCTGCACATCAAGGTTCCAGAATGGGCCTGCGGCGCGGCGGACGTATTCGGGATAGCGTGGCAACTTGTCCTGGAACGTCGTGTCCCCGCCCCAGGCGGTCGTCAGCACGCCCAGCGCGTTCGGCCTCTCCGGCTTGATCATCTTGACGGCGGCAGTGTGGTGTGGCACGCCGATACCGGTGGCACCGACGAGCACTGGCAGGCCCGTCCCTGCCTGCCGCCGCAAATCGCCGGGTCCGTCGAGCGTGTCCGCGGGTGATTTCGACCAGTAATACCACGCGACGAGGATCATGTCGCGGGGGAAGGTGGCCAAGAACTCGTCATAACCGTGCGGGAACGCGCCGCCGAATTCCCCCTTCCAGTTGTAGTAGCGCGACCGCCCGCCCCATTGAGGAAACAGCAGTTCCGACCACATCATCGGCATGACGCCACGGCGGCGCAGGTGCGAGGCCAGTTCGACGGCCACATCTCGCCAGGTCTTCAGCGTCCTGACGGGGAATAAATACGCCTGCATGCTGCCCTGCTCCTCATCAAGGCCGAGGTGGAAATAACGCGGCGTATATGCCTCCAGTTCCGAGTCGATGACGTCCTTCATCGCCCGGTAATAGGTTTCGCCCTCGCCGAGGAACGCATAGGGATACAGGCCGGATTGCTTGACGTGGCCGACGGCCATGTTCCGCAGCGGGACGACCTCGATGCCGAGCGAGCGGACGCGGCGGATCGCCGCTGCGTAAGGCGGCGCGGGCGCCGCCACCGACGGCCCGCGCGCCACACCCAATTCTGGATGCGTATCCCCAGCAAACCCGACCATAAAGTTTTCCCACACGAACATATTGACCTTCGTCTCCAGAGCGTAGACTCCGGCAAGCTCACGGTGGGCGATCGGCAGGCGGGTGACGTGGGCGGCGCGGACTTCAAGGTCCGGCCAGTCCCGAATAACTGCACACCGGACCTTCGTGCCTTCGGCGGCGTTGCGGACGAGTTGCATCAGCGTGACAGCGCCATACCATAGGCCCCTCGAACCCGGCGCCACAATGACGGCCCCCTGTGGCGTGATGTCGAGGCAATACGCCTGGTCGCGCAGCGTGGGATGCACCTTGTCGAACAAGCTGCTCGGGATGGCCTTCGCCCAGTCGTCCGGGCCGCGCCCGACGGAGAGCACGTAGGGCAGCACGGCGAACGTTCCCTCGCGCCGCACCTTCGGAGGCGCCGGCAGCGAGAGGTCGGCCGCCAGCCGCGCCGCCAGCGCTTCCGCAATGACCCGCGCCTTTTCACCGGCGGCAGAGGGTATGACAACTTCCTTGCCGCTCAGGTCGCAAAGACCGTCCCGCAATTCCACCTCGTGCGGATACGGCCAGAGCGGAAGCTTCACGTCCTGTGCGCCCACCCGAACGCACCAGCCAGCCGTCATAGCCAAAGCCAACGCGGCACCCGCTATGCTGCTGCATACACGACTCATTGCGTCCTCCTTCATTGACGACGGTATTCGTCCACCCACTCGTTCCATTTCCGCGCGATCGCCACGCGGTCTGCGAGCGGCTCATCCGTGCGGCAATCCACCAGCCCGCTGCGGCTGGAAGGCGGCGGCGTATCGTAGTAGCCGCACCAGCCGAATCCAATGACCTGCGGATGCTCCAAGCCCATCTCCATCAGGCCGCGCCAAACCGATTCGTATTCGGCCATATCGCGTGCCGGGTAGGTGTTCTTGCCCGGCTCTCCCTCATAAAGCCCAGCACCGGTGTCCGCCAGATGAATCGGGCCGTCCCAGTGTCGCGTCGCCTGTTCGAGCACCGCGTAGACGGCCTCGGGCGGGCCCATCGCGTTGACGGAGAGGACATCGACGTAGCCCCGCATTGCTTTGATGGCATAGGCGGGGAGCGGATGTGCGTGCACAGAGTTGCGGTCGCCAAAAATCAGGTGATTCGTGTCATACTTCCGGATGGATTCGGCATATACCCTATACCATTGTTCGCAGACACGTCGCATGAAGGCAAGCTTGTCTTCAAGCAACCTGCTGTTCGAGACGTAGCCGTCAAGCGGGTCATGAAGCGTCTCGATTTCTCGCCACGAGCGGATGGGAACGCCGTAGGTTAGGCGCCAGCGCTCGATGGAGCCGTAGATGGAGTGCATCAGGCGTGCCCATTCGCGGCGCCCTTCGCTGCCGGGCTTGGTCGCGTCGCGGACCCACTGGTCAAATCCCGGCAGCCCCGGATACCACGGCGGGTTGTGGCAGAAGTGATAGCCGACAAGGTTGGGATTGCCCCTTATCGGCAGGACTTGTTCGCGGCAGCGGCGTTCAACCGCCTCGCGGAACTCGGTGGAGAAGACATCGGGGTAGGGCGGCCCGGGGTGCATGTTCTGACGGGGAACTTCCAAGAGGAAGGTGAACGGAAAGTCAAGTTCGGCGAAGTGTGCGGTCGGCCATTCGGGCGTCCTACGGGTGAGAGGTTCGGCGGGCGATCCGGTTGCGTCGCAAGGGACGACCGCGGGGTCCACCGCTGATGGCCCAATGGAGGGGGGCAGAAAGTTGAAGCCCCACTTGCGGTGGCGGTCGCGGACGCTCCGCCGCCAGGCGGCGACACTGCCGTAGCGCGCGGCGAGGTTCCACGGCATGAAGGAGCCGTCGCCGTAGTGGTTCATTCCGCGCAGGTAGATGGGGCGACCGTTCGGGTCCAGCAGCCGCCACTTTCCGTCCGAATGGTCGAGCCGAAAGAAACCAGAGGAATACTGATTGTTTGCTTCCGTCATGTGCCTATTCTGCCGCGAACTGGCTGGCAGGGGAAGAGCGAGAATCGCACCTGTCAACGCCCTCCGGCCGGTTCCGCCTATAGGTTGTCCACTGCGACGACGTTCGACATGGCGCTGCGGTTATGCGAGTCGTCGAATGTCCGCACCGCCAGATAGAGCTTCTTACCGACGGGCAGGGAAATGACCATCTTCTCTTTTGTCCCCCGCGCTTGCGGTGTCGGTTCGCCGACGACGTTTGCCGCCATGTTCCAGTAGGCCACGTCCAGTTGGCCGTCGCGGAAGTGCGCCCGGTATTCGTCTCCCGGTTCCAAGTAATCCACGAGTGGCTTTTCGGCCCATTTCACCTGATAGCGGGCGGCCGAGCCGGCACCCTCGTCGCCCGGGGCCGTCCAACTCAGCTCGACCCTGCCGCCGCCCAGCGCCACGGCCGCGACGTCGTTGATGGCGGCGGGGGCCTGTGTGTCTTTGCGCGCGTAGGGCACCAGCCCGAACGCCAGGCAGACGGGGCTGACAACGTCGCCTTTGGTGTTCGAGAGCTCAATGCGGGAGTAGCGGGGCGCTTCGCCCTCAGGGCCGTAGGGTTCCTTGATGTAGTCGCGGTTCAGCCCCCACCAAAGGACGTCCTTGCACTTCTCCAGAAGCGCCGGATCGCCGGTGAGGCGATAGCCGATGGCAAGAGTGTTCGGCCACCACTTGGTATACCAACTGTCCGTTCCCTTCGGCTTATACTGGTCCCAGTCGCCGCCACACCACGCGGCTATGAAATCCGGGATCGGGAAATCAATGTGCATTTTGTAGTAAACGGCCTTCTGAACAGGATGAAAGGCGTATCTGGCACCAAAGTGGGCTTGCGCAATCGCATAATCCATAAGGTCTTCGGCAAGCAGCTTATCCTGTGGGTCAGGCGAGGACGAAAGGGCCTCATAGGCGACATAGTTCGCCCAACTTTCGATGGGTTCCGGCCACGTGGCGGCTTCTTTGGGGACCCACGTGCCGTACTTCGGGTGCTTGAGCACCTTGCCGTCGGTTTTCACCTTTTCTTTTTGGAATAGCTCTATAGCGCCGGGGCCGAACTTTTCGGCCCGACCGCGCGCACGTTCTACCGCGGATGTGCCGTGGGGCGGATTCCCCTGGCTTGTGAATCCACGCGGGTCGCGGTCAGGCGTTTCGAGGGCGACGCGCGCGTAATGAACAAGCGCCTTCTTCCATTCGTCTGTCCGGGCTACATCATAGGCGCGGGCGACCACAACATAGAAGCGCGCAAAATCCCGCGTCCCCCATTGGCCGAAGATCATGCCCGGCTTCGTCTTGCTGTATTCCCCGTAGCCGGCGTTGGCGAATTCGGCACCGTCGAATGCCGCTTCCAGCGCATCGACGCTGCCGGTGAGGAGTGCGTAGTTGAACAGGCCGGCCATATAGAAGTGACAGCCCGTCGCACACATCCGGCTTGTGCCCCATTTCAGTCCGCTGTAGCGCCCATCCTTGCCATAGACGTATTCGTTCGACCTGTAGCCGAGGTATGCCTTCCAAGCCCTTGCCCAAGCGTGGGCCTCGTCCAAAAAGCCCCGCTGTCCCGAACGGATGTAGGCGAACACAAGTCCGCGAAGATGGTCGCATTCGCTCTCGAAATGCGCGTCGCCCAGCGAGTATCGGTACAAGGCGGGGTCGGGCTTCACGCTTTGAATCTTTTTGGGGTCTCCCGCGCCCTTCCAGCCCCAGGCCTTGTAGGTTTCGGTCTCATCATCAAGAGACCCGAAGAAGCGCCCGATGCCCATGCTGTCGTGGGCCGCATACCACGCGCAGGCCGCCCGCGCATGGAGCGGTTCCGAAAGGGCCTCGACGCCGCAACTCTTGCCGAACACAATGTCGATCTCGGTGCTCTTGTGGGAGGCGAACTCCAGCGTGATTTCGCCGCCACTTCCGCTGAGGTCCACCGCGAGCTCTTCGCCCTCGATGGCAGCCCGATATATCCCCTTCGTTTTTGGCCCGCCGTGCCGCATAAACACGAGGACATCAGCGATGCCGCCAAACGCCTGCCAACCCCAAGCCGGGAGGTTCGCCCTGCCGCCCGGCGCGGTGCCGCTTTCCGTGGCGCGCATTTCGCCGGCCAGCCCAAGACGAAGCGCGGGGCCGCTCACCAACAGCTTCTTGGGAGCGTTGACGCCGCCGTTTCTCAGGTGGTGCTCGATGCGAATGCGCGGCTCGCCTGCACACAGCGTCACCTCCAGCGCCCATGTCGGCGCCGTCTCTTTGCCGTAGGTTCCCTTCAAGTAAAGCGTCGTCCGCACCGGGCCGCGGTAGGGATACGACAAGTGAATCAGCTTGCCCGGCCCGCCCTTGCCGTTCGCGGTCAGTCCCGCCTTCGCCGCCCGGAACACGTCCTTGCCAGCATACGACACCGTTTCGAATCCGTTGAAGTTCTCGCGGTCGATGGTGAACGATACGAGGCCGTTGGAAACCTTGATTCTGGAGCCGTCCTCCGACACCTCGACGGGATTCGCCGGAACGGCCTTGCTCGGTCCCTCCTTCAGCGCGTAAGTCCGCTTCTCATTCGGGGCCAACTTCACTGGAAAACTCACGAGCACCCAGTGCAGTGAGCCGTCGGGATACTTGACAATCGGCGAGACCTGCACGGGCACCTCGGCTTCGCCGTCGAGCAGCCGAAAGGCGGCCGCATCCTTATACCGCCCTTCGGGCATCGGGATTCCACCAGAGACCACTTCGCATGCGCGTTCGGCCGAGATGGGATCCTCTACTGTAATCGGGACGTCGAGCGCGCGGACGGAAACGTTGAGTCCGAGAATTAGCGCCACAATGCCCAACGCACGCATGCAAACCTCCATTCAAGAGCCGGGTCAAGGCAGGTCGATAGCCGCCTCTGCGGCATATTTCAGCGCCGCCCGCACGATGCGGCGGTTCGGCTGATCCACGACGTAGGCGGCCGTATCGCTGACGGCCACCGCGCGGATCCACGCGAAATGCAGCCGCCCATGAGCTTCGTCGGCGTCGTCCACATTGCCGTATCGACCGAAGCGCCCAATCAGATTGCCGTTGGAATCGAGGACGATGAGCGAGCCGAGTTGGTTCGCGCCGATCCACGTCCGAGCCCAGTAATCCATGTCCGTCCGGTTGTTGTGGCAGGTGCAGGCCTGGGCATAGCCGGGTATGATGGCCTTGTGAATCCAGAGTGTGCCGGGGCGCGCACCAAGCCCCGCCGCCCCGGCCGCGTAGTCGAACGTCGTCACTGGAATCTGGCCCGTCCATTGGAACTTGGCGAAGCTGGCGAAGCCGCCCCAGCTAGTCGCCGTGCCGCCCGCCTTGATGCCATAGGGCAGCGACTGGGGCGCCACGAGCCCACCAAGACCGGAATAAATGTTCCCCTCACGGTCCATGAACACGTTGTGCCCGTTGCAAGTGGAGCCGACGGCGTTCGCCGAGTAGTAGTTGCCGTGCGCATCCATAAGCGCAACAAACGACTCGTGGCTCCAGGGGGCGACGTAAGAAGCCCCTTCCCGCCGCTGCGGCATTCCGCGCTCGACGAGATACTGCGGAACCTGCCCCATCCGTTCCATGCTCTGGTAAAGGATACTGGCAACAATCATGCCGTTCGGGGCGACATAAAGCCCGCGCGAGTGCGTATTGCTATGGTCCCACTCCCCCGTCCACATCACCTTGACGTCTGCCTTGGAAATCGGCGGGGGCAACGAGCTGCCGCCATAGAATCCCTGGCCAGCAAGGCCGCCGAATTTGTATTTGTCATCCGGCCAGTTCGGACCGCGAGGGAAATCCATCGCGTCCTTTCCTGTAAACGAGACCGGCTTCCCTTGACGGTCAAGCCGCAAGACCCACCGCCCGTAGCCCAGCGGACCGATGCGCAGGTAAAGCAGGTCATCCGGCCCGAAGCTGCACTCTGTGACTCCTGTGAGGTCGCCTTTGGGGAACCACGTATCGTCCCATCGCCCGGTCTTGCCATCGAACCGCAGCAGGCCGACGCCCTTGATGTAGCCGACATAGATTTCGTCCCGGCGGCGGTCAACAGTCATGCGAACGAACTTACCGTGCAGCGCCATGCCCACAGAAGTCTCACCGCCCCGTTGCGTCTTGAAGCGCGGGAGCTTGCTGGGCGGGAGCTCCGGCGGACGAGGGCCAACTTGGATTTGTTCCTCCCCCACGTCCGGCTGCATCTTCAACGCCGCCAATGGGTCCGCCATGAACTCCATCAGCGACTTGCCGCGCACATCCACCCGGCTTCCGGTTGTAAATCCGTAGGCGCCGCCGACGACTACCCGATCGCCCCACGCCGTCGTCGCCAACTTGTAGCCCTGCTGAGCCGCCAGTTTTTCAAAATCGGCCGCTGAGGGAGGGAAGAACGTCCGCAGGTATTTGCCCGTCTTGTCATACACTCGCCCGTTCGGCTCAGCGGTCTTGTTGCCCGCGGCGTCGATGACATAAATTGCTCCGTCCTTGCCGCGCACAGTGACGAACTGGTCGCCGGGCTCCAGCCGGGCACCGCTATGGCGGAAGCCGAGCAGCTCGTAGGCGTCCCAAAGAATGTTCCGCTCGAACTCCGGTTTGAGGCCGAGGCCGACGTGAACCGAGCATCCCGCAGGGTCCGCCTTCTTGAAGTCCGTCGTCAACCCGTCCCACTCCAGCCGCTGCGAGAGCGAGTTCTGCTGAAACGGCCAGGGAGCGTTCTTTCCGAGCACGCCCGAGGCCAAGTGCCGCACCACCTTGCCATCTTTGTCGAGGATTGTGATGGTCGCATCGCAGGCGGCCTTGGACGCGAAGGTGATCACCCAACGGTCGCCTTCCTTCACAACCTTCGGCTTTTCGGCAAACTCGAAGACATCCTCCCTCTGTTGCACCCCGTTGAACGGGTTGACCGGTGCGGGCTTCCCCATAATCGGAACGGCAGGCGGCTGCGCCCCAGCGCCAGCAGGATCGGCGGCCGACCCGTGCAAAGACACCAACACCGCTGCCCCAAACGCAAGGATAGTGAGAGATATTTTCATTCTTCTTACCCTTCTGACGGCCGGAATCGCCCCACTTGCCTCCACAACGGCGTATTCTACGTTCCCTCTGACAGCGCCACAAGCGTTTTCCTTGCCCGCCCGATCGCACCTAGGACCTCGGTCTGTGTGCGTATCTTTCTCACACACGCATGGTGAACGGCCTTGTGAAGCGGCGAAGGCGTCTTGTTTTCAGGGGAGCCGCCAGACGCGCTGGAAAACTGCTCCCAGCACCGTAAGCGGGGCACTCGCTACTGGAACTCCGCTTCCTCAAACGTGAGATGAAGCACCTCGGCTTTGAGGGGCACCCGCCGCTGCGCGACCCGGCCATCGCTCAGGCACACGGACAAGAGATACGTGCCGGCAGGAAGCCCAAAGTGTGCGACAGGGCTGGCCTGCCCGCCGCAGCTCTCCGCGCCGTTCATCTCCCGCAACCCCACAGGCCGGCCACGATCGTTATAGACGCGCACGACCGCGCCAAGCACGCCACGCTGTGCCCGAACGTGGACGGCGAGCGTCCCGCACCTCTGCGGCCTTGGCAGGTCGTTCGTTGCTATGACCAGCCGGTCGGAAAGGTTCACGATAAGGTCGAGGTCCCCGTCGCCATCCGTGTCGGCAAACAATGCGGCGTGGGCGCCAACGAGCGCCCGAACGCCGACCGCCCCCGATACGTCTTGGAACTTGCCCCGCCCATCCCCGAAGTAAAGGCGGCTGGGTCCGCCGGGATGGCAAACGAAAAGGTCGAGGTTGCCGTCTCCGTTCACGTCGCCCCACGCAGCGGAGAAGCTTGGCTCGGTTACGCTGGCGAGGTCTCCAGAGGACTCGATAACGTCCGTGAACGTGCCGTCACCGTTGTTCCGAAAGAGTTGTGCGCGTCCGGGGCCCGGCACAAACACGTCGACCCGGCCATCATTGTCGTAGTCGGCCGGGGCGAGACCCCGCTTGTATGCCGATCCGCCTGCGATTCGGATGCCGGCGCCTTCGTCAAGGCGGAAGGTCCCGTTGCGCTCGTTGCGGGCGAGGATGC
>CAZBRH010000001.1:70093-71749 GCA_964494245.1 uncultured Planctomycetota bacterium | reverse complement strand
CGAAGAAGGCCACGTAGTCGCCGTTTCCATTGCCAAGACCTCGCGGGCCAAGTCCGGCCTCGGCGCTCACATCGGAAAACCAAGCCGGCCCGGTTCCCATGTTGCGGAAGAGCCGAATGCCGTATGCCCCGTTGGTGATAAGGATGTCGGGCAGCCCGTCAGCGTTGTAGTCGATCCAACCCGCTCCTTCGGGCGCGCGTTCGGGCGGCGCAGGAATGAAAGCCGAATCATCCTGAAACGTTCCGCCGAGGTGGAAGTTGCTTGTAAGCACATCAGGTTGGCCATCGCCATCGTAGTCCGCCCACGCCGCCGCCCGACTGCCAATCCGCGGCAGGCCGGCTCGCGAGTTATCGTCCTCAAAACCGTTTGGCTGGCTAGCCAGAAGAATGTTGCCCTGCTGGCGGCAAACTAGCACGTCAAGCAGCCCGTCGGCGTTGAAATCAGAACATGAGACGCCCCGAATCTCACCGCCGGCAGGCAGACGAAATTCAACCTGTCGATGGAACCCGCCCTCTTTGCCGCTGGGCACGACGAGTTCGACCCGGCGGACGACGTTGTCGATATCAAGAGGCGGCACGTTCGGATTCGGCTTGGGCGGTTGCACCCGCTTGGCGATGACGTTGTCCGTGAGTTTGATGAGCTGTGCGGTCTTCCCGTTGAACGTCCTGTTCAGCCGGATTTCGACGTGGTTCATCCGCCACCATACCCCGTTGCGGTTCTTCGGCTCGTCAGTGGCGTAAAGCTGAAACCATATGTCGCCCGCATGCATCTCGGCGGCAATGCTCTCGCCTTCCCGTTTGTAGAAAAGGATGACGTCGCCTCCGACGGCAAGGCGGCCGATGATGAAATCGGCGTGATGGGCCGGCCCAAGCCCAATGTTCAGAAGAGCCTTGCGATACTCGAGTGGCCCCTTGAGTGATCGCTCCATCGCCGCAACCGCCGTCCGCGCTTTTACGTCCACCGCCTCCAGCCGCCCCACCAAAATATGGGAGGACTCGTTCAGAATCTCCTCCAAAGTGTAAAGGCGCTCGATGTAAGCAAGTGCCGGCCGGGACGGCGCCAGCAGAAGCAAGAACAAGAGTTGTGCCGCCAAGCGTCGCATCTCAGCTCGTTTCAATACCAGATCTCAAACGGCGAAGGCAAATCCCCTTCCGGCGCTTCGTCCCGAACCTGCATTTCTTCAACCCGCGTGTGCAGCGTGCCGCGCTTCATCTCGCTGAGAAGCGCGGCCACGGCCGCGTCCGGCCCTTCAAGCGCCGCCTCGACTCGCCCGTCCGGTAGGTTGCGAATGAAGCCCGACACGTTCAGGCGTCGCGCCTGGCCCTCCACAAACGAGCGAAACCCGACGCCCTGCACTCGGCCCGCGAGGAGCACATGGGCACGCCGTGTCCCCGCCGAAACTGCCGCCCGCGGCCGCTCGAACACCAGCCGCACGAACGTCCCAGCCGGCGGCAAGGCGTCCAGGTTAGCGCGGTAGATGTTTTGCTGGACCGCCTCGGGGCGCGGATTCTGGAGCAGGACCGAACCGTCCGCTCGGTGAAGCCCGATAATGCTCTGTGTCAGAGACGCATGCAGGATGTCTTTCTTCGTTTCCGGGTGCGTGGTCATCGCGGAACCAGTGAACGGCCACGCACAGGGCTCCAGTGGAACGGGCGC
>CAZBRH010000001.1:66544-69993 GCA_964494245.1 uncultured Planctomycetota bacterium | reverse complement strand
CACGGGCTGCCCGCGCGGCGGATATTCCTCGTCTCCCGGCTGGCCGGGCCTCAGACCGAGCGCCAGCAGCGCGTTGTATATCTCCTCAACCGGATGCTCTGTGACAAATAACGTCTCGTATGCTTTGCCTCCTGCGCCAACCAACACGTATTCAATCGCGCCGCCAAGCTCTTTATACTGGCCCTGCGCGGCCACCGTGGCCGGCAGACTCAAAGTCCGCCCCTCCAAGTCCACACGTATTTTCTTGTCTTCCGAACAGCTCCCGGACAAGAACAGAGCGAGGACAAAAACCGCCCGACCAGACAACAGGCCGGGCAGAAGTTTTCCCATCAGCGAGACCCCACAACCGACGCTTGCCGATTCGCGCGATGCGAAGTGTAGCGACCGGCTCTTCGCGGGTCAACTGTCCAATTGCTGTCCCTCGGTGTGCAGTGGACTCTACACGGGCAGTCGTGTATAGTTGTAGAAGCATACTGATGGCAATGGGGATTTCACATGTGGTTCCAGCTTCTGGTAGTGTTGGCGTGTGTTGCTGCCGCGCCCGATGAGGCCGTGGTTTCTATTGATGAGGCCCGCTCCCGGCTGGCCGGGCAGCTCGCCGACCGCGTCCAGGTCTGCATCGGCGCCAGCGACGGCCGCGGAGCGGCCAGGGCCATCAGCGCACTCGCCGCTGTCGCGGACAACCGCTCGCTCGTCGTGGAAGCCGCCTTCGCCGTGCTCGACCTCTACGGTCAAACGGGCCTGCCGCGCGACATCCGCGCGCGACTCATCTCGTCCGACGAAGGCGTTTACGAAAAGGCACGCGGCGAACTGATAGACGCCCTGAAGAAACTCACCACCGCTCGCTGCGAACTGCCGGATGGAGACGGGAGGAAAGTCCTCGGAGCCGCCGACGGCTGCCCCGCGACTTCCGCCCGCGCGTTCGCACAAACACCCAGTGGCGCGGTACTTGTCCTTTCCGACACGATCTCGCGCCTCGACGGAACGCGCTGGCAGGTCATGGGGACGGAAGCGATCCGTGTGCACCAGCCGGTCTCGGCGATGTTCGTGGACAGCAGGGGGCGGACTTGGCTCGGCAGCGTGGCACCCGGCAGAATCAGAGCGGGACTTGTCGGGCACCTGGAACGCCACAGCGCCGGGCCCGTGGGCTACTTCGATCCGGGAAGAGGCGGACTCATCGCTGGGCGATGGCACGTCTTCGGTGGCGCCGATGAAATCACGTCGTTTGCCGAGAACAAGAAAGGCGTCTGGGTAGCAAGCCGAACACGCATTCTCTTCTACGACGGAGACCGCCTCGTCCCCTTCGATTGCCCCCTGCCCTATTCGCCGTTCCGCAAACTGCTCGCGGACCCGCGGTCCGACGACCTGTGGGTGATCGATATCGACCGCATCAGCCGTCTGGGCGGCGGCGGATGGCGCAGTTGGAAGCTCGGCGACCGGGCGCCCGTCGGCGGCTGCATGACGAGCGACGGCCCGGCGATTCTTCTACGCTCAGGTATCCTCTTCGTTCGGCCGGACGGGCAATTCTCCGAGATTCGCTTCGACAGCGAGATGGCGGAGGTCGCCTCCGACGGGCGGGATAGCGTGTGGTGCGTGACCGCCGACGGCCGCGTCTTCCGCCGCGCGGCGGGCGGCTGGCAGGTGTTCGACGCTCCTGCGGACCTACGGGGCAGGATGCGCCCCGCGATCTTTCTCGACCGCGCCGGGCGCGTCTGGCTCTCGCGCGGCCGGGGCATCGAGGTCTCCGCCGGCGGACCGGGCCCGACCAAGCCGGTCTCCGTCGGCGCCGGGCAGGCCGTCGTTCTCCCCGCCGCTCCGCTCGTCAGCGCGTCCGGTTCGGGCGGCTGGCTGCCCGAGCCGCAGCCAATCGAGATCAAAGACGATGAAGAAGGCGGCGACGGCGCGGGCGACCTCGGTGGCTTCACCGAAGACGGCGGCGCCAAAGAGCCGACGCCGAAGTCGCTGCTCGAAGAACTCCGCCGTTCGCCCCTGTCCTCTGAAATCTTCCAGAAACTCTTCCACCTGCTGGAGCGGTCTCCCGACCCTGACGTTCGCAACGAGGCGGTCAAGCTGGTCGTCGCCCAGTTGAAGATGGGCACGGTGAACTGGGCCTTCCTGTCCAGACCCGACCTCGTAAGCGAGTTCATTGATGGAGCGCGGCCGATGGAGGCGTGCGCACGGCTTGTGTATGCGGGACGGCTGCCGGAATCGCGCAGGGCGCGAGCCGCGATCCAGCCCGCGCTGTTTGAGGTGATGACCCGTGCCGGCTTCGGCGAGTTTGCCCAGCCCGCCTTCCTCGACGAAGACCCGTGGTCGCCACCGCACGAGGAACTTGCCCGGGCGGGGCTGCACGCGCCGGCGTTCCTGGCCGCCAAGCTGGAGGCGCTCCGCCGTCACTATCACGGACTGGAATATTGGCAGCACATGATCCGATACTGTATTGCGGCAAGCGATGTCGCAGCGGCGCGGAAGCACGCGGCGCTCGCGGAGGAATGGTTCGGCCAACCGCGCCGCGCGGAACTCGAGGCACTCATCCCCGCCGACAGGGCCGAGGGGGCGCGAGTCGAGTTTGCGGACTGGGCGCCGTATCGCTGGATCCGCCGGCTGAAGGTCAAAGCCGATGGCGGGCTGGGGCCGATCGCCGGCGCCGAGCAGGGAGCCATCTACCTCTTTGACGAGGGCGCCCGCACACTCTCCGTTGTCCACACGGATACCGGCGCAGTAGTTGCGCAGCAGGAAATCGATGACGGTGATGTCAGAGCGGTGCTTCCGGCGCTGCGCGGGATGGTTTTGGTTCTGAGACTAAAGGACGGCGGCTTCGCCGCGAGGGCGTTCGACTGGCTCGACGCGCTGAAGTCCGGCTCCGTTGCTCTCGCGGGCCTCACCGATGCATTCGACGGCTTCTCGGCCACGGCCGTCCGGGACGGCGTCTTCTACTGCTTCGACGGCGGACTCACAAAGGTCGATCTCAAAGCGGGCAAGGTCGCGTGGCGGAACGAGGCGATCACCGGCGGCGCCAACTCGTGGCGCTCACTGCTCGAACGCTCGCTACCCGTGCCCGACGGGCCTGACGTATTCGTGGTCGCGGCCCGGACGCTCTACTGCGTCGATGCCGCCACGGGCGCAACCCGCTGGGCTGCCGTCTGCGGAGCCGAGGGTACGCCTGCCCCGGCGGGCGACGTCGTCGCGGTCACCGCAGACCGGCACGAAGTCCGCGGCCTGAACCGGAAGACGGGCGATGTCGTTTGGAGACACCTCACGCAACACGGCGTGGACACGGGCATAGTGACCGACGGCGAGCGGGCGTTCTACGCCGCGCGGAGCGGACGGGTCGCCGCGCTTGATATGAAGTCGGGCGAGTTCCTTTGGGCGCGGCCGACGGACATCTTGCTCGACCCGCCGGCGTCGCCGCGCGAAGGGCCGACGGCTGCTTCCAGAGTGGTGAGTTC
>CAZBRH010000001.1:58149-66490 GCA_964494245.1 uncultured Planctomycetota bacterium | reverse complement strand
GGCTTCCCGTCAGCACGGCGCGCCCGATGCTCTCGACGCGGCAGGGCGTCGTCGTGATGACCGCTTCGGACCGGCTGGTCTGTGTCGCGCCGCAGGCCCCAGCGGAACACGCAGAAGGAGCGTTGCGGCTCGCGCAAGAACTCCTGGATAAGAATCCGAAGGCGGCGCTCGGAATCGCCCGCCTGGTTGCCGCATACATGAACCCGCCCAATCTCCGCGCGCACGAACTCGCCCTTGAACTTGCCATCAAGGATGATAACCCCGTCCAGTGGCAGAACTGCTACTCGCTCATGCTCGCCTCCGTTGACCCGTTTACACCGGAGGCGCGGGCGCTGATGCGGAAGCACCTCGGACGCGCGTGGGCGCAAGGGGACCGCGGGCGGGCGGAGTTCGGTCTCGTCGCTCGGGCCCACATCGAGCGCGGCGCCGTCCGCGAGGCGGCGACGGCGTTTGCTGCCCTCGGACAGGTGCGTGGCAGCGTGGAACTGATGGGCCTGATGCTGCGGCTCTACCTCGCGGCGGGGCTGGATGAGCAGGCGAAGCAAGCCGTGGAGATGCTCAAGCCGTTCGGCAATGGCCCGGATGTCGCGGTTCGCGTGCTCGCGTCGGAAGGGCGCGAAGAAGAAGCCCTTGAGTTAGCCGCCTTGTTCGCGGGCGACAAGGACCGCCTGCCCCTGCTCTACGCCGCCGTTGGGCTTTCGGGCGGGGTCGGCCTCTTCGAGCGCGCGAGGGAGATGCTCGAGCGGTCGGCCGGCTTTCTCTCACGTCGGGATCGCGGGCTGGCGCTCGCGTGGCTCCTCTCCAGCGCCGGAGTCGCCGACAAGGTGCTCGAACGTGAGGGAGCGCGGCTCGCGGACGAGATCGCCCGATACCGCGCTCTGCTCCACGAGCGCCGGGAAGCGCTTCAAGCGCTTGACCGGCAGGCCGATCTCAAGGCCGTCGAGTCCCAACTGGAGCTGCTCGACAAGGCCGGATTTCCCTGATACTCGCGCCCGCGGCGGTGTATCATAATGGGTGAGGGTTCCCTTGCGTCCGCGCGCGAAGGGCGAGGACTGCCACCATGAACAATCCCTGCAAATGGGCGATGCTGCTGGCCGTCCTTCTTGGCTGTGCCGCAGCCGAAGCGCGCACGACGGTCAACGTGGACGTTGACCTCCGCGAAGGCCGCCCACTGATTACTGACCTCCGCCGCGTCCGTCGGTTTGGCTGGCACAGCGGCACGCACTTCGGTCCGTACACCGACTCGGCTGGCCGCGAGCGCGTTGGCTGGCACACGGGCAGCCACCTGCACTGGTACGCCCTCGACGTCCCTGTTCTGGGCAAGGTTGACCCCGATTGGGAGGTCTTCGTGCGGCTCGGCGGGAGCGTGAAGCTGCGGGTGCGGGGCGACGCCGAGACGTCCGTCCGCGAAGCGGTCTCTGTCGGCGTGCCCGGCGGGACGATTGTGGGGTGGGCGCTGCCCGACGGTCGCATGGTGACCAGCGGCCCGCCGAGCGACCTCCACAGGCGGTTCGTCGGCGACGGATGGTCGGGCTTCGATTTGGGCAACTCCATCATCGTGATGGACATCCCCGGCTCGCGCGGCGTCGAGGTGTTCCTCAGGCGCCGCACGAAAGACCTCGCTCCGCCAGAGCCGCCGAAGGAACGCGAAAAGCGGCTGGAGCAGGAACGGGCTCGCCGTGAGCGCGACGCACTTCTCGACGAGGGCGACCGCAAGTTCGTGCTCGGGCTTTATCCACAAGCCGCGATCCTCTACCAGAGGGCAATGAAGCTCGACGTGACCGACGCCATCGCGCGGTTCGCCGTGGCTCACGCGCTGTTTGCGCTCGGCCAATATGCGACGGCGGGCGACAACGTCCGGCTCGGCCTCGACAAGTTCCCCGACTGGGGCCTCGTCCGGCTCGAACTGCCTAAGTTCTACAAGAACGAAGACACGTTCCGCGAGAAGCTCGCCGCGCTTGCAAACTACGTCGCGGACCACCCTGGCGACGGGGACGCGCGGCTGCTGCTCGGCTACTGTCTTTACTTCTCGGGGCGTCGCGGCGCTGCGCTCGGAGAGTTCAGGAAACTCGCCGCGCTCCCCGGCGGCGACAAGCACGCTGAACTCTTCCTCAAGCTCGAAGAATGCGAGCCAATTCCGGCAGACGAACCTGCGTCCAAGCGCTCGCCGTAGGGGCGCTACGTCAACCGCATGGGGATGCCGCGCGCCGCCAGGTCCGCCTTGATTCCGGCAATGGTGTAGCGGCCGTAGTGGATGATGGACGCAAGGATGGCGGCGTCGGCCTTGCCATCGGTGAAGACCTCGGCGAGGTGGTCGGGCGAGCCGCCGCCGCCGGACGCGATGACGGGAATGCTGACGGCCTCGGCAATGGCGCGGGTCAGCTCGATTTCGAAGCCGGCGGTCGTGCCGTCGCGGTCAATGCTGTTGACGCAGAGTTCGCCGGCGCCGAGTTCCTCGCCGCGCCTGGCCCAATCGAGTGCGTCCATACCGGTGAACGTCCGCCCACCGTCAATGACGATCTCATAGCCGCTGGGAATTCTATCGGACGGTTCAACACGCTGAACCTGCATGCTGAGGACGATGCATTGGCTGCCAAACGCCCTGGCTCCTTCGGAGATGAGTTGCGGGTTGCGCACCGCGCCGCTGTCGATGCTGACCTTCTCGGCGCCGGCGAGAAGAACGCGCCGCATGGCTTCGAGCGTCCGCAGGCCGCCGCCAACAGAGAAGGGGATGAAGATTTCGTGGGCGACGTTGCGGACGACGTCGATCAGGATGTCGCGTTGCTCATTGCTGGCCGTGATGTCGTAAAAGACAATCTCGTCGGCGCCGTCCTCGTAGTACTGCCGCGCCATTTCGACGGGGTCGCCGACATCGACGTTGCCCCGAAAGCGGACGCCCTTGGTCACCTTGCCCGCTCGGACGTCGAGACAGGGAATAATTCGCTTCGTCAGCACCGGCGCACCTCCGCCTGCCCATTCCACCAAAATGCCCACACGTTGAAACACGAACCGCGTGGTTCCGTCTGCGAAGCACATTATCGTTGCGCAAGGCGGCGTGTCCACAGGAAAGAGCAGCAGCTTCCCACGAGGACAACGCCTTGCAGCAAAGTGGACGCCACATGCGTCTAACTTGTAGCCGGAAGTGTGCCTTGCCGCTATAATGAAGCAGTCGCTGCTCCCGGCTCTGTGTCTTTAGCAACGAAAGGGCACCGTATGGAGATTTCCAAGGACTTGATCAAAAGGGGATTAAAGTCGCTTGGCCTCGGACGGGGCGACGTTGTTCTCTTCCACAGCAGCTTGCGCGCGTTGGGGCCGGCGCGCGACCTCGTGAAGTTGCCCGACTGCGGTGCGCAACTCGTTATTGATGCGTTTGTCGAGACCGTCGGCCCTAGCGGGCTCGTAATCGTGCCGACGCTCACGGCGACATTCGCTCCGAACAATCCCGGTCCCTCGCAGTATGTCTTCGACCCGAAGGAGACGCCCTCGCGCGTCGGCAGCATCACGGACAAGTTCTGGCGCCGTCCGGAAGCACGCCGAAGCGCACACCCGACTCATTCGCTCGCCGCGATAGGCGACCGCGCCGACGAGTTCGTCAAGGACCACGAGAAGGGCAGCACGTTCGACCGCCGCACGTCCTACGGCCGTTACTACGATTGGGATGGCTATGTCTGCTTCTTCGGCACCGACACCCGCACGAACACGACCCTGCACGCAGTCGAAGACTGGATGGACATGCCTTACATGGCTGAGGCCTGGGCACTCGTGCGCCAGCCCGACGGCTCTGTCAAGGAAGTCAAGGTCACGAAAAGCCCTGCGGGCTATCGCGATTTCTACAAGAAGGATTCCAAGGCCGCCCGGCTCCTTGAAAGCTCCGGCATCGTGCGAGAGACGACCATCGGCTCCGCGCGTGTCCGGCTCATGAAGGCGCGGGAACTTGTTGACCTCTACTGGGACGCCATGCTCGAGGACCCCTTGCTTCTTCTCGGCGAACCGGGGGATCATCCGTTCGTTGACCAATGGGCCGAGAAGACCCGTGAGCACGTCGCGAGTGGCAATGTGCCCGAAAGATGAAGGAGAAACACATGCTTGGCAGAACGTGCGTCCAAGTGCTTGCCCTTCTCGTATGTGGCGTTGGGTTGGCCGAGGACGGGACCGAGCGCTCTTTGGAAGAAAAAATCGTCGTGTCGCCGGTTATCCTGAGCGGCAAAGTGGGCAACGAGGCAGGGACGTTCAAGGAAGGCGACACGGAATACCAGAAGTGCGGGGTCGTTGTTCAGAAGGTCGTGCGCCACCCCGGCGATGCGCCGAAAGAAGGAGCCACCATCACCATCTGGGGGGCCGAGCCGCCGAAGAAGGACGCGGAACTCGTGCTCTTTTTGGGCGCAGCGAACGCCAACGGATATCCGCTCCGCGCGACCGCAGAAGCGAAAGAACTGAACAGTGTCGAGGAGCTTCTCGGGTTTGAAGCGAAAGCGGAGAAGGAACTCGAAGGCAAGGACAAGCTTCGGGCGGCGTTCTTCTACGCCCACAAACTGCGGCCCGTGCTGCTCGCACGTGCCGAGGGCAAGGACGTCAGGGTGGCTGGCGGGGTAAGCGCGGAAGACCGCGACAAGCTGCTCGCAACCCTCGGATGGGCCCTGGCAGAAGCCGAGAAGAATGACGCAACTGCGGAGTTCAGGGCTCTTACGAGGGCTCTTCAGGACGTGCTTACGGGCACCGGCGGCCTGCCCGACTTCCGCACCCGCAGGGAGCGGCTCGCCCAATACTTCGCCCAACAGTTGAAGAACGAAGACCAGCGGCGGAAGCACGACCTCAGAAAGTTGGAATTGACGGACACGGCGGAAGCCCAGCGACTTCTCGTGCAAGGCCAGGGCGTCGCTCGAGTGGTAATTGGCCCCGGCATCGTGCCGCCGCCCGGCATCCCCGGAACCACGCCACCGGTTGGGCGACAACCCGAGCCGCCAGCCCCGACGCCCCCAGCCACGTCGGCGCTCGGCGTGCCGGTCAACGGCCTCGCTCTCCAAATCCATGCCGACCGAACGATGCACGAGCTGGCGAAGCACGCGGCGGAACCCATCAAGATCACCGCAACGCTGCGAAACACGGGCAAGGCGGCGTTCCGATTGAACACTTATATGATCTTTGCGGCGCTTGCGCGCGCCTACATCGTCGAACCCGGCGGACGGCTCATCGTCCATTCCGAACAGGACCGCCTGAGCGACCGCGAGGTGCAGGCGATGGGACCGTGGTCCTTCAAGGAACTCAAGCCCGGCGAATCGTTTGAGGCGACGACCACCATCCCTCCGGGCTTCCTGAAGAAAGAGGGAACCTACACGCTCTGCGTGGAATACGAGAACTCCTACGGTAAACAATTCGGCATCGGCGACGCATGGACTGGCAAAGTGGCGTCGCCAAAAATCGAGCTTGTGGTGATGAAGCAGAAGCCGCCCGTGCCGGCAGCACCGGAGTCGCCGGACCCCGGCGGGCAGCCCGGCCCTGAATCGCACTAGCCCGGCCTGACCGTCCTGCATGTCCAGCCGACCAAGAATCGGAATCCTTGGCCCTGCTGAAACGCTTGATGCGTGCGCAGAGGAACTAAGCCGAGACCACGAAGTCGTAGCCCGAACGGAAAGCACAGAAGAGCTGCTTTCGAACGCAGATGCGGGCGGCATTGATGCGGCAGCGCTGTGCAACCCCGAAGCGGGGCTTGCGGCGCAACTCGAACTTGCCGACGGACTCCTACGACGCGGGTTGGCTGTGGTCCTGCTGCGGCCATCGGTTCCGCACGGCATCGAAGGGCTAGGGCTAGCTCGACGGCGGGTGAACGGGCAGCCGCTTCTGTTCCTGCGTCCGCGCCCCATCGCCCACAAGCCAGCAGCGGTAAAGCGGCTGATCGACGTGCTCCTCTCCGCCGCGGTGCTTCTCCTCGGACTGCCGTTCTGGTGCCTCGTCGCTATCGCAATCAAGCTTCAAGATTGGGGGCCTGTTTTCTTTGTGCAGGAACGGGTTGGCACAGGCGGCCGTCGCTTCCGCTTCATTAAGTTCCGGACAATGTGGCCGGACGCCGACGCTCACCGGGAATGGTATGAGAAGCGGCACGGGGAGGCCGAGCACGTGTTCAAGCTCAAGGACGACCCGCGGCGGACGCCCGTCGGGCGACTGCTGCGGCGGTTCAGTCTTGACGAAGTGCCGCAATTTCTCCACGTCTTGAGCGGAAAGATGTCCATCGTCGGGCCGCGTCCGCCACTGCCAGTGGAAGTCGAGCGCTACCGTCCCTGGCAGCGGATGCGCCTTTCCGGCTGGTTCGGTGTTACCGGGCTTTGGCAGGTTTGCGGTCGTTCCGAGATCCGCAACCTCGACGACATCGTGCTCCTCGACGTGCTCTACCTCCACCGCCACTCGGCATGGCTTGATCTCCGCATCATGCTAAGGACGGTGTGGGTCGTCCTGATCCAGCGAGGAGCGTATTGAGTGCCAAACTCTTTGTCCGATCACGGTGTTAGGCGTCGGCATACTCGTGCAAGCTGTGCGTGTGCACCCACTTGCGAAAAGGGCACGGCTGGGGTAGAAACATCCAACCCGAGCTCGGAGACAAGGGATGACTTCAGACTCGATTGGCATTGGGGTAATCGGCTGCGGACTGATGGGCATCGGCCTGACAAAGCAGCTCTTGGCGCGCGACCCGCGGCTGCGGGTTGTGGCAATCTACGACCCGGACGAGCGGTCGGTCAAACGAGCCACCGAAGAGTTCCATCCAGCGCCCCGCGTTCACGCGGATTACCGGGAGCTAGTCCGGTCATCCGACATCGACTGGGTGATGGTGTCGTCGTGGAACTGCTATCACGCGGAGCAGGTGGTGGCGGCGTTCGAAGCCGGCAAGCACGTCTTCTGCCAGAAGCCGCTTGCGACAACGCTGCCCGATTGCCGCCGCATGTACGAAAGCTGGAAGAAAAGCGGAAGGATGTTCAACATCGGCTTCACGCTGCGATATTCACCGCACTACCGAAAAATCAAGAAACTGATCGATGACGGTGCCATCGGCTATATCATCAGCATGGAGTTCAACGAGAACATCGGAATGGGCCTCGGCGGGTTCATTCACGGCAACTGGCGTCGGCTCCGAAAATACGCCGGGACGCATCTCTTGGAAAAGTGCTGCCACGACATTGACCTTGCAAACTGGATGGTAGGCAGCCGCGCCGCGCGAGTGGCTTCCTTCGGCGGCCTGAACTTCTACCTGCCGAAAAATGAATACCACATGGAACGGATTGGCCGCGACAGCAAAGGCCGCCTGGCCTACCGGGCGACCACCGGGGCCGGACTCGTCAACCTCAACCCGTTCACCGCTGACAAGGACATCGTGGACAACCAGGTCGTGATCCTCGAATACGAGAACGAAGTCAGGGCGATGTTCCACACAAACTGCAACGCGGCCATCACCGAACGCCGGATGTACATCCTCGGTTCAGAGGGTGCGATCCGCGCGGACGCCGTCACCCGCAAGATCGAGGTGTGCCGGATGGGCTTCGGCACAAAGATCGAGGACGCCTCGGTCGAGGTTCGCGGAGGGCATTCCGGCGGCGACGAGGTGCTCACCGCCGAACTGGCCGACAGCATGCTCAACCATACGCCGCCGTCGGTCGGGCTGAGGGAAGGCGTGGAGTCGGCCGTCACCTGCTTCGCGGCGGACGACGCGATGGACACGAGACAGGTGGTGGAGATGTCCCCTTATTGGCACAAATCAGGTTTGGACGATTGAACGGCGTATAATGAAAGGGACAGGAATGGCTGCCGAGCAGAGCGTGAAGAATCCACCGATTGAACGGCTTGGGCCGATGGCGAGCGCCCGTGAGCGCCGCGAGGCGTTGGAGGTGCTGGCGGCGTCGTTTCCCAAGGCCCCTCAGCCGGGCATGAGAGAACACATCGTCCGCGCGGTATGGAGAGGGCCGACGTTCAATCCAGAACATACGCGGATTGCCATTGCGGACGGGCGTGTGGTGAGCGTCATCGTGATGGTTCCCCGGATGGTGCGCTTTGGACCAGCAACCGTGCCGGCGATGACCGTCGGGCCGGTTGCCACAAGAGAAGAATGCCGCAAGCAGGGCTACTGCACGGCGACAATGAACGACTGTTCGAGGTATATGGAGCAGAACGGATACCTGCTCGCGTATCTGCAGGGCAATTGCCGCCTCTACGGCCGCTTTGGCTATTTCCGCTATATGATGCACGTAACGGCGAAGGTGCGGACGGACGACGCGGTGAAATACGGGCTACCGGGGCGGCTGCGAACGATGAGGCGGCACGACATTGACGACGTAGCGTGCCTCTACGATCGAGCAAG
>CAZBRH010000001.1:57319-58122 GCA_964494245.1 uncultured Planctomycetota bacterium | reverse complement strand
AGAGATCGCGCCGTCTGGGACTGGGCGGTGGGCTGCGCGGTTCACACGTGGCTTTTCGCCGGGCCAAAGGTTATTTTGGACGCAAGCGGGCGCCTATGCGGGTACCTCACAATCAACGCTCAGGGGGAGCCGGTGCTCCGCGAACTCGTGGTCAGCCCGGATGAGGCGTCCATACGGGCAACGCTTGGGGCGCTGGGCGCTGTCGCTCGAAAGCGCGAGGCCGAGACGTTCTCGCTTCCGGTTCAATGGAACGACCCGTTCGCTGTGTTTCTGCGGCAGGTGGCGGGGGCAGAGGTCCAGATTGTCAGCCGCTCCAGCGGCGGCCCGCTGGCGAAGATTGTTGACTTCCCCGCTCTTATGCGGGCTCTTCAGCCCCTGTTCACACAGCGTTGCCGGGCGGCTCATTCGGCGCTCCCATCGACGCGGTTCACGCTGGCGAGCGAGATTGGGGCGGTCGGCTTCGACGTATCACCTCGCGGCGTTCGAGTGAGCGAGGATCGCCGGGGCCAGCAAGCGTGGGTGCCCCAGAGATTGCTGACCGGGATGATCACGGGCTGTTGGTCTTTCCAAGAGATTGCCCAGCGGCCAGAAACGCAGGTCCCCCCGCGACTGGCGCCATGGCTGGAGGTCCTCTTCCCGGCCTGCTGGCCATACAGCCACAGGGTGGACCTCTACTGACAAACACGGCGGGCTCGCCCCCAAAGCTGGAAATCGGGACCACGGGGCAGCATAAGGGCTTCAGCATGTCGTCGGAGGTTCGGCTCGGCGTAATCGGCTGCGGAATCATCAGCGGAGCGCATTTT
>CAZBRH010000001.1:49735-57308 GCA_964494245.1 uncultured Planctomycetota bacterium | reverse complement strand
CCACCATCATCGCTGCCTGCGATGCCGTGCCGTCGCGACTGGACGAGGCGGCGACAAAATACAACGTTCCGCGGCGCTACAGCGATTGGCGCGAGTTGTTGGACGACAGAGACATCGATGCCGTCATCATTTGCCTTCCGGAGGGATTGCACGCTCCCGTGGCCATCGAAGCCGCCGCACAGGGCAAGCACGTGCTGGTCGAGAAGCCAATGGGCCGGAATCTCGCGGAATGCGACGCGATGATCGCGGCGGCCGAACACGCGGGCGTTGTGCTCATGGTGGCCCAAGTTCTGCGTCATCTAGATAGCCATCTGCTGGCCAAGCGGTTCTTGGTCGAAGGCAGAGTTGGGCAGATATGCCGCGTGGTCAGGCGGCGACTGCTGCGCGACGCCATCCCGCAGGCCCGAAGACGATCCTGGGCGCTGGACCCGAATATAGCGGCCGACTGGCTCTTGCACGGGTTCGGCTCTCACGAATACGACGCCATTCTTTGGCTGCTGAACACGCGAGCGGAAGAGGCGCACGCCACGGGCAGAAAATCGATTCCCGACTGGCCGGGCTGGAGCGAAATATCGAGCAATTTGGCTCTGCTCAACGGGGTGGTCGCCGAGGTGACCCTGGCGCTGCGCTCAGACGCCCCGGCGTGGGAGACGACGGTGAGCGGGACGCATGGGACACTCTTTTTCACAGATGGCGTCGTTTCGTTGAACGGAGAGAAGACGGATGTGCCGGCCGATTTCCCCAAAGCGTTCGGGGCGCAGTTGGCGGAGTTCCTTGAATGCATCCGCAGCCACCGCGAGCCAGGGCCATCGGGCAAGAACGTGCGCGAGACGATGGCGCTGCTTGAATGCGTAGGCCGTTCGCTAAATGAAAATCGTTCTGTCCACATAGCTGAACTGAAGCAGGCGAATAGGGGATAACGAACGTGAAAAACCCAACGGTCGTGTTCACAGGTCCGCGGCAAGTCGCCATTGAAGATTTGGACATGCCAGTTCCAGAGGCCGAACAAGTGCTGATCGAGTCGGAACTGACGCTCGTGAGCACCGGCACGGAGCTGACGGTCCTGGGGCACGACGTCGAGGAGGGGTCGAAGTGGGCCGCCGCATGCCATTATCCCTTCTTCCCCGGCTACAGCAACGTTGGCGTGGTTCTCGACGTCGGGCCAGGTGCAGACCGTGCGCTGATTGGCAAGCGGGTGCAATCCTATGGGCGGCACGCGCGATACGTCGCCCCGCCCGCAAAGCTGACGCGGCCGATCCGCGAAGGCGTGTCTTCAGAACAAGCGGTGTTCGCAACGATGGCCGAGATTGCCTTTCACGGCGTCCGCCGTTCCGGCATCGGGATGGGGGTGTCCGCGGTAGTTTACGGGCTGGGGCTTCTTGGACAGATCTCGGTGCGGTTCGCGCGGCTCTGCGGCGCGCGGCCGATAATTGCCGTTGACGTGGCAGATACTCGGCTGTCCCTGCTGCCGAAAAGCCCTGCCATCGTCCCCATCAATCCCCGCCGCGACGCCGTGAAAGAAAAGGTTCGCGAGGCGACGCGTGGCCGCATGGCGGACGTCGTCATCGAGTTGACCGGCGTGGCGAACCTGATTCCTGAGGAGATTCCGCTGCTCCACCGCCAAGGCACGCTCGGCATTGTCAGCGGGCCACGCGGGAAAACGCATATCGACTTGCACGACCTTTGCAACGCTCCCAGCATCAAGATTGTCGGCATTCACAACGGCTCGCACGCGACGCACGAGTCGCCCGCTGACCCGTGGACGAAGAACCGCGACGTGGAGTTGTTCTTCGACCTTGTGGCGGACGGCGATTTGGACGTGTCCGGGCTGATCTCGCACCGCGTCCCCTACACCGACGCTCCAGCGATGTATCAGATGCTGCTCGAGTCCCGCGGCGAGGCGATGGGCGTCCTTTTCGACTGGCAATGAATGGCGGGAAACCCGCCCCCAAAAGGCCCCGACTTGTTCCTACTTCGCGCCCTGCGTTGCGGGCTGGAAGTGTAATTCGAGCACGCCATCCGCGTTCATCCGCGGCTTCAGATATTGCTCGTGGTATTTCTTCCAGAAGGGAAGAAAGTGCGGGTATCCCGGCATCGTGTACAACACGCCGAACTCGGCATAGTCGCACGTGAAATGGTAGAGGAAGCGGTTGAAGATGTAGGTCTTCGCCATTTCCTTTGGATCGTAGGTGAAGAACTCGCCCGCCTTTCTCGAGCTGCTCCATGCCCACTTGAGAAACGGAATCTTGTAGCGGACTACCGGCGGGGGCGCTTCTTTGCGGTCGAAACTGATGATCCGTAGGACCTTGTCCTCGAAGGTGGTCCGTGTCTCCTCGGACCAAAAGCCGGTGTCCCACGCAATGGCCCACGCGCTGATGTAGCCGGGGGTGCAGCCAGCGGCCTGCTGCTTCGAAACCATCGAGGCGGCAGTTGCTTCCGCGAAGCGCCGCTTCACCTCTTCACTATTCACCCCCGTGTCCGCCGGCGGGACGTTCAACTGCGTGAAACGATAGAGCGCCACGGCCTGGCGGCTGGCGGGGATAATACCGCCCTCGGCGTGCTTTCCGTAGCCCCCGCTGTTGAACCCCAGAGCACCCACGACGGAACCCGCCGCACGGAGATACTTGGCTTCGCCCGTCGCCTCGTGTGCATCGAGCAACAGTGTCAACTGAAACGTAGGAACGGCCCGCAGGACGTTGTCCTTCACATCCCTCGTTTTCACCTGGAAGACCCATTCGGCTTGCTCCTGAAGAACTTCCAGCGCCCTGCGGTCACCTGAAAGAAGGAAATAGGGCATTGCCCCACCCGTGTGGTAGCACCAGTATATAAGGCCTGGCCGCGGACCGGGGAGGATTTGGTGCACGTCGCGCGGCGACTGCGCGGCAACAAAATCCTCTTCCTCCACGCGGATTGCCGCTTCCAACTCCGCCCGCTTGGCGCCCGTCGCCTGAAGGACCGACCCCTGAAACCCGTGTGTGCTCCCCGCCCAGACGGCGGGGACACGCCGAACCTTATAAGGCCCCGTGCGCGCAGCGTCCCAAGAACGACCGGCCTCGCTCTCATCCGTCTTGGCGTGGCAGACGTCGATGTCGCCATAGTGGCGTGCGGCTCGCGCGCCGAGCCGCGCCCACTCCCGGTCGCCCCCACGCAGAAACTCGATGGTGAACTCACGCGAGATGCCTTCGGGCACGTTCCAGGAAACGGTGGTGTGAAAATCGCCGAAGTCGGCGTTGCCATACTTATACCAGCAGGCGCGGTTGACAATCGTGTCCGCTGTCTGCTTGATGAATTCCAGAAAAAGGTCTGCCATCGCGTTATATCCCTCGGTGAAAGGATCGCTCCGCGGAAGGAGCGGCCCGAAGACGCCGCTCGCGCAGACCCACTCGGGCGAAAGCCGCGCGAGCGGCCAGTCCTGGAAGACGGCGTTGAGCGCCCGCAGGGATTCCGCGCCACCGCCGCTGAAATCGAAAAGCACTTCGTGGGTCTTGGCCGTTCCCGCCTTGGCAACAAAAGGCGCTCCCCGCGGAGAATGCAGCCACACGGTGACGTCGTCACCGGTGGCGGAAAACTCCTTCGGCCACTGCTGCCAGAAATCACGCACACAGACGCCCACGGCGCCGCCGGCCATCTCGGCCAGAAGCCAGCCATCGGCCTTGCCCGGCGCCGGCTCACCCTTATTGAGCGAACAAAGCATTCGATATTGCCAGCCCGGCGCCTCGTCGCCCTTGAGCGGAATCCGCTTGACGGAGCGCGCTGCAAGCTCTTCGGCGCTTAGCGAGCCCCAAGTCCAGCGAAAGACGGCATCCTGAAAAAGCCCGCCGCCCCCCGCCATGTCCAGCTCGCGGGGCGAGCCGTCCAGTCCGCACTGTGCCTTCTTGGCGCCAGCCCTGACACGCAGCCCCCATCCGGCAAGGTCGAGCGGTTTCTTCGCATCAAGGCCGAGCACGGTGTGCTGCACCCGAACAAGGCCGGTACCTGCGTAGGCGTAAATTCTGGTCTGATAGCCGTGAGCATCGGGCGTCGCACCAAACCGTCCCTTCACCAAAACCGAGCAACGAACCGGCCCAGCCTCCTCCAACGTCACCTCGGCCTGCTCGCCGACGAGAACGCCGTCCTGCCCCACCTGTTGAACGAACAACTCTAGGCCCGACGGCAGGACTGTTTTTCCACCGGAGGACACGTGTTCGAGAAGCGAGCGGCCTGTTCCGACACGGAACTGCACGGCTCCGGAATCGACGTTCACCGCTTTGTCCTTCTGGACCGCAGCGACCGGCGATTTTGGAAGCGCCTTGCGCACCACGCCGTCGCCGAACTCCACCACATAGGATAACGCTTTCTCTTTCGATACCGGCGAGAGAAAGACAAGCAGGACCGCACGCAGCGAACCGTCGAGGTAGCGACTCAACACTTCAACCTGGCATGGAACTTCGGCGCCGCCTGCATCAAGCAAGCGGATGCGCGCTGCGTCCTTCAGCGCTCCCGACGGGAACGGCATACCGATTTCGATGGGAAAAGTGCCCGCGGCCGCGGAGCACTGGAAGACCTCAAGAGGCACATGGCTCGGTTCCGCCGCAAGGGCACCGAACGCCAAGAGAATCATTCCCCAACAGAGCAGCGTCGTCTTCATTTCCTTCTCCACGTCGAAACGTGGGCGGCCGTGCGCCCACCTATTTTGCCCCGACAGGAGCCGTCTCCTCTGCGTGGTAGTTGAGGCGGAGCGAGACGATCCGCTCGGCGTAGTCCTCGAACACGAGCCGGTCGTCTGTGCCGCTGACGAACCGGACGAACGCCATCGCGATCCCGTCGCCGCCCACTGGGATGCGGCTCTTCGGCCCGTCGCCGCTGTCCAGGTTTCCGTATCGTCCGATGTGCAGAATGAGGTTGCCGTTTGCGTCCAGAACACCAATCGAGTGCCGGTATGCCTCGGGCACGAACGTTCGCTTGAACCAGTCCGTGTGAAAGCGCATCGTGGGACAGGAGCAACCGCTGTACACGATGGGCGAGGGTCCCCCGTAAAGCCACTTCGCTCCTTCGAACCAAGCCCACGACGATTTGACGCTGATGCGGCCTTCCTCCGCCCAGTCGGTGACAATCAGGTCGGGGAGACGCGCGGGTAATTCGTCCATGCGAACAGCAGCCCCGGCATGAAGCAGATGGGCGTCTTTGCCCCGCGTCTTGATGAGTGTGCCCGTCGCGGGGGTTTTCCGTTTCTCGGGGTCGCCGAATCGGCCCGCGCGACGACCGAGGAACACGCTGCCGTTCTCGTCAACAACCCGCAGCCGCGCGTTGACGAAGTAGAGGTCGCCGTCTTCGTCGATCTGCACGCCATTAATTAGGTCCCCTGCGACGACGGCGCATTCCGCGCGCAGTTCGCCGGAGGCCTCGTAGGTCCAGATAGTTCCGCCGCTGAGCGGAAGTCCCGGCTTCCGCCGTATAAAATACACGCTTTCCCCACGTCGCTCAAGGTCATCGACGTCGCGGAGCATCTGCTCGTATTTCCTGCCGCTGTGGTTGTCGCCGCCAATAAGCATGTTCACGCGAACACCCGAAAAGGCCTCCCAGGCGCCGATGTCGTCCATCTTCGGCACATAGTAGATGTTGGACTGGACGGCGATTTCGCCCCGCATGTTGACGCCCAGGCCGTCCTGGAAGTACTTGGCGCCCGGCTGGTCTTTGGTGTAAATGATGCCGCGCCACTCGTGTCGGCGGCCTGCGAAGCTCTTGCCTGCGTAGATGAACGTCGTCCATGTCCCCTGGGGCAAGACACCGTAGTCGTAGGGCACTTCTGCGTAGGAGACGTAGCGGGCACCTGGGAAATGCCACTCTCCTTCTTCCACGGCTCTGGATGTGCGGTCAAACTGCCGAGATGGGTCCACGCGCCCGACGCCCGGCATGAAGAACCCCGGGTTGAAATGGCAATGGACGTAGCCCTTCTTGTCGATGGCAATGTCGTCGGTGCCCGTAAACAGAACGTGTGTCAGGTATTTACCGGACGCCAGGTCTATCACGACGGGGGCAGGCATGCTCTTGCCGCGCGAGTAGTAGACTTGATTACGGACCGGGTCGCACACGAGCTTGCCGTAGATGCTGCCGCCCCAGCGTCCGATATGGGCGGCGCCATCGGCGCAGCGCGCCTCCTCGTCGAAGTCCAGAATCTTCCGGCAGGTGCGGCCGTCCTCTTCATACACAACGAATCCGCCCTGCCGCTGCTCGACGCCTCGCAGGTCGCCCTGCGTCCGCCCTCCGGCCGGACCACCGCCGACCCACAACCTCGGCTTCGGCGCCCAGGAATCCAGCGCGAAGACCGCACCAGCGAAGTGGTCTACGTGATATTCTTCCTCGGGCCGTTCGAGCGAGGAGAACTTCGTCAGCCGCCGCAGCGTTGCGCCGTGAACCACCGCCGAGTGCAGGACGTAAATGGCCCCTGTCTTCTTGTGCACCTGGACAAGATAGGGGAAGCCCACGCGAATCGCCTTGATGGGCTCGCCGTCGGGGGAGAAGACTTGGACGCGGTTGTTGAGCGTGTCGGCGACGTATATCCGCCCTTGCGCGTCGCAGTCAATCCCGTCGGGCGTCTGGAACGAACGAGCGTCACTGCCCGGCGTCACCCGGAAGCCGTCCTTGCCGCCCCGCTCAAAGTTGCCGAGGAACGGCTCCCACTTGCAATCCTCGTCAAGCCGCACCCGAATGACGATCCCGGCGGGGCTGCGGCGCTGTTCCACGCCCACGGACAAGTAGAGGAAACGTCCGTCGGGCGAAGCAGCGAGGCGAGGAAAAGGTGTCCGAATGGCCCACGTGACCGGTTGGCCATCAATGCCCAGGCGGTCCGTCGAGCCATCGGTGTGCAGCCAATACAGGGATGTCGGAACCGGCTCCGTTGTGAAGCCCGCGTCGCAGAAGAAGATGCGGTCGCCGACGACAACGGGCTGGCAATCGGTGGCCATGCGGGAGTTGAAGTCGATATACGCTCCTCTTTCGACAACCGTCTGGTAGGCGTCGCGCGAATGCACAGCCCTCCGGCCCGGCTCGTATTCGATAAAGCCCATACCCTCGAGCTTCGATTCGGGTAGGTTCGCAGGCGGCGGCGACACCGTCATCACGTAGTTGCCGTCGTGATCGAACTTACGGATGTAAAGACGGGTTGCCTTGCCCGTTGCAGAAATCGCGTATACGCCGTCGGGCGCGGCGGCCACGCCCCAAACGTAGCCGGGCATGTTGTGCGGGCTCGTGCCGCCAAGACGTTTCTCGAACTCAGGCTTCAACCCCAGCGACACCCGCACCATCAGCTTCTCCGGCTCCTTCACATAGTTGTCCAGTAGATCGTCTGCCGAAGCGAGTTCTTCTGAAAGGGCTCTGGCGCGTTCGGCCCCAGCACCCCCGACGCCAAGTGCCGCACCACCGTGCCCCGGCCCAGACCAGACACGTCCTTATCAGGGTCTACAATCGCCACCGTAACATCGCAGTATCCGCCGTCCGCCGAACCGCCTTTCGACGCCACCGCAAACGTGATTTCGTAGCGATCCTTCCCGACGAGCTTCACCGCGGGTTTCTCTGTGAATTCGAATACATTCTC
>CAZBRH010000001.1:48992-49712 GCA_964494245.1 uncultured Planctomycetota bacterium | reverse complement strand
CACGGCGGAGAATATGGCTTCCACCACTCCCGTTCCGCGCCCCCAACCGCCGCCACACTCGGCAGCGTTAGCGCTACGACAACGCCGATTCCGCGGCCCAACATGTCTTGCCTCCTTTCACTCGAATGGGCGTGAGGGCAGGCCGGAGATCCCTCACCTTGCTCGGCGTCTGCACCTTGTTCGCGAGGGGGAGCAACGCCGAACCAGTCGCCGCAAATGGGGTATGCGGGCGCTCACTGCCCCCAGCGACCCACTGCGTCTCGCGCTCGTAGTTTGATGGATTGCGCAAGGCGTCCTCGATCCGCTTGCGAATCTCTCTGGTGATCTCCGCGGCGGCCGGGTTCCGTGCCATCTCCATTGTGGCCATCGAGCGCACTACTTTCATTTTGAGGCGTAGGCCTGCGACGCGTGCGTCCTGCGGGTCGCCGATCTCCGGCGCCTTCGCGGCGGCAAATCCCTTAGCCGCCTGCTCGGGCGTGTCGATGCGCATCGCCTTCATCATCTCCGCCATCCATGGCGCGAAAATCGCCTCCCCTGTGGCCTTCACGTCCACGGGGACCGCCTTCTGAAACACCTGTGTCGGCTTCTTCAACTCAGTCCTCAGCCGGCCGATGAACTCCGCCTGCTGGGGGTGCTTCTTCTCCGCCTCGTCCAGATACGCGAGTAGCTCGGCGACCAATGCCACGTAGCCGTTGATGCGGTCCTGAATGAACTTGATGA
>CAZBRH010000001.1:43637-48982 GCA_964494245.1 uncultured Planctomycetota bacterium | reverse complement strand
CACCGCACGGGTTTCTCGCTTCATGAACGCGCGGTCCTCCTTCCATGTTTGGGCCGCGCGCAGGTTGCGGTCAAATGCAGGGCCATCCGGAATGAACATTCCGGGAGTCTTACCGTAGGAACAGGTGAAGACTCCCTTGTAAACGGGCTTGGCCGCCTCGACATCCAGTACGTACGAGCAGGGGCCAGCCCCCAGGCATCGCACGAGCAAATCCTCAACACACAGCTGCTCTACGGGGGTTTCGAACCGGGCAATCGGATACGCCACCATCGGACCAGCGTAGACGGTGCCCTGGCGCCAGATCGACATTTTCGCTTCGGGAATAAGCACGGCCATGAACTTGCCCCTCGCAGTGGGGTTGGGTGTAAGCGCGTGGTTGTGTTGGGGATACCGCGTCCCCGCGAACTCGTATGCCCCCTTCGTAGAAACAAGCGGGGCGCTGAATATGCTGCCGTCGTCCCGCGTGAAGTTCGCCTTCCATTTGGCCATGAACGGCACGACCCACTTGTCCAATGTCTTCCCCTTCTCGCTGTCCTCTTTCGTCAGTTCTTCGGCGTGCCAGATGCCCTTCTCCTCCAGCACGGCCACCCAAATCGCCCCCTGATCCCCATAGAACACGTCCGCCGCCGTGATCCGGCGATCGGCGCCCTCGCCTGAAATCTTCAATTCCACGTCGCGGACGTTCTTCTCCCAGATGACCGCAACAATCGCCTCGCCATCCCCCACCATGTGCAGAAAGAAGTTGTCGCTCGGGATCTCCGTTCGCTCCGCAACAACGCTTCTCGCGTCCACAAGGAGGTCATCCGCAAAGAAGTCGGGCAGCACACCGAACCGGCACGGCGACTCAACCCGCAGCCATTCCACCTTCCCCTCAACAGCGGTCTTCACTATCGGGTCGCCTGCTCCCAACGAAAACACAATCGCGCGACCGCCTTCGATCGCTCCTCGCACGGCCGCGTCTGTACCGTCGTTCGCCGTCGCCTTCAGAGCCGAAAAGCGCAGCGGATTACCACCTTGCAGCGGCATCACTCTCGCCCGGAGCGTCCATCCCTCCGTTCCCTTCGCATACAACTCCGCCCCGCTTCCGTCCTTCCGAACCACCACCGCCAGTCGGTGGTTCACGAGCACGGCATCCCCAGAAAATGACTCGGGCTTCGCACCCTCTTCCACGAGCTTCCATTTCCCCTCCGGCACAAGCGAAGCCACGCGTTCCCCCAGCTCCGCACGCGCCATCGTGTCATACAAGGCCACCGTGCCGGTCGGGGCCGGTGACGGCTCCTTCTTCTCCGCCCCGTAGCAGGCCACAACCAGAACCAACACGCCGACCATCATCCCAATCGCCCGTTGCATCGCAAAACTCCTTTCGAAGGTTCAGGATACCCTTGTCACTCCGTCGGCTCCCAAACATACTTGCCTGAGTGGTCGATATAGCCCTCTTTGTCTCCGATCCCGACTCGCGCTAAGCCCTTGTTGAACTCCCAAGCGGCATCATACTGCGGCTCGATAACCACCTTGCCCGTCCTATCTACATACCCGTGCTTTTCCCCGACCAACACGCGACCAAACCCTTCGGAGAATCGCCACGCATAATCATACTTCGGTTCCACCACCATCTCGCCGCCCTTGCCCACATAGCCCCACTTGGACCCCACTTTCACCGGCGCCAGCCCCTCGGAAAACGGTCCGGCGTCGGCAAACTGGACTGCGATGACCAGCTTCCCTTGCTTGTCCACATATCCCCATTTGAGGTTTCGCTCTCTCGCCGCAAATGTTCCCTCGGCCACCGCCGCCAAGCCGTCCGAAAAGGCCCTCGCCGCCGTCCACTGCGGCGGAATCGCAAATTTCATCGTCTCCCGAGAAAGATAGCCCCACTTGTCACCCTTCCGCCCAGCCGCCATCCCTTCTGAAAACGAATCGCACTCCTCTGCTTCGGTCGGGACCGACTTGCCTGTCTTATCAATGAAGCCCCTCCCCGATACAGAAAGCCCCTCGCGGAAGTCTGCGGCGCGCTGATTGTATCCGAGGCGTATCACCACCTTCCCTGTCTTATCGCAGAAACCGGTGCCGGTCGTCGCCTTATACCACTCCACGTGTTCGCCATACATGCCCTTGTGCAAATTCACAAAGGCCAGCCCTTCGGAGAAATTACCTGCCCAGCCAAACTGCGGCTTGATTGCCATCTCTCCTGTTGGGTCGATGTATCCACGAAACGCCTTCACCGCAACACAGGCCAGCCCCTCATGGAAATCGTATGCCAACTGATATTGCGGCTCGATGATCACCTTGCCCTTCGCATCCATGTAGCCCCATTTGCCGTCCTTTACAATCGGGAAAAGCAATACAGGCGTGTTGGCAGACTCACCGGCGAGCACTCCGGTAACCGCTCCGCTACTGATGATAGCAAGCGCCAGGACACCAATACGAACATGCTTCACAGCCCAAACCTCCACAAGTTTCGATTCGACAGCATCGCATTGTCGCCGCCTTTAGGCGGCCTGCCGCAGACACAGCGGCAGCAGGAAAACGGGCACAGATGACTTTTTCGCAGGGCGAAAGAAATCTGTTCCCGTTCCCCGACCTGATTCCGATAAGGACCGTACCGCAGCATTTGCGGTTTGTAGCATCTCACACCTTCCCTGACATGCGTCGGTCACTTCGCGCCGATTTCGGCGACCTCTTCCGCATTATATACAATTTTCAGCACCGTGATACGCTCCTCCCAGTTGCTGAATACGATGTAGTTGTCCGAGGCGGCGACGGCTCGGGGATGAAATACGCCAATGCCATCGCCGCCGACGGGGATGCGGCTTCGCGGGCCGTCTCCGCTGTCGAAGTTGCCATACTGCCCGATATGCATAACAAGGTTGCCGGCCGTGTCCAGCACCCCGATGGAGTGGCGATACGCTTCGGGGACAAATGTGCGCTTGAACCAGTCGGTGTGAAATCGCGGAGAGGGACAACTACATCCCCTGAACGTGATAGGCGAAGCCCCTGCATAAAGCCACTCCGCTCCCTCGGCCCAAGCCCAAACCGCCTTTTCGTAGCTGCTCCCCGCATAGGCGGAGTCAATCAGATCAGGGGGACGGGTCGGGGGCGGCTCCATCGGAACAACGGCTCCGCCGCGGAGGATTCGCACGTCCGCGCCCCGTGTCTTGAGAATGGTGCCGGTCATCGGGTACAGGTTGTCTCGGACTGGCTTGGTGCCGAATGTGCCGCCGCGGCCATGGAGAAACGGCAGATTGTCGCTGCCGACCACTCGCATCTTGTTGCACCAGAAATACAGTTTCCCCTCCTCGTCAATTTCCACGCCGTTGATAAGTCCGCCAGCAATGACGGCGCACTCCGCGCGCAATTCGCCGGTCGCATCGTATGTCCAGACCGTCGCTCCGTGCAGCGGAACGCCGGGAAGCCGGCGGATGAAATACACCTCTTCGCCCCGCTTCTGGCGGTCGAGAATGTCCCGTGTGAACGCCTCGTAGGTAACGCCGCCGGTGCTTTCGTAACCCATGCCCCGCTTTCGTTCCATGGCGCCGGCGTTCAGCGTGTTCATAACGCTGTCCTCCAGCTTCGGAACGTAGTAGATGTTGGTCTGCACGGCGATGTCGCCCTTCATGTTCACGCCCAACCCGTCTTGAAAGTATTTCGCACCCTGCTGGTCTTTGACCGGAAGGATGCCCTTCCAGTATGGGCCGCGGCTGCTCACCTCTCCGCTGACGCCGTAGTCATAGGGGGCTTCCGGGTAATACACGACCCCGTGCTCCTCGGCGCGTTCCGTCACTGCGATGGGCCGCGCTGTATTGAGGCGGCCTACTCCGGGCAGGTAGAAACCGGGATTGAAGTGAACGTGCAAGTAGCCCTTCTTGTCGAAGGCGAGGTCTTCAATGATTGCGCGATGCGGCGCCAACACCCAGCGGCCGAGGTAGTGGCCTGTTCGCAGGTCAAACATGAGGTCGGTGTGCACATAGGCGCGCTCTCGGAGCGGGTCGCAGTCAATCCGCGTGGCGCCGCCACTCCCTCCCTTGACGTTCCGCCACCGACCGGCATAGAAGGGTCCGTCATCCTTCCGCGCCCGTTCGTCGAAGTCGAAGAGCTTACGGAGCGCTCCGTTCTGCTCCTCATAGATCGTCACCGGTTCCATTCCGCCCTGGACACCGCCGCTGCCGGTGCCGCCGCCTGTTCGGCTCCCAGCAAGCCAAAGCCGAGGCCGCGGCGACCAAGAATCAAGAGCGAACACCGCCGCGAACAAGCCGTCCTGATGGAAAACTTCCCGCGGGTCATCAAACGACCGAAACTTCGTCAGCCGATCCACGCTTCGGCCTTGGGCCCGCCCAGTGTGGAGAACATAGATCGCGCCAGTCTTTTGGTGAACGCGAACCAACAACGGGCGGCTCACCGGAACCGTCCGCAGATAACGCCCTTCAGGAGAAAAGACCTGAACGCGGTCGTTCAATTGGTCGCAAACGTAGATTCTGCCTTGGGCGTCGCAATCGATGCCAACAGGAGCATTGAGCGACTCGTTGTCGCTGCCGGGCGTTCCGATGGAGCCGACCCTGCCACCACGGCGGGGATTTCCGAGGAAGGGCTTGGCCGTCCCTTCGCCCTCACGGGCGCGGCGCATCACGATGGGGTCCGCAAGAAACTGAGCGCCGCCGACCCCGGTCATGTAGAGCCATTTGCCGTCCGGCGAGGCCGCAAGTCGTGGAAAGCGCTGTTCGGTCATGGTGAACGGGACGCCGCGGACGCCATCGAAATCCGTAGAGCCGTCGAGTTTGAGGTAGTAGAGCGGTGCAGGGTCGCCCTTTGCGGGGCCATTGAAGCCGACGAAATAGATGCGGTCACCGTAGAGGGCGGGCTGCATGTCGCCCAGCCCGCCGTGGTCTACGCCCCAGAACATCCAGCCGCGGTCAGACACCGTGTCGTAGAGGGTCGGCGCTTGCAGGGCTTTGCGGCCCGGTTCGTATTCGACGTATCCCATGCCGGCGAGTTTTTCTTCCGGCAGATTCGCTGGCGGCGGCCACAGAGACATCACGTATTCGCCGTCGAGGTCGTATTTCCGCACGTGTAATCGCCAGTGCTTGCTGAAGACGATGGCCCCCTGCGGCCCAACCACCAGCCCGCAAACATAGCCGGGCAGGTTGTGCGGACTCGACCCGCCGAGGCGCTTATCGAACACCGGCTGCAAACCCAGCGAAACGCGAACCTTCAGCGCCAGAGGATCCTTCACGTAAAGGTCGAGATCGTCCTTTCCATTCCAGTAGATCGTCTGCTTCAACGAGTTCTTCTGGAACGGCGGAGGCGCGTTTGGCCCGAGCACTCCCGACGCCAGATGGCGCACCACGATGCCG
>CAZBRH010000001.1:32498-43622 GCA_964494245.1 uncultured Planctomycetota bacterium | reverse complement strand
CCGGAGCCGGGTCCACAATGGCCACCGTCGCGTCGCAATATCCCTTCACAGCAAACGTAATCTCGTATTTGTCATTCCCCAGGGCCCTCACCTTCGGCCTTTCGGTGAACTCGAATACGTTCTCCCGTTCGACGCACGGCGACGAGTAGGGCTTCCACCACTCCTGCTGCGCCGAGGCCGCGGAAGCAAGACCGCACAACAGAAAACAGCTCTGCAATGCCCTGTTCAAAATCAATCGCCCCCTGTGTGCTCCGGCACCGCCACGGGAACGCGAAGGCCACGCTCGCGCAAGAAATCGCCAAGCCGCAGGAGCGCCCGAGCGCTGTGTTCGTGGCAATTCGGCCAGTCACCCCAGTCGTTCAGGTTTATCGGCTTCCTCCAGTATGTGTTCACAAAGAGCCCGCCGCCTTCCTTCTGGAGCACCGTCATCGCGTTGGCGAAGGCGACCGACTTGGCCAGATACAATTCCTTTCCGGTGACCTCGTAGGCCAGACGATAGACCCCAATGAACTGCGCCGCGCCGGACTGAATCGAAACCATGTATCTGTATTGTTCGAGTGCGCACGGCGTGAATTGGTCTGGATGCGGCGGCTGTTCCCAGATGACAAACTGGTCTTCGGCCAAGCGCAAGGCATCCTCGGCCAACGCCACAAGTTCCGGTTTCTCTTTTGCTCGAAGGAACAGGAGTTCCGCCGCTGCGCAGGCAGACCAATGCGACAGGTTCCCCTGGCTGCTGCCTCCGGCGGTTGTATCCTCGAATTGGCCCTCGAACCGGAATGGTTGGATAATCTCGGCGTCGAGCCACTTCCATGCTGCCTCGGCCACAGGCCGGTATCCGGCCATCCCGTGCTCACGAATCAATCGGTCGAGGAATTTCAACGGCACATAGGGGACCATCGGACTGACGCTTTTGGGCGCCTTCTCGCCGGTGCGGGCGTCCATCAAGAGGTGCCACTCACCGTTCGGAAGTTGCGTCCGCTTATACACATCCGCGATCCGCACAGCCGCCTCCAGAAACTCCTTCTCCTTCGTAGCGGCATACAGGTCCAGATACGCTAGTCCGGCGGTCGCGGGATACTGCGTCATCACGATTTCGCGCAGGTATCCGCCACCAGCCGAATACGTCGGCGGAAAATGCGCCAAACCCCAATCCGCCGGAAAACTCCCCTTGATCAGCGTTCGCGCCGCATTCCGCGCCATCTGCAAGATCGCATCCCGCTTGGCCGGGTCCGGCTCCAACGCCGCGAGCGCCGTCAAGCCGTCCACCGCAGCCGCCTCATACTTGCAGGGATACTGTTGAAGCTTCTGCGGGTCCCCCTCCTTGACCCAACGCTTGAACGGCCCGTCCGCCAACCATCGCAGCCAGCGCGTGCCGGCTTCGGTGTAATCGAACGCCGCTTCATGATACGGTCCGCCGAAAACCGCCTTCCGCTCGAACTCCTTCGACCCGGAATTGCCCAGCACCTTGCCGCCCTTTTTGTCCAAGCCCTGAGCGCTCAACTGCACCTTCCCGACGGGCAACTCCTTCCATATTGGAGCAAGCGATGCCCACGGCTCATCCGCCTCGAACACATACTCCCTCGGTTGCCGCACAATCACTCGATACGCTCTGGCTCCCTCAACGGCCGCAAACTCAAAAGATGGCGCGGGTTCCCCTGCGACCTTCGTAATCCACTTGCCTTGGTACTCCGCCGGACCGGTGATCCGAAGCACATCCCCGCGTTTCGCCCCCAGCGCCACAAACTGCAGCTCCAACTTACCCTCCGGCAAATCCTTCCAAATCGGCTCCAGCGACGCCTTCGGCTCAGTCGTCTCGACGCTCCACCCCGGCCCATAGGCGGTCGCCGTAAAGCGGTACGCCGTCGCGCCTTGAACTGGCTTGAACTCAAAAGCCGGCGCATACATGAACTGCCTTGCCCTCGCGTTCCAGAAGGGCGTCTTGCCCGGAACGCCGGGGCGAATGGGCACAAGCGATTCCTCGACCGCCTGTGCATGCAGCGCCGCACGGTCAAACCGGAGCACTTTCGGCTCCGTCCCCGCCATGGCCGTTCCCGCTGCCAACACGATCAAGATCAGAACCGCACCAAGAACGACTCGCATCATGCCGCGTCCTCTGCACGCCGTGGAAATCTCCTTCCCCATTTTATCCAACGCGCGCCAGTTCGAGGTTTCGCATCCAAGCGCGACCACGCCCGGAAATAAGCAGGCGCACCTCGACCGCCGTCGCCGTCTCTGGAGCACGCGCATCGAACCGCTCCTGCGTCCAGTCCGCGCTGCTCGTGAACATCGTTCCCGTGGGGGCGCGCGTGACGTCGAGCACCAGCCCCCCCCAAGCGTCGAGCCACGCCAACTGCAAGAAGGCCACCGCGGCGCCATCTTCTATTTCGGTGCGAACTTGGCCGGTAAGCCGATACGTGCGACCTGCTCGCACGCCTACCACCTGGTAGAGGCAATACGCCCCCGCGCGGTCGAACTCGACGCCCGGCGCTGGCACGGCTCCCGCGTCATCAAGCCAAAGAATACGGCCGCCGCCCTCCGAGGTCTTACGGTATTCGCGCCAATACTGTGGCAGCCCGCGCTTGTCCCGCTCGGAGAAATCGCCGTTCGCAAGGCGTTCCTCGGCCACCGGTGGCGCCATGCGGAGGTTGCGGAACTGCCAGATGACGTTGCCCAGACGGTCGATCTCGAGAATCTGGCGGTGCTGCTGGTCTGCAATCAGAATGTTGCCGTTCGCGAGCGCATCCGCGTCATAGAAGTTGGCGAGATACGGCACCTTGTATTGCCAGACGATTTCTCCGCCCGGGGTAAGCTCCATCACCCTCGCGTTCTTGGAGTCCGTAATCAACGTGTTGCCGTTCGGGAGGCGGTCAGCATCCCGCGGCCAGCTCAGCGGATCGGCGTCGTTCCGGTATTCCCAGACCCTCCGGCCGTTGCGGTCAACCTCAATGATGGCATTTCCATCGGAGTCCGCAATCAGGATGTTGCCATTTGGGAGCGGGTCGGCGTTGTGGGGATGCCGGACCTGGTTGTATGTCCAAAGAACGCGGCCCTTGCGGCTAACCAGCACCACCCGGTTGTTGTTGCGATCGGTGATGAGCAAGGCCCCGTTGGGCATTCGGTGCGCATCGTTCGGATATTCAAGATGCGATCCGTCGGACAGGCGGCCCGTCCCCCCGCCACAGTCATCGGAAGAAAAGACCAGCCGCCCACTGGGGTCCACCTCGATCACCCGGTTGTTCGTCGTATCGGTAATTAGCGTGTTTCCGTTGCGAGATCTCTTGCAGCTATGGGCGAAAACCAGGCCTTCGCCGTAGCGCCAGACAATCTGTCCGGCAGGGTCCACCTCCAAAATCTCGCTGCCACCGCCCGATTCGTCGCCGGCGTCGGCGACCAGCGTATTGCCGTTGGGCAGCCGCTCGACGTCACAGGGAAAATCCAGCATTCCGGGCTCGCTCATGCCTGTTTGACCTCCAGAAGCGTGTCATCGAGAATCTTCCTCAGCGTCTCGCATTTCTGTGCATCGAGCGGCTTGACCGGCGCCCGCGGCGGACCGCCGAGGCCATATCGAATTGCGCAACCGGCCTTGAGCATTGCCGGGTGCGTCCCAAGCGAAAACGCCCGTCGCAGCGGCGACAGACGGCGCTGACTCGCGGAAGCCCCGGCAATATCTCCGGCAACAAAACGCTCGTAAATGGCGACCGCAACCTCTGGGACGACCGACGCTGTTGCAGCGATAGCCGCGGCCGCCCCCTGCTGGAGCGCGGGCAAGATCAAGTTGTCGTTGCCCATCACATACCGAAAGCCGTTTGGCTGTCGGCGGAGGAACTCCATCGTTTTGGCGAAGTCGCCGGAGCTGTCCTTGATGCCCACAATGTTGTCGCATTCATTGGCAAGCCGCAGCACCAAGTCCACGGACAGCTCGTTCCCTGTGCGGTCGGGGATGTCATAGAGCAGGACGGGCATCTCGACCGCGGCGGCGACCTCCCGGTAGTGGTCAAAGAGCTCGTCCTGATTGGGCGCGACGAAGGAAGGCGCCACAACGGACAGGGCATCGGCGCCGGCAGCAGCCGCCACCTGCGCAAGACGCACCGCTTCCCGCGTAGAGTTCGCGCCGGCGCCAGCAAAAACCGGAACCCGGCGTCGCGCGGCGTCCGCGGCAACCTCGAACACCCGCCGTTTCTCCTCGAAGGAAAGCGCCCAGGCCTCGCCAGCCGTCCCCCCCACAAAGACGCCGTGCACGCCGGCCTTGATGACAATGTCCACCAGGCGGGCCAGCCCCTTGACGTCGAGCTCTGCCGCCTCGGTCATCGGCGTAATCAGCGCTGGGATCACGCCGCGTATCGCATCGGGATGCAGCATTTCAATCGCCCTCCCGCAAAGACGCACAACGGTTATGTCGTGCGGCGGCTCTCGCCGCAACCGCGGGACCAAGCGCCTCTGGGTTCACGATGTTCGGGGGGCGCTCACCGCGGCATCCGGCCAGCACGTTCTCCACAGCCATCAATCCCATGCGGGTTCTCGTGGCCGTGGTCGCGCTGCCGAGGTGCGGCGCCAACACGACATTGTCCAAATCGGCCAAGCCGGGAGCGAGTTGCGGCTCATTCTCGTAAACATCCAGACCGGCCGCCGCGATGCGACGTTCGCGCAATGCGTCAACCAGTGCCGCCTCATCCACCACCGGCCCGCGCGACGTGTTGATGAGCACCGCCGTGTTTTTCATGAGCGCGAACTGCGCCCGGCCAATCATGTGCCGGGTCTTATCCGTGAGCGGAACATGAAGCGAGATGAAGTCAGACTCGCGCAAAAGCTGCTCGAGGGAAGCATAACTGGCCTTGAGCTGATTCTCCAGCGCCGCGTCTATCGGCGTTGCATCCGCATAGAGGACCTTCATGTCGAAACCCGCCGCACGGCGGGCAACGGCCTGGCCGATACGGCCCATCCCCACGATGCCCAGCGTCGCGCCATGCACGTCCACGCCCAGCAGTTGCAGCGGCGCCCAGCCCGTCCACCCGCCAGAGCGAACCAACCGGTCGCCCTCGGCGATGCGGCGAGCGGCGGCGAGCAGAAGCGCCCAAGCCAGGTCGGCGGTCGTTTCCGTGAGCACGCCGGGCGTGTTCGTCACAAGAATCCCTCGCGCCGTAGCGGCGGCTACATCGATGTTGTTGTAGCCGACCGCATAGTTGGCAATAACCTTGAGGCGGGGGGCCGCATCCATCACCGCTGCGTCGATGGCGTCGGTGAGCAGACACAGCAGACCGTCGCAATCCCTGACGCCGTCCAACAGTTCCGCCCGTGTGAGGACGCGATCGTTCAGATTGACGCTGAGCTCCGAGGCCGCAGCGAGGGCTTCCATCGCCTTCGGGGGCAATTGCCGCGTGAGAAAAACCTTGGGCTTCTTTTTCATCGGGCTACACTTCCTCCACCATTGACCACGCTGCACCGAGTTTGCGTTTGGCATCGGCAAGCACAATCTCGGGGTCATCATCGCCAATGGGCGAGACTTCAAAACTGATGGCCCGTCGCACCGTGCCCGTGCGATCCAGATAGTTCACTGCGAAAAGCTCTTGGAGGAAAGCCGCAATCTCCCGGACGCCGTTGGCGGATGCCGGATAGCTGAACCGGGGGTGCTTGTCTCCGTATGCGGGATCGGATCTGTCCTTCATTGCGCAGTTGCCGATGTGAACGTGGCGGAGGTAAGCCGCAATCGGACGCAGGGCTTGTGCGGGCGTCTCGCCCAGGAGCGGGAGATGGCTCAAGTCCGCCAAGAGGCCGAAGTTGCTGCGTTGAGCACAAACCCGTTCTGCGATCTCGGCCGCGCGCGGCGCCGGCCCAATCAGCGCCTTCTTGTCGATCCTGTCGTCGAACACCTCCAAAGCCACCGAAACGCCGCGGTCTGCCGCGTAGGCGCAAAGTTCCAGCAACGATCTCTCCAAAGCATCCATCGCTGCGTTCCTGCGGTCAGGCCCCGGGTCGGGGCCGCTGAGCAACGCGAGGTCACGTATGCCCAGTTCAACGGCCTCGTCCACAGCGGCCTTCATTTCGGCGACCGCCCTGGCGCGGGTCGGCTCATCCACGCTGTTCACATCCAGCTTCTGGGTAAGCAGCCGGGGCTGGGCGCCGTACTTGGCCTCGATCCCCGACGCGGCAAGCATCGCCGCTGCTGCCCGGCGCACGGATGCGTCCTTCATCCAGGTCACCTCGACCACCTCGAAATACGGGTCGAGCAAGATGCGCCGGAGCGTTTCGAGGATCGGTCCCTCGCCGCGCAGCGTCGTCGGGTAGGCCATGAAATGAATCACGCCCGGCTTGACATACTTCGTCAACGGCTCTCTCACAGGTCGCACTTCCTCCTACTGAACGGAAAAAGAGCTTGCGGTGTATCGGACAGTTTGACCGGGTTGAACAGCGACAACCTTGGTCGTCGGGATGATGAATTCCACGGCCCGCTTGAGTTCATCGATGTCCGCCGGTTGCCCAAGTTTTTCGCTATAATGGCAGGGGACGAGGATATCCGGGCGAATCATCCCGGCAGCCCGTGCCGCCTGGCGAACATCCATAGTGTATTTGCCGCCAACGGGCATTATGGCGATCTGCGGACCATACATCTGCCCGATGAGCTGCATGTCCCCGAAAAGCCCGGTATCGGAGGTGTTGTAAAGTGTGATGCCGTTGTCGAACGCAAGAACGACCCCGACACACGCGCCATCCGGATGAAAGTAGAGTCCGGGCGGCAGGTTGGCCGCGATCTTCGGCGACAGGGACTGGGAGTGCACCGTCGGCACCAGCGTGATACGCACGTCCTTGAGCTTCACGGACCCGCCGGGGTTGAGCCGGTGCGAACCCCGGTCCAGCGGTATGCCAAAGGCGTCCGCGACAAGGCAAAGCTCGTTGTGGCTCACGAACTTCGCGCCCGTCTTCCTGACAATCTCGAATGCGTCGCGGACGTGGTCATTGTGTCCGTGCGTAGAGATCACGATATCCGCCCGCTCGACATCCGCTACTTTCATGCAGCCGACGGGGTTCTCATCGAGCCATGGGTCGAAGTAGATCACCGTCCCGACCTCTGAGACGTAGCGGAACGACGCGTGTCCGAGATAGGTCAGTTCCAACGTCGCCATGATTATACTCCGTTCGCCCCGGTTCAACCGCTGGGGACGTCAACCGGCCGCCCTGTCTCAAGGGACTCGGCCACGCTGATGCCAATCTGCAAGCTCTTCACCGCTTCGGCGTAGGGCGTCAGAATACCCTCTCCGCCGCCGCGTATCGCGTCGAGGAAGCGGCGCAACATTGCGGCCTCGCAGTCGTTTGCCTTTGACACGCTATCGTCGTCCCATTGCTGCGAACCATCGGCGACGTGCAGGACGCCTTGGCGGTTTGAAAAACTCACCGAAAGGTCCGCCGCTGTGATCCTGAACCCATACTCCCCGGCCACCGCGGACGGCGCCATGACGGTGCAGCTTACCTGACCGACCGCACCAGAAGCGAACTGCAATGTCACAACGCCGGCGTCTTCAATGTCATACACATCCGATTTCGGAGTGAATCCTTCGGCCTTGACCGCCGACACACGGACCACCTCGCCGACCAGAAAACGAAAGATGTCGTATACGTGGCAGGCCTGCGTGAACATCTGGCCGAGCGAAAGTTGCTTGCGGGCGATCCATGGACGCCCGCCACCGGGCCTTACGCGGAGAAAGGTATAGCCCTCGGCCAGCACCGCAGGCCGCGCGACCAGCAAGTCCACGGCCTTGCGGACGCCTGGGGCGTACCGCATGCCATACGTCACGCAGGAAACGACGCCGTTCCGCTCAATCGCAGCGAGCACCCGCTCGGCATACGCTCTGTCCAGCGCGATTGGTTTTGCGATGTAGAGGTGTATGCCCCGATTCGCGGCTTTGATTTCCTGCCCGGTATGCGCGAAGGGCGGAATGCAGATCACGAGGGCGTCCATTGTCGGCCCTTCGAGCATTGCGTCGAAATCGCTGTAAACCGAAGCCCCAACCGGCTCCGCCAGTGCCGCGGCACGATCTGCGTCTGGGTCGCAGACGGAGGCCAGAGCCGCTCGGCCGGTTTCGCTCAAGAGCCGATTGACGAGACGCGCGTGCCCGCCCGCGCCCAAAATACCGTACCGAATCGCTTCCGCCATGCCCTGCCTTTCCGCCGCTTCAGATCGGCTCGCCAATGTCCACCTGGATTTCCCGCCCTTCGGCCAAAGATTGTTCGGCCGCGTTCAGCACGCGGATGGCGTGCACCATCTCCGCGTATGGCACGGGCGGCCGTCCCGACTGGATCATGCTTCCGATTTTTTCGAGCAGTCCGACGAAGAACACCTGCGTCCTGCCCGTCCCCAAATACCAATACGGATGGTGGGCGTCCCGCTTGCCGAACACGACGACCGACGTGCCGACGCCGATTTCGTAAGGCAGGTCTACCACGGCGACCAGGCCATCGCGGTAGGTCAGCCGAATCATTCGGTGCCGAGCGTCGCCCACCTCGCGGACGGCCACAACGTCCGGCCCGAGCACCGCGAAGAGCACCTCCACCGCGTGCACCCCGTACCAGAGCATCTTTTCGTAGCGCCAGTCGCTAAACACATAGGCGCTGAACAGCCCCTTCGATTCCTTGCGAAGAAGCGCGGCGCCGCCCACGATGAGCGGATCGAAGCGTCTGGCCGAACACGAGAGCACCGGCGTGTTGTATCGCCGAGCCGCTCGCACAATATCAAGAGCATCTTCCGCAGTCGCCGCGAACGGCTTGTCCACATAGACGGGCACGCGCCGTTCCAGGAAGAAGGGAGCCATCTTCCCGTGGTCGGTCACGTCCCTCTCGCAGAGAATCAGGACTCCGTCAACCATAGTTGCCATTTCGTCCGGGCTGCTCGCGACGTGCGGGACCGAGAACGCCGCGGCCACGTCCTCTGCGGCGTCTCGGTTGGTATCATAGACGCAGCTCACATGGAACCCGGCCAGTTCGGGCATCTTCTCGAAGACTCCCCACGTCTGGCGAGGCGGGCGCGCCACGCCGTTCACGATGCTGCAAATGCAGTTGCTATGGAAGGAATCCACCCGCCCCGTAACGCCCAATCTGATCATTTTGACCCCCATTTACGGCGTCGTTGGACAAGGCAATCGGCGGCCCTCAACAAGCGCTCACTGCGCGGACTCGCAAACCTCGAAGCCGGCGCTGGAAACACTGCGACAGAGGCCCGCGATCCTCGGCCAGATAGCGGCGTGCTCCGGCGAGGCCACCCACTCGAGACGCAACTCTTCGCTAGAGAAGACGATATCTATCTCGTATTCGCCGGGCGCGCCTCGCTTCCGCAACAACCTGACCTGCTTGAAGCCCTTGCGGCGGCTGATGGCCGGAACGAAGTCCTGCCGGAAGATACTCTCCAACTCCGATCCCTTGCCTTCCGCCAATTCAAGATATACGTGTAGTTCAATCACCAGGTACCCCACAGATGAATGTTGCTATGGTATAAGGCCGTCCCGCCGGCTGCCACGGTTGCAGAAATCAACAATCGAAACTGCCTCCCGGACGAAGAGCGACGAGTTCGACTCCGGGCGCGCGGACGGCCATCTCGGCCCGAAGAGCATCCATGTCCAGCGGCTGGTTCGGGAATGTGCCGTAGTGCGTCGGGATGACGTAATCGGGCAGCAGCAGTGACGCAGCATAGGCGGCTTCCCGATAGCCCATGTTGTATTTGCCACCCACCGGCAGGATCGCCACCTCGGGCCGGTACAGGTCTCGGATGATGGCCATGTCTCCGAAGACTCCGGTATCCCCCGAAAAGTAGACTGTCGTTCCGTCTTCCACGGCAAGAACAAAACCAACCGAGCCGGACCCGGGCTGGATGGGCCCGTGGACCCAGCCCTCGCCCATGATTTCGGACGTGTGCAGGGCCGGGACCATCGTGACGGAGAAGCCGGGGCCTTTCCAAGTTCCGCCAACGTTCAGCCCGTAAAGTTCCTTCCCTTCCTTCAGACCCTTGGACTCCGCGTAGAATCCAAGTTCTGGCGTGCAGAGGAGTGTCGCTCCGGTTCGGCGAACAAGCTCAAGGGAATCGCCGATGTGGTCGTCGTGGCCGTGGGTGACGCAAACCGCCGTCGCCTGCTCCACGTCCCGAAGCTTGAGCTTGCACGCCGGATTGCCATCCAGCCAGGGATCGAAATACACGGTCTTCCCGGCGAACTTCACAGAAACCGATGCGTGTCCCAACCATGTGATTCTGGCTTTCGTCATGCTTCCTCCTTCCCTGCCACGGAACCGCCCTCTGCCAGCTCGCTGACGACCTCGCGGCACTTTTCATAAAACAGCCCGACATCAACAGAGTAAGCAAGATAGCGCACGCCCAGCGAGCGCCATTTCCTCGCCCCCTCCGGTGTCTCGACAAAGGTTCCGACAGCCACGCCCCTCCGAGAGCACTCCGCAACGATCCCTCTCATCGCGGTCGTCACCTTTTCGTGCTCCACTTGGCCGGGCAGGCCGAGCGATTGCGACAAATCATAGGGGCCGATAAAGACAACGTCAACCCCTTCCACGCCCAGGACACCCGTAAGGCCGGCCAACCCCTCTTGCCCCTCGATGTGCACGATGACGAGTGCCTCGTTCGCCTCGCGGAAATACTGGAACCGGTCTATGGAGGAGTAACCGGCGGCGCGAACGAAGCGACACACGCCCCTCTGGCCGAGTGGGGCGAACTTCGCCGCCCGGATAATCCGTCTCGCGCTGGCCGCATCGTTCACTTGCGGAACCTGCACGCCCACCGCCCCGATGTCCAACACCTCGCCAATGACCGAGAGGTTGTTTTCCTTGACCCGAACTACCGCCGCCAGCCCGGCCACTTCGGCGGCGCGAATCAGATTCTGCGTCGTCTGGACGCTGTTGGGACCATGTTCGAGATCAAGAATGACGAAGTCGAACCCCGCGTGCCCCATGACCTCGATGAACGCTGGATCGCACGTCTTGGAGAAAGGCCCAAGGACGGCTCCGCTGGCCAGTTTCGCCCGAAGGCGTTGGGCAAGCTCAATCACCGCTGTTCCTCCAACGGGCCGACCGTCGGCTTGGCGAAATCCACCGGCCCGAACCGATAGCAAAGCGCGTTGCCAGTTTCGGCGCCGCTGA
>CAZBRH010000001.1:25635-32431 GCA_964494245.1 uncultured Planctomycetota bacterium | reverse complement strand
AGCCCGCGGGAACCACGCCCCCGCCCGCCCGACCCGGGTTCTCGCGCCACTCCCCATCCATACAAAGGGAGGAAACCCGGCCGCCAAGCCATCGGCGGATAATCGTGGAATCAATCGAGTATGTGAAGAGGACATTGCCGGAAAACGTAATGTCGGCTGGCCCGCAGTGCCAGGTCGTCATCAGGCCTGGACCGTCATGATTCGATCCCAGGCCCTTGATCTTTCTCGGACTGATATCCGAAACGATGTGCTCGAAGTGCTTCCGGTCCGGAGACATTCGGAAAATCTGGCCCTGCACGTCATATGTCTTCCAATAGTAGAGAAGATAAACGCTCCCGTCCTCGGTGCAGATGTAGTGCTCCGGTTCGCCGACGGGTCTCCCGACCCTGTTGAGAAATTGCAGAACCTTCGGTTCGTAATCGGCCAAGGTGAAGGAGCACGTCATCTCGCCTTTCGGCTCGTCGAACGTATACACGTTGCCCCGCCACGCGATGATGCCGTTACGGATTTTCGCGCCCGCGAGCTCCACTTCGTCGAGCTTGACAGTCTGGCCAACTATGGTCGGGGGAGGCGGACCGCCGGGCTTCCCGAGGCGCTGGAACCACCAGCGGCCGCCCCGCTCTTTGTTTCGGAAAATCTTGTGGGGCGGATCGCCCTGCCAGTGAAAATAGATGCGGCCGTGCTCTTCGCCCTTGAGCGGGAGGCCGTACACAGTCAGCAGCGCGCCGGGGCGACAGGAGTTTCCGGCGCTGGGGCCCATCCAGCGATTGTGGAAATACGCCGCCGGCCCTTCGGCCAGCTTGAGGTTGCCGGGCCAGCGGTCGTCGCCAGCGATGGTTTCCGTCCGGCCGTCTGCGCGCAAGCAGCGAATCCTGCACGTCGAATACTTCAGGATGAAATAGATATTGCCTCCGCGGTCGACGGCGGGCAGTGCTCCGTGCCCCGACCCAAGAGCTTCGCGACTGGGGCCATCGAGGTAGCCCACGGTGCTCGCGAAGGCGAAATGCTCCCACGTCGGCCTCGGCGGGTTCTTCGGCGGCTCGACCTCACCTCCCCAAGCTGTTCCTAACCCTCCGGCTGCGACGTGCGCCAGACAGATAACCGTGCCCCACATCTTCCTCATTGGAAATCCACCCACCTAAAGGTTTGTCCTTATGGCCCTACCGGGGCATTGCCACGATTTCTTCAGCCGCGTATGAGAGCGCCGCCTTGAGAATCCGGCGGGCGTTGTGGTCCAAAACATACAGCGCCTTGTCCGAAACCGCAACGGCCCGCGGCCATACGAACCGCAGGCCGTCTCGGCCCTCCTTGAGGTCTTCTTCGGTGTCATCCACGTTGCCGTAGCGGCCCAGCCGCGCGATGACGTTCGCATTGGCGTCGATCACCATAACCGAGTACAAGTAGTTCGCCGGCAGCCAGTGCCGCGCGTAGAAGTCCACGTCGTAGCGCAGGTGGTGGCACGTGCACGAATTGCTTGCCTGGCCGTTCAATCCGGTGTACGCCCAAAGTAGCGAGTCCTGTTCCGGCTCAACCACGGCTGGCAACCTGCCAATCTGGTTGATTCTGACTGCCCCTGCCGGAGGGCTTTCCGAGGAGATCACCTTTGCTCTGGGAAACGGGACGCCGCCCCGGAACTTCACAAGGGTCCCGAATCCACCCCAGTAATCGGCGTTGAGCGGCACGCCGTCCAGGCCGAAAAGGCCTTTGCAGCCCAGCGGGGCGCGCACGCCCCAAACCGCATACACGTTACGCTCGCGGTCTATGCCCACACCGTGGCCGTTCATCGTGTCGCCCACCGCGTTCAGCGTGAGGATGTTCCCATCCCTGTCCCATACGCCGACAAAGGATTCACGCGCTCTTGTCAATCCCTGATAGGTGAATACGGCTTCCTTCGGAATGCCGTATTTCACGCCTCTTTCGCCGCCATAAGGCCATTGGATGCCGGCAATGATGTCGCCTCGGGCAGACACGTGCATACCGCGGTCGTGCACGTTGCTGTGGCCTACGCCGCCTGTCCAGAGCGCCTTGACGCTGGCCGTGCCAAGCGCATTGGGGCAGACACGCCCAAATCCCTTTCCTTCAAGTTCACCGTATTGGCCTCCTCCGCCCACCCAGACGTGATCCTTGACGAGAAAATTGGGCAAAGGCACGGCGCCGTTCCCGGTAAACGGCACGGGCTTGCCTTCGCGATCCAGCCGAACGATGAACTGGTTGTATCCCATGTTCCCAACGCCAACGTATAGATTGCCATCAGGTCCGAAACACAGTTCCGACACTTTGTCAAAATCTCCGTTGGGAAACCACGAGGGGTCGACCTCGCCGGTCTGGCCATTGAAGCGCCGGAGTCCCGGAAGCCACCCGCCACTTACGTAGAGGTCATCGCGCGTCCGGTCGGCAGCCATGCGGTGCATGTGCCCCTGAAAGAGTTTGAAGAACATCGAGTTGACATCCCGCCCCGGGACTTCCGTCGGCCAAGGCCCGACCTGCTGGCCGGTCACGCCAACGAAATCGAAAATCTCCTTCGTGGCCTCTTCCACCGTTTTCGCGGCATGGGCCCTTGCGGGGCGCATCGTTCCCGCCCCGTACCGGCTGCTGGGCGTGCCCGCGGCGATCCAAACCTTGTCGCCCCAAATCGTGGTGGCGAGTTTGAAGCCGAGCTGCGGGAGCTTCTCCACGTCCTTCGCTGAAGGCGGCCAGAACGTCTTTACGTATTTCCCGTCCTTGAACACCCGGCCCTGAATGTTCCCGCCGGTGATGATGCGGAAACCCGAATAGCCCAACACGAACAGAGTTCCATCTTCTCCTTTTCCGACGACATAGTCCTTGAGTTCCGCCTGCCAGTTCTGCTCGCCCGGCGGCAGCGACCCCGGAAAATTGTGGGGTTCCCAGCCGATGTTGCGTTCGAACATAGCCCGAAGGCCCAACGACACCTTCACCTGGCAGTCCTTCAAGGCATCCGCCGCGACGATATTGCCCATGTCGTCCTCACCGTCCCACTCGATGCGCTGCGAAAGCGAGTTCTGCTGGAACGGCCACGGAGCATTCTTCCCCAGCACCCCGCTCGCCAGATGCCGAATGATTTTTCCGTCCTTGTCAAGAATCGCCACAGTCGCATCGCAATTCGCCTTCGACGCAAACGTGATGATCCATTTCTCCCCCTCCTTTTTCACCGCGGGCTTCTCGGTGAACTCGTACATCTCCTCGCGCTCCTGCATCCCGTTGTATGGGTTCACCGGAGCAAGCTTCTCTTCGCCACCTTGCACAATTCCAGTCGCCAAGACCCAGGCCATCGCCAAGACCCAATGAACACCTTTCATGCTCGTCTCCTCATGTCTCGATGCCCGACATTGCACGGCGCTCATGGCAGGGTAGCATGCTCTTCCACCCGCCGCCAGCGCCAAGACCGCGAATGATCCCTTCCTCATTGCGACGCCCCTACGATCGGCGCCGTTGCTTCCGCGTGGTAGTTGAGCTTTAGCGAAACCAGCCGCTGTTCCCAATCCTCGAAACAGATGTAGTTGTCGGTTCCAGAAATATGCCGGATAGAGGTGGTGGCGATTTCGTCGCCGCCCAGTTTGATCGGGCTGTCCGCCCCGGCGCCGCTGTCAAAATTCCCATACCGGCCCACGTGGAGCACCAGATTTCCCGCCGTGTCTAGAATTCCAATGGAGTGCCGGTAATACTCCGGAACGTAGGAACGCTTATACCAGTCGAGGTGTGCGCGGATCTGAGGGCACATGCAGGCGCCGGGCTTCATCGGCGACGCGCCTGCGTAGAGCCATTCGGTGCCCTCGACCCAAACGGGAACGTCGGGCGTATATCCGCCGAGCCACGGCCCGCTGAGATCCGGCTCCCTTTCCGGCCACACATCCATCGCAAGGGGCGAATCTTTGCACAGAAAACGGACATTCTTCCCGCGCGTCTTCAGGTACGTGCCCGTAAAAAACGTCGCCGTCTCTGTAGTTCCCGCTCGGCTCGCACGCCCTGCGAGGAATGGCTTGCCATTCAGCATCCGGTAGCGGCAGTTGCTGAAGTAAAGGTTCCCATCATCGTCAATCTGCACGCCGTTCGTTCGATGCCCGGCAATCACGGCTCCTACATCGCGTCGCTCTCCGTTCCGGTCCCATGTCCAGATGACGCCGCCGCCGATGGGGACGCCTGGCTCGCGCCGGATCGAGTATGTCTCTTGCCCCCTCTTTTCCCTGTCCAGTATGTTGCGAACAAGCGCGTTGTACTGGTCGGCAGACCATGTGCCGCCGAGCTTTCCCCAGGCGCGGCTATCGACGTTCAGCATCGCGTTGTAGAAGCTTGCCGCCTCGTCGAACTTCGGGATCACTTCCACGCTGAGGACGTTCGCCACGTCGCCGCGCATGTTCACGCCGATCCCGCACGGATGCCGTCCCACGGGCGGAACAAGCAAGACCCCCTTCCACGGAGCCAATTCCTCGCCGTAGTCATAGGGCACCTCGGTCTGCTGGAACCGTTCCACCACCGGCGTTCTCGTCCACCCCCTGGGGTCAATCCGGGCAATGTGCGAGTATGCATACTCGACGTGCATGTATCCGCGTCTGTCGAAACCGAGACCCGTGCCCGGGCCTTCTTCCCGGAACTCCGCAAGCGGAGTATTCCGCGTCTCCGGAGTAACGCCGAGAAAGCTGCCGGTCACAAGGTCGAATATCTTGTGCCGCCGAACGTATGCTCGCTCCGTTGTCGGATCGCAAGTGACGTGAGCGTTGCCAGAGCACGAACCCGACCGCCGGCCTGGATACCGCGCGCCGGCCTCTTTCTTCGCACGTTCATCGAAGTCCAATACCCGCACCCACCTACCTTCTGCTTCCTCCCAGATTCCGAGGCAGGCCTTTGTCGCGCAAGACGGAAGACGCGCGTTTGCCATCGCCATCCAGAGGCGCGGCTTGGGGGTCCAGGAATCCAGGACGAAAATCGGGCCCGTCCCTTCTCCTCGCGGGGCGGCTCCGACGGCGGGAAACAGGATGTCCTCCCAGTAGGTCTCGCGCCCGCAATCGGGATAGCTCTTGAACTTGGTAATAGCGTACCTGTCGGGGGCGCCAAGCCGTGCCGCCCCAATCACGTAAATCGCGCCGGTCTTGCGATGCACCTGCACTCGGAGCGGCGCACGCACTGGCAGCGCCTTCAGGTGGCGCCCATCCGCCGCAAAAATCGCCACCCGGTTATTCAACTGGTCCGCCACGTATACTCGCCCCTCGCTGTCGCAATCCACGTCGCAAGGACCGTTCAATTGACCGTCTCCGCTGCCCGGGTCCCTCGCGTCGCCGACAAAGACCTCCGCCTGTTCCGCTCCATCCAGGGCGAAGCGCGCGACCGCCTGCATCATTGCTCCCGGCGCCTGCCCCGGCAAACCGACCACATACACCCACCGGCCGTCCGGCGACACCGCCAACTGTAAGTTTTCGGCCCCCCTACGACATCGAAAATACTCCCGACCGTTCATTCCTTTGACATCAGTCGAACCATCAGTGTAAACCCAATGGAGCGCCGGCTTGAAGAGTTTGGCGGCCGAGTTTGCGGGAGTGAAGCCCGACGAGCTGAGGAAGATCCGATTGCCGAACGCAAACGGACGATGCTCATATGGCCCTCCCCGCTCGACCCCGTATGGGAGCCAGTTCGAGCGCCCGATGTTGTCGGGGTCGATGCTCGCCCCGATCAGCGACCGCTTGCCCGGCTCGTATTCCACAAACCACAGCCCGCCGAGTCTTTCCTGCAGCAGATTCGCAGGCGGTGGGAACACCGTCTTTACATAGCGGCCATCGTGGTCGAACTCGCGTATTGTGTAGTGCCCGCGACTGCCGATGCCATAGACAAAAACGTAGACGCCTTGCGGCGACGCTGTGACGGCGTTGACGACTCCAGGCAGGTTGTAGGGCGTCCCCGTCCCCAGCAACTGGTCGAACTCCGGCTTCAGCCCCAGCGAAACCCTCACCGTCAACTTTTCCGGCGCCTTCACGTATTCGTCGAGGTCGTCCTTACCATCCCAGTAGATCGTCTGTGAGAGCGAGTTTTTCTGAAACGGTTTCGGCGCATTCGGCCCCAGCACGCCGCTGGCCAGGTGTCGCACCACGATCCCGCGGCCTTTCACAAGCTCCTTCGCCGGGTCCGGGTCCACAATGCTAACCGTGACATCACATGCCGCACGCACCGCAAACGTAATCTCATACTTGTCCCGACCAACAAGCCGCACCACTGGCCTCTCCGTGAACTCAAACACATCCTCCCGCTCGGTGCACGGGTGCGAATACGGCTTCCACCAATCCGCCGGGCTGGCACCGTGCACGGGCAGTGCCCAATCAACCGGAACGCACAGCAAAGCTCCCGCAAGCAGAACAGCAATCGACACGCCGCTCATTCGGCGTGCCAGCGTTTCCCCTCTCATGGCTTTTCTCCTCCGCCTTCCGGCACCGTCCTCTGGCATGCAGCATGCCGCAGGGACGCCCGTCACGCGGAAAAAAGCGGCCAATCGCGGACTCATCGGAAGCTTACCTCCCATTCGATTACGGGTTCGTCAGCCGGGACGACCCGAACGCGATCAAGATCTCCGTGCTTTCGCATCTCCACGGTGCCTGAAGACGTCTTGGCCGAAACGGCGCGGTGTGTGCATGGCCCGAACGTGATGTCGTAGGGATCGCCCTTGACAAGGTGCGAGGACGTGCCGGCCACGCGCCAACCGTCCCCTTCCCTTTCAACGGCGAACTTCCGAATCTCAAGGGCGCCCTGGGTGAGGTGTCGGCTCGTAGAGATAACGGTCGGCCGTCCGTCCCCC
>CAZBRH010000001.1:18162-25625 GCA_964494245.1 uncultured Planctomycetota bacterium | reverse complement strand
AACCGGCGTCAGGGCCAGCACCTTCCCGTCGCAGGCGCCAAGATCGAACTCCAGCTTCGCCGTGCGGTCGTGCTTTCCGAGATAGGCATCGGCCCAATAGTCGAAGATATGCACGCTGGCCGCCTCAAGCGGCAGCATGGCCAAGTCCAAGGTCTTCCGCGTGGGGGTTTTCCCGTAGTTGCAGACGCCGACGATGTCCCGTGTGCCCCATGGGCCGGCGGCGCGCAGGTCATAAATCTCAATCGGCTGGTTGATTTCATCCAGTATGACCGGCCGGATGTCCAGCATTGGGAACGACTGCTGCCAGACGCGCCGGACCGGGCCGGGCACCTCTGTCCAGAGGTCGTCGGTGATGAACTGCTGCCCGGTAAGCGTTCGGGCCAACGCGTTGCAGCGGGCGCGCTCCACAGGGGTTCGCCACAGGTTTGCCGCCGCGTCGGGGTCAGAATACCAGACGATGTTGTTAAGAAAAAGCCGGCTCAAGACCGGCCGCCAAGCGAAGGCCTCGTACCCGCTGTCGCCGCCTGAGCGGCAGCCGGTAAACAGCCCGACACCGTCGTAGACCGGCCCCTGGCATCCGTTGATATACTTCTCGTCGCCCACGATCTTCCGAGCGATCTTCAGACTCCGGCGATAACCCTCGACGCCCCCGCCATCGACACTCTGCTTGTATCCCCTGACCACGTCGGGCTCGCCGTCGATCTTGAAATAGTCGAAGTTCCAAGTCTCGCTCATCCTCCGCCACCAGGGCGCGAAGTGCTTCTCCACGACCTCGGCATTGGCCGTGTTCAGCATCGGGGCACTGTCCTTGTAGAAGCCCTCGGCCCAGGAATTGAACATCTTCCGGTTGCCGTCGTGAACGAACCATTCGGGATGCCTCGTCTCCTCACCTTTCGGCACGATCCTATGGGTCACGAACCAGATGCCCGGCACAAGCCCTTTGGAGCGGATATAGTCGGAGAGCTCGCGCATCTTGGCGTCGTCGTCCGGGTATCCAGCGTCGATCTGGAAGACCATTCCCGGCCCGGCATAGGGCAAAAGGTGCTGAGCCGTCCAGTCGATGTGGGGCTTCAGATTTTCGAGCCGTTGGTCGTGGGTTCCATACCAAGTCATGCACACAACCGGTGCCGTAGGCCAGCGGGTCGGCTTCTTCATCGGCTCGTAGAACGCGATCCCCAGCCGGTCCCGGTAGTAGTGCGGCGTCACTTGCAACGATAGGAAGATGGGCTGTTCCTCTCCCAAGTTGTTTGGGGAACGCGAAGCGCTTTCGAGCCGCCACTCCGTATCGCTCCTCGTCCATTGGAAACGGCCTTCCGGCCCCGCCGTGAGGGCCAAGTCTCTGGCGCGATCGAAAAGGGAAGCGGCGCCGGGAACCGTCGGGTTGCCTAATTGAGTAATTACGACCTTGTGCTCTCTTGGCCTGGCATATCGTGGAGCCGCTAATATGGCGGGGATGGTATCCGCAAGGGGCAGGCCGCAGCGCGCCGCGACCGCGAGCGGTCCCTTCGCCCCTTCTGCCCGGAGCGTGACCAGCCCTTTTGCGCCGACAGAGTAAACGAGCTTCAGCCCATCCTTCCGCACCACCACAGGCCCCTCTTGGGCCGCGGTCGCCGCCCATTCCCCTGCCGGTGCGAACGTGGCCTCCGCGGAGAGGCGCACCCGGACGTCGCCGAGCAGGAGGCCGTATTCTTTATGGGCAATTCGAACACCACCGGTCTCCTCTACAAACGAAACCGTGATGTCGGCGGCGGTCTGCGCGTCAGCGGCAGACCTCGCCGCCTGCACCGAAGCCGACGGGATGCCGAGGAACAGAACCGCGAAAAGAGCCGCGCGGGCCGGCAGCATCACCCCGGCGGGGGTCAGTTCTCGCTCCCGCGTCCATGCTCTCGCGGTTGCGAATTTCACGGCCGCACCTCCAATCCCTTGTCCGCGGCCGGCCATGGTGCGAACTCCAACACCCCCTCCGCGTTCATGCGCGGTTTCAGATATTTCTCGTGATACGGTTTCCATGCCGCCAGGAAATGTGGGTAGCTCAGCATGACGTGCTCAATCCCCAACTCGTGAAGACTGCAAAGAAACCTCATATTGAGCATCACGGGAAATGGCTCCGTGGCAAGCCGCTTGCGCGCGGCCTCTACGTCCAAAGGAACGAATCGGCCCTCACTCTTCCACCCGCTGGGCCCGAGAATGTTGTACGGGAGAAAGGGTAGCTTGTACTTGAGGACGGGCACCTTGTCCAAGTTTTTCATCACGGCTCCCCAACCGTCCTTGTCGATCGTTATGAACACGAGCACCTTCTTCTCGAAGAGTTCGCGCGTCTGCTCCGGCCACAGACCGAGGTTCGCCGCCATCGTCCACGGGTGGATATAGGACGGCGTGCAGCCGCCCGCCTGCCAGAAGACGCTCATCTCCATGCACTCGGCGAGCATCCGCCGCGCCTCGTCGGCGTTCACGCCCGTTTCGGACTCCGGCGCGCCGATGTTCAGGAACCGGAACACCGACCGCGGTCGCCGCACGAACGGCTCCATGTCGCGCCCGCCCCCAAGATAGAGGGGGTCCCAGTAGCCGTGGGTCGGGACTTTGTTCTTGTCCATCTTGCCCGCTTCCGATTTCGCTTTCAGTTCCGCTAGCCCGCGCCGGTTTTCCAGCGGCACCTTCCATTCTGCGATGAAGCCCCTGACAAGTCCGGCCGCCCCCGCGAGAAACCGCTTGTCCCCAGTCGCCTCGTAGGCGTCGAGCAAGCCCGGCAGACTGAACAAATCCGCGTCTCTGGGCGTTCGGGCTTCAGCGTGCTTCAGGAACCATTCGCCCTGTTCCCACAGCACTTCCAGCGCGCGCCGGTCGCCGCTCAGGAAGTAATAGGGCAGCGCGCCTCCAGTGTGGCTCTCTCCGCCCTCGCCCCTGGGCAACAAGTACTGTTGATGCACCTCGCGGGGAACGAGCACGGAACGAAAGTCTTTCTCCACCTGCGCGACCTTTTCCTCGGCGGTCTCGTTCTTTCCCACAGACAACACCCTCGGAGTCCTCTTTTTCATGGCTTCGCGGTTGGTGTTCCATCCGCCGGCGCCGCTCCATGCGCGACCAATGTCGCATTCCTTCGTCTTCGCGTGGCAGACGTCGATGTCCCCGTAGTGGCGAGCTGCCCGCGCGCCAACCCGCGCCCATTCCCGGTCTCCGCCGCGCATGAACTCCACGATGTACGCTCCGCTCTGGCCGCGCGGCACGTTCCAGTTCCAGAGCGGCTTGCTGATGTCGCCGAAGTCCGCGTTGCCGTACATATACCACGATGCATCGTGGACAATCACGCTCGCGCTCTGCACGATAAACGACAACATCACGTCCACCAGGGCGTTGTAGTGCTCGGTGAACGGGTCGTTCCGCGGCAGAAGATCGCCGAACACCCCTGTCGCACAAACCCATTCAGGCGACAGCCGAGCAAGTGGCCAATCCTGAAAAACGGCGTTCAGCGCGCGAACCGACGTGGGGAGCGCACCGTCCGCCGAGAAACTGAAAATCATCTCATGTGTCTTCGCCGTGCCGGGCTTCCCGATAAACGGCGCCCCCTTCGGCGAGTGAAGCCACACAGTGATGTCCTTCTCGCTGCCCGCCCACTCCCTCGGGAACTGCTGCCAGAAATCCCGCCGCCGACACCCAACGCGTTCCGTCCGCCGACAACTGCTGCCAGAAATCCCTCACACAAATCCCCACTGCTCCGCCGCCGATGTTCGCCGCAAGCCATCCATCCGCCCTTCCTTCGCGCGGTTCGCCTTCGCCCTGTGTGCAGACCATTCGGAAGCGCCAGCCCGGCACCTCGCCCGGCTTGAACGGAACACGCTTCTTCTCTCTCGCCTGCCGCTCTTCCGCGCTCAGCGGCCCCCACGTGTATTCGAACGCACCGTCCTGAAAGAGTCCTTCGCCCTTCGCAAGCGCCAATTCCTTCGCCGTCCCATCGACACCACACGCCGCGCTCGTCGCCGAAGCAGCAAGCCGCAGCCCCCAACCGGCCAACTCGAACGGCTTGCTCCCGTCCAAGCCGATTACAGTGTGCTGCACGCGGACAGTCCCGATTCCGGCGTATGCGTGAATCCGCGTCTGATACCCGTGCGCGTCCGGCGCTGCGCCAAAACGACCTTTCACGAGAATCACGGCTCGCATAGGCCCCCTCTCTTCGACGGTGACATCCGTCTGCTCGCCAAAGACAAGCCCCGCCCCTGCCACCTCCTGAATGAACGGCGCGATGCCTTCCGGGAGAATCGCCTTGTCCCCAGTGCTCACGCCGTAGAAGAGCGCCCTACCACTCCCAACTTCAAACCGAAGCAACCCCGTATCCACCGCAACGGTGCCGCGCTTCTCCGAGACCGTCACGGGCTTGGCGGGTGCCGCCTTGCGCGAGATGCCGTCGCCGAACTCCACCGTGTACGTGACGGAACGGTCTTTCGACACCGACGAGAGAAACACGAGTAGAGCCGCCCGCAGCGACCCATCGGCATAGCGCGAAAGCGGCTCCACCTGACAGGGAACCTCGGCGCCGTCCGCGCGCACAAGACGGATATTCGCAGCGTCGCTGATCACTCCCCGCGCAAATGGCATCCCGATCTCAATGGGATACTCCGACAGCTCCGCCTGCGAGGGGAACACCTCAAGGGAAATTCGTTTCACCTCGACGGCCTGAACCGTCGCGCACAGCGCCATCGCACATGCCATCGTCGCCCACGACGTCCCTGGCTTCATTGCTCACCTTCGGTCTGACGAGTTGAATGGCCGACGAGCCGGGAGAAGCTGCGAGCGCCGCGACCGCGCCCCCGGATTGCGCATGCCGCCCTCACTTCATTCCGCCCCCAGACAACCGGGCAGCTCACTGGGCGAGGCGCGATCCGCCTCCCCGGCCGAGACCGCCGTCGCCGAAGCCACAAGCCACAGGACGCTGCAATACGCCAAAACGCGTTTCGCGTTCACGCATCGTCCTCCGAGCTTTCGACCCCATCCCCAATCCGCCGCCTGCCACGCCAGACACGCTTCCGCTATCGTGCCGCACTCAACCTAATCGCCACCGTCTCCTCTGCATGATAACCGATCTTGAGCACCGTCGCCCATTCTTCCCAACTGCTGAACACGATGTAGTTGTCCGATGCCGACACCGCGCGCGGATGGAACACACCGATGTTGTCTCCGCCGACTGGGATTTTGCTGCCCGGCCCGTCGGCGCTATCGAAGTTCCCATACCGTCCGACGCGATGAACGAGGTTGCCGTTCGTGTCCAGAACCGCCACCGAGTGCCGATAGCCCTCGGGCACATAAACGCGCTTATACCAGTCCAGAGCGAAGCGCGGCGAAGGGCAGTTGCAGGCCCTGAATCGGATGGGAGAAGCGCCGGCATACATCCACTCGGCGCCCTCGGCCCACGCCCATGTCCCCTTTTCGTACTGTTCGGCCTCGTATCCGGTATCAATCAGGTCTGGCGGCCGATCGGGAAGCGGCTCCAAGGGGACGACCGCCTTAGCGAGCAGGATGCGCACGTCCTTGCCCCTTGTCTTCATGAGCGTGCCGGTCATGAGATACCGGTTCTTCCCAACCGGCGGCCCCCCAAATGTCCCGCCCCGGCCATGGAGGAAAGGCACGCCGGGGTTTTCGGGTACGGTGCGCATCTTGGAACACATGAAATAGAGCATCCCGTCTTCGTCGATTTCTACGCCGTCCATGTGCCCGCCTACCGTCGCGGCGCATTCCGCGCGTAGCTCCCCCGTGGCGTCGTAGGTCCACACGGTCCCGCCGTGCAGGGGGACGCCCGGCCTGCGCCGAATGAAATATATCTCTTCGCCGGTCTTCGCCTGGTCCTGGATCCGTCTCATGAACGACGCATACACGGGGTTCTCGCTGGTGCCGCCGACACTGGTCATGTTGTACATGCGCCGGCGTTCCTCGGCGCCCTCGTTGAACATCGGCGTCAAGGTGTCTTCCATCCTGGGCACGTAAAAAATGTAGCTTTGCACGGCCACCTCGCCGCACATGTTCACCCCCAATCCGCATTGAAAACCGAAAGTCCCGCCCTGATCCTTTACCGGAAGAATTCCTTTCCAATAGCCCCGGCCCCCCCGGTCCCTGTCGTCAATACCGTAGTCGTAGGGAACCTCGGGATAATACTCTGCGTGGCCTTCGAAATCCGCGCTTCTGTATGCCCTCGGGCGCGACGGATCGACCCTTCCGACGCCTTGTAGATAGAAGTACGGGTTGAAATGGATATGCATATATCCCCTACGATCAAACGTAATATCCTCGACGATGGTTCGGTGGTCCGTCGCATTCCACCAGCCCAAAAATTTGCCCGTCGGAAGATCGAACATGAGATTCGTGTGATAATACACACGTTCCCGGATGGGATCGCAGTCAATCCGGGTGCTGCCGCCGCTGCCGCCGTGTTCATCTCGCCAGCGCCCGTAATAGTGCGGCCCGTCGTCGGCCTTGGCCCGCTCGTCAAAGTTCATTATTTTCCGCAGCCCCGTTCCGTCGTCCTCGTAGATGGTCACGCTTTTCAGGCCGCCCCGCATGCCCGTCAGGGCAGTCGTCGAGCCGGCCCCTACCAGATTGCCCCCGCCGGCCAGCCACAACCTCGGCTTCGGAGACCAAGAGTCCAACGCAAACATCAGCCCAAACTCGCCGTCCTGATGGAAAACTTGCCGCGGATTCTCCAGCGATTCCAGTTTGGTGACCCGACCGACGCTCTTCCCCTCCACGGTTGCCTCATGAACCACATACATGGCGCCGGTTTTCTGGTGAACGCGGATGAGAACGGGGCGGCTGATGGGCACCGTCTTCAAATGTTTCCCGTCGGGCAGGAACACTTGCACCCGGTTATTCAGGTGGTCGCAGACATAGATGCGCCCCTGGGCGTCGCAGTCAACGCCGGCCGGCCCGTTCAACGATTCATTGTCGCTTCCCGGCGAAGCCGTCAGCATCCCCCTTGGACCTTTTCCGGGTTCCTTTCCGACCAAGACCTCAGCCAGGCCATTCCCCTCTCGCGCACGCCGAAGCAAGACGGGAGCGCTCTTCGTTCCGAGCGGATCTTCCGACCCTGCGCCCGTCATGTAGAGCCACTTTCCGTCTGGCGACGCGACCAGTCGAGGGTGCTTCTGCTGCGTGAAGCAGAACGGCACGCCGTGCACGCCGGCGAAATCGGTGGAGCCGTCCAACTTGAGGTAGTAGAGCGGGGCCGGCGTATTGAGAAATTGGCCGTTGAACCCGACGAAATAGACCTTGCCGTCAAAGAGCGCTGGCTGCACGTCCACCAGACCCCCGTGGTCCACGCCCCAGAACATCCAGCCGCGGTCGGATACCGTGTCGTATAGCATCGGAGCTTGCAGCGCCTTCTTTCCCGGCTCGTATTCGACGTAGCCCATCCCGGTCAGTTTTTCTTCCGACAGATTGGCCGGCGGCGGCCGCATGGACATGACGTATTCGCCGTTGAG
>CAZBRH010000001.1:9425-18137 GCA_964494245.1 uncultured Planctomycetota bacterium | reverse complement strand
AAGGCGCCAATACTTGCTGAAGACGACGGCACCTTCGGGCCCTACGGCTATGCCGCAGACGTATCCAGGAAGGTTGTGGGGACTCCGCCCTCCCAGCCGATATGCGTATTCCGGCTTCAGTCCGAGCGAGACTCGCACGGTCAGCGCCTCGGGCGCCCTCACGTATTCGCCCAGGTCGTTCTTCCCGTTCCAGTAAATCTTCTGTGCAAGACTGTCTTTCTGGAAAGGCGGCGGCGCATTCCTCCCTAGCACGCCGCTCGCGAGATGCCGCACCACAACCCCGCGGCCCCTTACGAGTTCTTTCGCCGGGTCCGGGTCCACAATGCTCACCGTCACGTCGCAATACCCGCCGTCCGGGGAACCGCCCTGGGACGCCACCGTAAACGTGATTTCGTATCGGTCCTTGCCGACGTAACGAACCGACGGTTTTTCCCTGAACGCGAAGACGTTCTCTCGTTCGACGCACGGGGGCGAATACGGCTTCCACCATTCCGCGCCGCCCCCACCGCACTCCGCGGCCGCTGCACAAACAAGGACAAGAGCCACGACAGCGGTGCCGGGACGAAGCTTTCTCATAGAACCCCGCTCCTTTCAACTGGTTCCTGTGCCGTGGCCTCCCCTCGGTGGACGCGGGACAGCAACGCACGCTGTCGGCAAAACCACGTCCTTTTTCACCACACGGTCACGCGCTCATAGCTGTGCGGATTCCGAAGAGCCATATCCGCCATTGTCCGAACCTTTTTTGCGACTTCGCTGACGGCCGGGTTGCGGGCGACTTCCATCGTGGCCATCGCCCGAATCAGCATGACCTTTCGGCGCAGGTTCGCCAACCGCCTGTCGCCGGGGTCGCCGACGAGATGGGGCAACTGCGCGGCTCCGATGGCCTTTCTCGCCTGTTCCGGAGTATCGATCCGCGTCGCCCTATCGAACTCCGCGACCAGCGGCGCTGCAATCGCCTCGTTTGTGCTCTTCTCGGTGTTGGCGTAGGGCTTGCCGTATTGCCAGACGGGGCGCGCCCATTCGGCCTTCACCTTCCCGATGAAGTCCGCGAGTTCCGGATGGTTCTTCTCTTGCTCGTCCAGATATGCCGTCATTTGCAGGCCGAACTCCACGTAAGCGTTGATACGGTCCTGGATGTTCTTGACGAACGTCATGACATTCCGGTTCACGCGGCGGAAAAAGTAGCGTTGTTCCTTGATCCGCTTCGCATACTCCTTCGCCAGATAAGGCGGCTCGAATGCAAGCAACCGCTGGAACATCCCGCCGTAGGAACAGGTGAAGATGCCCTTGCTGGTCGGCTGTCTTGCGTCCAAGTCAAGAATAGATTCACAGGGGCCGGTGCCCAGGGCAAGGCGCATCAAATCCGCCACGCACAACTGCGTCAGCGGCGTGTCATTAGACCGGGTCATGGGGTAGATGACGCCGACCCCCTGGAGTCCTATATACTTCGCAGCATAGTCCTTTCCTGATCTGGGGTTTTCCTGGCCGAACTCGACCAACTCTCGGATTGCGTCCGAGACGGCGGCGGTCAACTTCCCACCTTTTCTCTCTATACCGCCCTTGTCGAGGGTTCCTCCCCGCGCGCGGCGGTTCAGCGAAAGCGAAAGACTCTCGCTGTTCTTGTCCTCCCGCATGAAATTCCCCTTCCAGTTCGCCGAAAACGGAATGTCCCAATCTTCGAGGCGCACGCCCGCCAGCATCTCTTCCTTCGTAAACTCCCGCGCATACCAAATTCCCGGTTGCTCCAAGATGGCCACCCAGACGCTGCCCCCCGTGCCGAAGGGAAGATCAAAGGAGGCGAATAACCGGCTTGTGCCCTCTCCCGAGAGAACCGCCTCCACATCCTGCTCATTTTTGTCCCTGAGCGCCGCGACGATTGACCTTCCATTTCCGACCATGCAGAGCAGGATGTTGCCGCCGGGGATCTCGGTGCGGACGACAGGGAGTTCCCGAGCGTCCAGCAACAAGTCATCGGCAAAGAAATCCGGCAGCACGGCCAGCCGACATGGCGCCGCCACGCGAAGAGCCGCCGCCTTCCCCTTCGGCGTCGTCTTCACAATCGGCTCTACGCCGCTGACACTGAAACGGAGAAGCGCGTCGCCAGCGCCCGCTTCAATAGCAACAGATTCGCCGTCGTTTGCCACCGCTCGTGCATCTGCCAGGCGCACGGGGGCGTTCTCGAACACAGGGACAAGCCGCGCGCGGCGCACGTAGCCCTGAGCCGCCTTTGCATACAGATCAACGCCGCTACCGTCCTTCCTGACAAGCGCGGCCACCTTGTCATTGACCAGCGCGGCATCGCCCTGGAATTTCGGCGGCAATTGCCCCTCCTGAACCTTTGTCCAAGCGTTCCCAGGAACCTGTATCTCGCCGTCCGCTGGGTCCGGCACCGCGGCCATCGTATCAAACAGTACTGCCGGCGCGGGCGCCGCTGGTGGGCTGGTGCTCGACTTCTCCGCCGCAATGCCCACCGAAGCCATCACGAACACACTCATCATCACCGCGAACCAATGCACTTTCATGTTTGGCTCCTCTCGTAAGATTATTTCCCGGTTTCCGACTTGCTTGTTCACTCCGTCGGCTCCCAAACATATTTTCCGTCGTGATCGATATATCCCTCTTTGTCCCCGATGCCGACACGCGCGAGTCCTTTGGAGAACTCCCATGCGGCATCGAATTTCGGCTCCACGACAAACTTGCCGGCTTTGTCGACGTAGCCGAACTTTTCACCCACGAGCACGCGCCCGCGTCCCTCGGAGAAGGGCCATGCGTAATCGTATTGCGCAGCAATCACTATCGCACCGGTCTTGTCCGCATAGCCCCACTTTCCACCGGTCTCCGGCCGAACTGGGGCCAGACCTTCCGAATAGTTTCCCGCGGCCATGAACTTATGAGCGACAACCAGCTTGCCGGACGAATCAATATACCCCCACTTGAGTTTGCCGCTCTTGAGCCAATCGTTCAGTTCACGTCCTCCCCAACGCAAGGGGGGCTTGTCGGCCATCGCCACCGCAGCCATGCCGTTCGAGAACTCCTCGGCCATGTGAAATGCGGGTTCGATGACCCACTTCATCGAGTGGTCAAGGTATCCCCACTTATCGCCTTTCCTGGCCGCAGCGACGCCTCCGGAAAAAGGCCGGATATCATCGGCGTCGTGCGGAATGCGCTTCCCGTCCCGCCCGATGCAGATTCCCCTGAAACACGCCTTCCCCTCGCTGAAATCCATGGGCGAACACTCGCTGCCAATAACCTTACCCGTCTTGTCGATGTGGAGGCAATACGCCGCCGGTGTATACATCTGGAGGTCGTCGCCCCAGATATCTGCGGCGCGCGCGCCGATCGGCCGCCCGTCGCCATGCCCATACACCGCCGCCATCCCGCTGTGGAAATCAGCCGCCCAACCGAACTTTGGCTGGATCACCATCTCGCCGGCCTTGTCGATGTATCCCCGCAACAGCCCTTTGCCGACCCACGCCAGACCCTCGGAAAAATCCCCGGCGCCATCGTATTGTGGCTCGATTACAACCTTGCCTTTCTCGTCCATGAATCCCCATTTGCCGCCTTTGACGATGGGAAACAGCATCACAGGAGCGTCATCAGCGACGTTGGCTGCTTCTCCGCCACAGGCGAATTGGACAGCAAGAAGCGCAGCACCGACCGCAAACATCCCGACAGAACAGATTCCCGTCTTCATTTCACTGCCCTCCATTATTTTCCCAACGCCCGTGTCACATCTCCGGCGCAGTTGAAGAGTTTGGCCGCGCGGCCTTCCCAATCGGAAGAAATGAACCAGTAGAACCATCCGTCGGCGCGCCCGAATCCCCTGCTGGCGATCACGAGGTCGATGAGCCGGTCGCGCTCCTTGATAACCTCGCTGCAGCGTGTGGCAAGGGCTTCGCCCAGCCGCTCACGCGACGCCTCGTCCGCCAGCGCCAACTCGATCGCCATCCGCGCCTCGCATTCCTGCAAGCCCTCTCGGAACATCTCAAATCGAGCCGTGGTGATCGGCCCATCGGGGCCGGGGGCAAGGAGCGCGGACGTGCCCATGACGCTCATGCTGAGGTTCGAAGCGCCCTGCTGCTCGAGGGGTCCTGGATACCGCCGACGCCCTGTCGGGTCAGACGCGAAAATCCAGAGGTCCATGCCGAGCGGCCCCATTCCCTGCATCCCGCGCATCGTGTATTCCATGCACGCCCGCATCATCGCACGCGGCGCCAGCGGGCGAACGTCCATCAAGCTGGAAGAACGGTAGTGCCTCGCAACCAACATCGGCAGGTTCTTAGCTCCGAACATCTTGGGCTTCACCCCCGTCTGGTTCCCCCATACGCTCATCACATATCCGAATGGGATGTCGCCGCCGAAGCGGCTCGCCCCACCGTAGTGCGCTACCTGAACCAGCTTCATTCCCTCTGGAACCACTTGTTTGAACAACTCGATCTTCTCGTTGATACCTCCCCGCGTGGCTCCGCCGCCTTCCCAGGCCACGCCGAGCATAATGCTTTCCTTGCTCACCCCGGCCTTCATCAGGCGGTCCATCACTTCGCTGACCACGGACTTCCAGAATGCGACGGCTTCGGGCGTCGGCTTGTATTCCGGCCCCTTCGCCGTTTCCACCTTGCCGGTCGCCGGGTCCAGCAACGAAAATTCGGCTTGGCCCCCTTCGCCAGCAAAGTCCGCACAGTAGAGGCAATAGACATCCGGGTTGAGGTATTTCCGCACCAAACCCATGTAGCGGTCGAAAACACGGTAATCATATTTGAAGCTGCCGTCCGGCTGTTTCACCCAGTAAACCAACGTCTCCTCGTTGACAATCCACGTCCGCACGCGCAGGGGTATGAATACAGACTTTGCACCGATTTCCCCCATATAACGCATCGTCTTCTCAATGAGCTTCCAGTGTTCTTCGGACCAGCGGGGGACCTTGTACCAAAACGACAGCGTATCTGTCGAATGCGGCGCGCCGACGTGAGACACCCAGCGCTTCGGTTCCGGCACAACGTAATCGGCAACCGTCAGCGCCAATCCGACAGGCACCGGCTTGTGCCCCTCTGCGGATACCGTCAACGTGCCGTGGTATTCGCCCGGCTGGGCATCCGCAGGCACCTTTACCTTGACCCACACGGCGGCCGCCGCCCCCTCATCCGCCCAAGTTGGAAGATGCCGATTGGCATAATCCACCCAGGGAGCAACCTTATCGCCAGAGCGGGCCGGTATCTCTGCCGGCGCGGCCTCATAAAGAGCGTCAACAAACGAGACAGAGGGCGAGGTAGTATGCACAAACGGCTGGGCTGGCATCGTCATGTATAAGCATTGAACGGCCTCCGTGGGAATCCGTCCGCCGCCGTTTTTCCGCACCAAGTCGCCTACCGAGGCCTTTAGCCCCTTGATCGCCGTATCACAACTTACCCCCACTTGGCCCGTGCAGAACCCATTTCGCGGTCCGACAAGGCGAACTGGGACAAGCGGCGCAAGGGGATCCCCCCAAGTCAGCGGGAGCCGCTCGTAGGGAATCACGGCGCCCTGGTCGACCCGCTCAGACGAAACCGAGCCGAAAGGACTGATCCGTGTGAGCGCGTTGACGTTCCACACCTGAAAGCCCCGAGGCCGTCCGACCGACGAAACAACCGCCCCGCTACCGGTAAGCCGCACGCGCACCGGGCCGCACATGCTCCAACTATTGTCCGGCTTGTCGCTGCCGGCCGGATTCGCCGGCGCACGGTGAAACTCCAAAGCCAAAACGTTCACACCCCTTGTGAGAAGCGATGTTGGAATTGAAACATCGAGCCGACGGATTCTGGCGTTCAATCGCTTGAGAAACTCCGGCTCCAAAAGAACACCATCCACCATCGGGTGCTTGCTTCTTGGGAGCTTCTTGGCCTCGGCCTCTGGATTGACGAATGCGTCCTCCGTATACTCCGCTGCCATCGTCTTCGGCTCAATCTTTTCCCCCTGCGGCAAGAACGCCCGACCAATTTCCTGCCCGTTCACGTAAACAACCAAGCCGCCTCGGAATTCGACCGTCAGACGCACGCCGCCAACTTTGGACGGTTCTTCCACGTAAAACCTGCCGCGCAGGCAGTGCAGGCCGATGCCTATCGAGCGGCCCAGCCCATATTGGCCGGGGCTGTAAAGCGGCACGCCCGTATCAGGGGCGTTCTCGTCCCAAACGAACCTGTCCTTCTCCTTTTCTTCGCGGAGTCTCAACGTGAGGTCCCGGCTCGGTTCCCGCCACCATGTCCAGCCGGAATCGTCAAAGTCCGGCCGCGTCCATCCTGCTGGTGGAGGCGGCGTCTCATCAGTGATATTGCCGTATATCCGGGCATTCTTTCCTCCGCTCACCACCGCCGGGAAAAAGGTCACGTGGCTCCGCCAGACGCTCCCCTCGGTGAGTATTGCCGTTTCCTCGGCCGAGGCAACGCCGACCGCCAGCACTAAATGCAAAGCGCAAAGCATGCACTTCCTCAGCATGGCCGCCTTCTCTCCTTCACGTGTGATGGAACTATTCGATGGCGGGAGACTTCGCCGCCAGGATCGCAAACATCAATGGACGCGCGCCGCTCAGACAGCGGCATGTCGCTTCACTTCGGTGCACCGTCCTCTCTGCCGACGGCCGGAATATCCGTTTGCAAGGGTCCTACCGTTGGCTTCCCGAAATCAATCGGGCCAATCTTGTAGAAGCGGTTGTCGCCGCTTTCCTGTCCAGCGTGTGTGATGTGGATGTATCCGGCGCCGCCGGGCGACGGCTGATAATACCCTGCCCAGACTGCCGCTTCGCCCGGCGCTCTACCACGCGTTTCGCGCCATTCGCCGTCATGACAAAGGGTGGACACACGACCATTCAGCCAGCGCCGCACCACTTGTGAATCTATGGAATGAAGAAAAACAACACTCCCTGAAGTGTAAACGTCCGCAGGCCCACCGTGCCATGTGGTCATCAAGCCGCGACCGTCACGATTGGCCCCAAGGCCCTTCATTCTGCCGCTGTTGTCCGCGACGATGTGCTCGACCTGGATGGTGTCGGGCAGGATTCGGAACACACCGTGCGGCGGTCCCCGCCAGTAATAGACCACGTACACGGCTCCGTCGTCCGCACGCACAATGTTGTCGGGAACCTTGATTTCCGCGGGCCGCTGCCCGGACCCGCCGCCCCGCCACTGGTCATACAACGCGAGCGCCTTGGGAAAGTAGTCCCGCAGCACCAGCACGCAGGTCATTTCGCCCCGCGCTTCGTCCAACAGATAGACGTTGCCGCCCCAAACCACACACCCGTTTCCAATCCTCGCATCCGTGAGGTCTGTTTCGTCCAGCTTGACTTTCTGGCCCACGACCGTCGGCGGCTTCAGCTTGCCGGGTTGTCCCAACCTCCGGAACCACCAGCGGCCGTCTTCCTTTCGCATGAAGATTTTGTGCGGCATTTCACCAGGCCAGTAGAAATAGAGGCGCCCTCTTTCTTCCCCGTTCAGCGGAAGGCCATAAGCGACGATGACACCGCCAAGCCGGGTGTAAAGCCCCGCCATTCCCGGCCAACCCCGGCTCATCAAATAGGCGGCCGGCCCCTCAGCCAACTTATGGTTGCCGGGCCAGCGGTCGTCTCCGGCGATGGTCACGACGCGTCCGTCGGCGCGCAGGCAGCGAATGACGGCCGTGATGTGCTGGTTCACGATGAACAAGTTGCCATCGGTGTCGATGGTGGTAAACGTCCCGCGTCCCGACCCAATCGCCTCGCGTTCCGGGCCATCGAGATAGTCAACATCAGTTGCAAAGCCAAAGCGCTCCATTTTCGCAGCAGTCTGGCTGACCTCGCCAGCCGCTGCGAACACCGCGGCCAAAATCCAAGACGCTTGCGCAAGGAATCTGCATGCGATGCCGCGCCCTAATCTTGTGCCCATTGTTCTCTCTCAGTTTTCTTCAACAGGAACCACAAGCACCTTGATCCACGGCTCGTGCGACGTGCCGCTCGGTGGATAGTTGTTGAACCCATAAGGCCCGAAGGTTCTCTCGCCTTCCGCCGGCTTCGGGAGCTCTTCGCCGCTCGTGCACATGTAGGCCACCGGGACGAAGTTCTCGGGAGCGTAACGCTGAACCCGCAGCTGAACAATGGGCTTTTCTTCGGAAAGGAGTTCCTTGGGCCCCCGCCACTCCGCGCCCTCTTTCTGCCACATCAGCAACTTTTTCCCGGTGTCGTCCGGCTCGATGAAGACCACCTTTTTCCACCCGCAAACGGCGATCTGGCCACGAGCACCCTTGCGGCCCGGCACTGCGAACGGCTTCCATTCCTTGCCGTCGTAGACTTTGGCCGGCCCAGTGCCGCCATAAACAAAAATGTCGTCGCCACACGAGACCACGTCGCCCAGCAAAGGCCCCAACCCCATCGGCTGAACTTTCGACCACTCCTTGCCGTCAAACGCCGCCCAGCCCTTCGTTCCGAACACCGCCACGTGTCCCCGATACGGCACCACCCGCACCTGCCGGTCGCCCACAAACGGTATCACCCCGTTGAACCCAGCGCCACGCCAGCTGAGCCACGTGACACCACCATCATCCGAATAGTAGAGCCAAGTGCTCTTGCCCCTTATGATTCCCGAAAACCGGCCAGACGAAAATCTATCGACCCCCGCCCATGTGCCCCAGATTCTGCCCGACGGCGCCATGACCAAATCGCTCGACCCGACGTTGTGGCAATGTCGCGGGTCCCCCGAAACGAAGAACTTC
>CAZBRH010000001.1:2812-9415 GCA_964494245.1 uncultured Planctomycetota bacterium | reverse complement strand
AAGCATCGCTACTTTGCATCAAGCACTCAACGAACTTTCCACATACCCCTTTTCCGTCAGCACCGAGCGCACAAAAAACATCATGTCCACCGGATAGTCGCACGCGCCTACCCCGCCCAGCGCCCCGCAGCCGAACTGCCAAACGCCCCCGATGTTGCCGCCCAAGTCTACCTGCCGCGGCGGCACCTTGCTGATGTGGCCGCCCATCACCGTCGGCCAGTCGCTTCCATCAAGCCCCTTCCACATCTTGCCGTCCACTGTCGCGATCGCCGCCGTGCACCACCGGCCCAACGGCACCTGCGCCGTCCGACTCGCACGAAGCGAACCCATATCGAAGATGTAGAAACCAACGAGGATATGCTCGGGGTGTGCGGCCGCCACGCACGAAAGCCGCACTGAATTGTAGATGTTCTGGTTCGCAGGATTGTTGTCCAGACAACCCTTGACGATCATATCCCGAATCGGAGCAACCGACGGCGGCATCTGCTTGATCGGTCCCTTCGGCAGTTCCGGCTTCTTCTCCGCCGGAAGCTCCGCCTTCGCTGGAACCACGACCGGACGCTGCATCAGGTTCACCCAGAACTTGCTCTGTGCGACCGGCGGAAGCTCCCCCGGAATCACGAACGGCTTCGGAAACTCGTCCCGCAGCATATGCTCTTCCACCCCATACGACCGCGGGAGCTTTGCCGTGTAAACACTCCTTTTGCCTTCGAGCACCGGATATGCCGACGCTACGCCCTTCTTCGCCAAGCGAATGTTGTCCACATACGCACGAAACCGCAGCTTCTCCAACTCCTCCGCACCCGCAGGGTCCCGCACCAACTGGTGCATCCGCCGCGAACTCTCTCTCAAGTGCTCCTCCTTCATCACCACCCGCACCCAGATGTGAGCCATGTTGCTCAAATCCAGCTTCCGCTCCTCCACCGCCTTGCCCAAATCCATCTCCAACGTCACCCACTTCCCCGCCGGCGGCGCATCGAACGTCACCGACACCGGCGGCTCCACCAGATTGTCCTCGACCTCCAGCATCAGATGGCGCACCTGCTCCGCCGTCTCGACGCATACGTCCACCCGCAGCAGGTCATACCCCGTCCAGTCCTTCGGCAGAACGAGGTGGTACCAGCCCCCGGTGTTCAAGAGCTGTCCAAGCAGCAGGTTCGCCTGCGGCTCCCCCGCATGCAAATCCCACAACCTGTAGAACGGCAACCTGAACATCTCGAGCCGCCCCGCATAGATGTCGGAGAACCCGCGCGCCACCTTCTCGACAACCTTGCACGAATACTTCCCCTCCGACGCCTTCTCCTTCGTGCACAGCATCGGCTCCGCAGGAAAGAAGACGAAACTGCCGTCCTCGTTCAGCTTTGCCATCCCCGTTTTCCCCGGAGGTATCTTCTCGACTTCCTCCCACTCGAAGCTGAAGAGCGTCTTTTCGCCCTCTGCGGCGCACGCCGCGCCAGCAAGACCCATCATCAGTGCAATCGCCGGCCACCGCGCAACTCCGAGGAACCTGTTCATCCGTTTCTCCTCCTATAGCTAGCACACGCTTTCGCCGCGCAGCGACCGCCCGCGGCGGCACCTGCGTCCTGCGTGAGAATACCACATTCGTTCCCAAACACAAAAGCCGACTTTCGTCTCGGACTCGTTCCCATGTGCGCCCCGGCCTTTGCCTTCATCCTGCTCGTAATGCGTCCACATATTGCGCAAGTGTTGCAACCGCCAGATCGCAATCCCGCACGTGGCAGAACACGTGGTCTACCATCGACATCTCCGGGTCGAACCTGCCGAGACTCCACGGGTGCCAGACGAGCAAGACGTGACGCGCGTTCATCCGCACGGCGCGATTGATGAGCTTGGCGTCGAGCGCGGCCTCGGCCTCGGGCGACTCGATGTAGCCGGTCAGCTCAATCTCGGGATACGGGTGCGGCGAAAGCTGCACGGGAATCGGCCCGAAAGAGCAGTTGCCCTTCTTCATCACGTTGTCGTGCCAGCCGCAGGGCGGCACTTCCCAGAGCCCGGGGTGGCCCTGCGCGGCGTAGGAGAACGGGTCGCGGATGAGCGCGGGCAGCTTGCATCCGGGCGCCCAGGCGAGGCAGCTTGTGTAGCCGTATCCGGCCCGCTCGCACAGCCGGAGCAAGTCGGGATCGCCCGCCAGACCGTCCTCGAAGCTGACCGGGGCGCGAAAGCCCTCGACTGCGCAGGCGAAGTGGTCCTCAATCCGCTTCTTGCTCGCAACGACCTCGCGCTCGTGTTGTTCCTTCGGGCCGGCTTTGCCGCAGAGCGGATGATCCCTGAGCAGCATGTGGGTGTATGAGTGGCAGGCGATCTCGAAGAGCGGGTGCCCGCCAAGCAGCGCGCGGTATTCGGCCCCCTGTCTATCCAGAAGCTGCGCGACGATGAAGCAAGTGCCCGGCATGTTATGCTTCTCGTGGACGCGGACAATGGACCGGAGTGCGGCAAGGCAGTCGGGGTGCTCGACGTCGTAAGCCGCCAAATACGTCGTCATGCTTCCTCTCTTTAGCCAAGGATGAGGCACACCTTATTCACGGCAGCCGCGACGGCACGGCAGTCCCCCGCCGTCCACCACTGGTTTACTTGGATGAAGACCGCTCGGTCGAGCAGATCGAGCGTTCGCGGGCACATGTCTTCACGGTATTCTGGCGGGGGAACTTCATAATATGGGCAGGTGAACGGGCAGCCCTCGGGCGTCGCCGTCTTCCGTCCCATCAGGTGTTCCCAGTACTTGTAGATATGCCAGTCGCGTGCGGAGCCGGGGCCGCGCCGCACGGCCGGCACGCCCTCGGCCTTGAGCGCCTCAGTGAGCGCCGCCGCCGCTGAAGCGTCCTTCGCGAGCAGGATGAGGTTGTATCCGACGTCGCCCGCGATGTCATTACTTGGGCGGAGTTTCGTCTCGGGGAACTCGGCCAGCCGGCTGGCGATGCGACGCATGTTCGTGTTATACCGCTTCGCCTGTGCCTTCGCTTTCTGTAGCTGGACGAGGTTCACGGCACCTTCGAGCTCGGACATGCGGAAGTTGTGTCCGCAGAAAAGCTCGCCGGGGCGGCGTTCGACGGCGTAGCGGTCCGGCCGCCAGCACGCCCCTGTGTCATGTTGGTTCTGCGCGCGGATGTAGAGCCACTCGTCGTCGGTCACGACGAGTCCCGCCTCACCGGCGCCGGTGATCTTCCACGTGCTGATGCTCAAGCAGCCCATTGCGCCAATCGTCCCAAGCATTCGACCCTTGTAGCTCCCGCCGCACGCCTGCGCGTTGTCCTCGATGACGATCAGTTTGTGCTTTCGCGCGATAGCCATGATGCGGTCCATGTCGCAGCAGTTGCCGACCATGTGGACGGGAACAATGGCCTTTGTGCGCGGCGTGATCTTCCGCTCGATGTCCGCCGGGTCGATGCTGAGCGACTCGTCAATCTCGGCAACGACCGGTATCGCCTTCGACGTGATAATCGCCGCGACGGTTGCGAAGAACGTGAAGGCGGGGACAATGACTTCATCGCCGGGGCCGATGCCGCAAGCGACATAGGCCGCGCTCAACGCCGACGTGCCGGAGTTCACGCCGAGCGCGTATTTCACCCCGAAGAGCTTACGGGCGCAGGCCTCCAACGCCGCAACCTTCGATGGCCGCGGGTTGTAGTATCGCGCCAGGTGTGGGTTCTTCCCGCCGGGGTCTTTTTCGAGGAGCTTTCGCATTTTTGCAAGAGTGGCCTCGCTGTAGCCCCAAGTGTCGGCGAGCGCCATGAACTCATCCAGCCCGATTTTGGGCTTGCCACGGCCTTCGAACTTCGTAATCGCCTTCGCGCCGCCGTTGACCGCCAGGTCCCGCGCAGAAGTCCTCGCCGCCATCGGGCTTCCCCTACTTGACCACGCGCGCCATGACTTTGACGTCGTCTGCCCCGCGCACCTCGACATAGGCAACCAGGCATTCGCCCTTCGGTCCAGTACAGGCGAAGCCCTGCATCTGGCTCCTTTCGCCCTCGCCCGCGATCTCGAACCCGCGCTGAGCAAATTCCTCGTCCTTGATGTCCCCGTCCGGCAGCGGCTTACCGTCCGCTGGCATGAACAGACCGAAGACCTTGATCTGCTGCCCGCTCTTCGCTGCGACCGGCCGGTCCACGGTCAACAGGTATCTCTGGCCGTCAAGAGCGAGGGTAAAGAGCGGCGCCAGCCCGCTCCTCGTCGAGCCGGAGATCGTAGCGGCGGCGCCCGTCCCCGCCCCGCTGTCGTCGAGCGCATACAAGCGGAGGCCGGTGCTCCTCGTTGACAAGCCCAGCGGCGCAGCAAAGAGGCCGCCCGCAGCACCATAGGCCAAAGCCGGCAGGCGCTGCTCGGCCGCTCCGAGAACCTGCGGCTTCCCGTCGGGAAGGCCAGTTTGAGCGTTCACGCTCACAACGCCCGCATGACACGCCATCCCCGTTCCGCCCGCGGCGAGAAGATGTCCCACGAGAATGCGGTTGCCTGCTGCAGCAATGACTGGGTTGTACGCGCTGGCCTTATCGTCAAGGACGCCGCCGGATGGACTGATGACCACCCCCTTCGCATCCAGCATCTTGCCATCGGACGAGACGCGGGCGCCATACAAGAGATAACGTCCACCGGCGCTCTCAAAGCCCTGCCATGCGACGTAGTAATTGCCGCCAGCAAAGGTCACAACTGGATGGCACTGGTTGTGGTCTCCGCCAGCAACAAGGAAGCCGCCTGGGTCGAGCACTTTGCCTTCGGCCGATACCCGCGCGGCATAGACGTCGTAGTCCTTGCCGTTGCGGAAGTCTTCCCATACAAGCAGGAAATCCTTGCCGTCCGAGGCCACCCAGGGCCGTTCCTGATTGTCGTCGGCAGCGCAGACCTTTATGCCTTCCGGATCGAGCGCTTTGCCGTCGGCAGAAACGCGCGCACACCAGATGTCGGTCGCCAGTTCGTTGGTGTTCCCCTCGCGCCAGGCCACGAGCCAACATTTCGCGCCCTCTGACCAAGCCGCACGGGGCCACATTTGCGAGCGCGTCTGCGCGACACGCGGCGCGACCTCGATGGCGCTGCCGACGGCGGCCCCGGCGCCGGAGGCCACCTGTCCCAGCACCGCGCAGAATGCGAGACATATTGTCGTCGTTCTGGTCATCACTTGTCTCCTTACGGTCTATCTCACGGTTGGCCGAGCATAGTCGATGCCCGTGATGCGGTAAAGCCGCTGATCCGAAAACCAATCTCCCCCTGAGTAGATTTGGTAGCCGGTGCCATTCGGGCCGATCCGCCACATGTGGAACCAGAGCGGCGTATTGCGATTACGGTTCCCCACAAGCTCGCGCCATTCCCCATCATTGCAGAGCATCGCGCTCCGCCCGTCCATGATGCGGCGCAACGCCGCCTCGTCGTGCGAACTCGTGAGCAAGACGCCCGGCGGCTGATAGCGCGCCTCGTTCCAACCAGCGGCGAGGTGCGGCCCGCAATGCCAGCCAGCTTCCGTCATGGCGTCTCCGCCCTGCACACCCCGCTGGCTCTTGGCAAGCGGTTCCACCTTGATGCCGTCGGAAGAAACCATCACCCTGTAGATGGCCGTGCCCTTTCCGCCGTAGCCCTCGCCGTCGTAGTAGGTTCCCAGGTAAAACGAGCCATCGCTGCCGAGGTATCCTTCCGAACAGGGCGCTTTGGGACCCTCTCCGCCCTTCCCCAGATAATCGTCCGGGCCGAGAAGACAGACAAGCTGGCCGTTCTCGTACTCCAGAAACGATCCCTTGGCGAAGACTTGCAGCTTTCCGTTGCGGCCAATCTCCAGCCGGGACACCCAGCCCAGGGCTACGTCCATCGCGGCGACCGATGTTCCGCGCTTCCTCGGCACCGGCGCCTTCCCCGTGCCCATAATGCGTTGGAACCACCAGCGCCCGCCGTGATCCTTGTTGCGAAACACCCGATCAACGCCGCCGCTGGCCGCCGCAACGTAGATGCATCCCTTGTCCGCACCCTGGTCCGGCATGCCCTGAACCGCAATCCCGCCACTCGGATAGCTGTAGTTCTTCGCCGTGCCGCCGGCGGGATGGGGGAGCGCGCTAGCCGGGCCTTCGGTAAGGGGCAGCACCGGCATCCAGTAATCGTTGCCCGAAATGGTCACAACCCGGCCGTCGGTGCGGATGCAGCGGATCGCGCCATACCAGAGTGTGGAGAAAAAATACATGTTGCCTTCGTCGTCCCACGAAATGTTGGGCGACTTGCCCGACATGGCCTCGAGGCGCGGGCCGTCTAAGTACTCATACACGTTGAGAAATGCAAAGTGTTCCCGACGCGGGACATGGCCGCCCTCCGCCGCGGCCGCCGGAAGCGGTTGCTCCCCCGCCCGCGAAACGGAAACCGCCATCACGCCGGCAACCAGACCGGCGAGCAACGCCGCAATTACCTGCCTCCTCATAGCCATCGCTCCTTCAGATAGCCCGTCATCGGAGTAGGCGCGCAAGGACCTTGACGTCATCCACCCCGCGGATTTCACTGAACACCACAAGGCACGTGCTATCGGAACCCGCCGCCACGGACGGAAGCACGCATTCCTTGCCCATCTCGCCCGATATAGCGAACGGTTCCCCGTCAGCGGTTCCCTCCGTCGTGATG
>CAZBRH010000001.1:0-2789 GCA_964494245.1 uncultured Planctomycetota bacterium | reverse complement strand
ATAGCGCTCCCCTCCGCCCGGTCGCCTCGGGTCCCCTACATTGTTCAACACCTCGCCAACAGCCAGAAACGATTGCCCCGTGAAAGCCACCGCGAAGCGGGCCGCAATCGGCTTGAACGGGTCCTTGATGCCCAAGGTGCCTGCCCCTAACTCCTGTTGGCTAAGCACCTCGCCTGTCTTCGAAAGGCGGCTGACAATAGCGTCGTTCGGAGACCTCGTTGTTTCCACACTGCAAACGGTTATGGCGCCGTCCGGCCCCATCGCCAGCGCCGCTGTGCGCTCGCGCCCGCCCCACCCTCGCCCGCCGGGCGAGTTCTTTTCGCCCGTCGCCGCTGGGGCCGCTCCACTCGGCTCTCCGGTTGCCGCGTCGATCGGTCGGCGCGCCAGATAGACGACCCGATAGGCATCGCGAACGTGGAACGCCGACAACAAGTCCCCCACCGAATTCGCCGCAATCACCGGCAACGTCACATTCACCGGATTATCTGGCTTGGCCGCTTTGACCGAGGCCACGACGACGGGGTTGCCACTGAGCACCTTGCCGTCTGGGGAAACCCGCGTCCCGCGAATTCCATACACGCCGTCCTCGTAGGCCATCCACAGCACGTGATAATTGCCTTTGGCGAACGCGGCGTCCGGCCGGCACTGATTGTGTTCGCCGCCAGCCAGCAGAAACGGCTTGTCCCCCACAATAGCGCCATCGGACGACACAATCGCGCCAAAGGCATCCCAGTCCTTTCCGTTGCGCATGTCCTCCCAGACCACAAGGAAGTTTTTCCCGTCGGAGGCCACACGCGGCCGGTCCTTCATCCCTTCCTCCGCCGTCAACCGGATGCCAGCGGGGTCAAGCGCCTTGCCGTCCGCCGAGACGCGCGCACACCAAATATCGGCGTTCTGCTCGTTCAGATACCCCTCACGCCAGACAACCAGCCAACACTTGCCACCTTCGGACCAGGCGGCCGAGGCCCACGTCTGGTTGCGCGTCTCCTTCGCCTGGGGCGCCACCTCGATCGGGGCGCCCACGTCAGCGGCGACACAGACCGCCGCCCACAACACCACGCACATTGCAGCAACGCATCCTCGTCTCATAGTCTGTCTCCTTCCCTAATCTGCTTTCTTGGCCAAAGGGGGAGCCAAAGCGCCTACTGTCGCCTTGCTGAAATCCACTGGCCCGAACCGAAGAACCCTCCTGTCCCCTCCGTTCTCTTCTCCGGGATAGGTGATGTAGATGTAGTTCACGCCGGTGACCCCCGGCTGGTAGTGCTTTCCCCAGACAGACTCCTCGCCTCGTCCACCACGTCCCCCTGCCGGCGTTTCCCGCCACTCCCCGTCATGGCACAATGCCGAAACCCGCCCGTCCTTCCAGCGACGCACCGCCGAGGAGTCAATCGAGTGCAGGAACAGGATATTTCCCGAAGTCGAAAGCTCCGCGGGGCCGCAGTGCCAGGTCGTCTCCAGCCCCGCGCCGTTTCGGTTGCCGCCAACCCCTTGGCCCCTCAGCCGCCAACTGTTGTCGGCGACAATGTGCTCCACTCGGCTCCCGTCGGCAGAAATCATGAAGACCCCCTTCGGCGGCCCGTACCAGTAGTTCACCATGTAAAACGCGCCGTCGTCAGCGCGAACGACATGCTCGAACGGCTGTGGCCCGCGGCTCGTCCTGCTATCCTCTTCACCGGCCCACTCCTTATACGCCGCCATCATCTTGGGCCAGTAATCGGCGAGCAGGTGGACGCATTTCAACTCCTGCTTCGCCTCGTCAAAAAGGTACAGGTTCCCCTGCCACGCGATAAAGTCCTTCCCGATGACCGCCCCCGTCAGGTCCGTTTCCTCCACCTTGGCGACCTGACCGACGGATGTCGGCGGCTTCGCCTTGCCGGGCGCCCCGACGAGCTTGAACCACCATCGATTCCCTTTTTCCTCGTCACGATAAATCCGGTACGGGCTCTGCCCAGGCCAGTAGAAATAGATGCTCCCCTTACCCTTCAGAGGAAGGCCATAAACGGTGATGAGCGCCGGCGGCTTCGAGTAATCCCCTGCCTGCGGCCCCATCCAGCGGTTTGCAAAATACGCGGCAGGCCCTTCCGCCAGCTTCAGGTTTCCCGGCCAGCGGTCGTCTCCCGCAATGGTTTCGACCCAGCCATCCGCACGAATACATCGGATGTGGCACGTCGAATACTTGCATATCAGATACAGGTTGCCTTCGGCATCGGTCGTCGGCAACGCCCCCTTGCCCGAACCTAATGCCTCGAGCGCCGGCCCGTCCAGAGACTCAACATCGCTTGCAAACGCGAGGTGTTCGCGCTTCGGAACGACCTTCGGCGTGTCAGCCCCGGCCCCCTCGCCCCTCGCCGCCCAACCGGCAATCGCCCAAACCGTCAAGACAATCAGACCGCGAGTGCTTCTAGCCATGGACGACCTCCTTTTTCTGGCAACACCTGTTTTATTATTGGCGCGGACATATTAATAGGCGCCACCGTATCGCGGGCACTTGGCCGCCCATCTGGCGGCCATCCCTTGATTTCGCTCAGTGGGAGATCGGGCGCGATCCCCTCTCTGGCCGAGCCAGGAGGGATTTTGTAAAGCGACGGCGGGGAACCTTCGATCTGACGGCTTTCGACAATCAGTGTCGGAAGATACATACGCATGCGCGACACTGCCCCTCCGGCCGGGCCCAAGCGCCCTTCATTAGCGCCAAGAATAACAGAAAAAGAGCGCCGCGCAAGCGCAAACCGCTGGGAGGCATTTGCGATGTGGTGTTTTGAGGCACGGACAGAGGGGATGCGGGCAGG